>DATMLZ010000038.1:0-12735 GCA_035569955.1 Candidatus Acidiferrum sp.
GCATCGCGCACGTCGGAGACAGCCGCGCCTATCGTTTGCGCAGCGGCGAATTCCTGCAGCTCACCGATGATCACTCGCTGGTTGCGCAACAAGTTCGCGAAGGACGCATGACCGAAGCAGAGGCGGAAGCAAGTCCGTTGAAAAACGTGCTGATGCGCGCGCTGGGCGTCGATTCCACGGTCGAGGTGGAAGTCGACGAACAGATAGCGCTCGAAGGCGACGTCTATCTCCTGTGCTCGGATGGACTGACGCGCGAGCTTTCCGACTCGCAAATCGCCGGAACGCTCGGCGAAACGCCGGATTCGCAGCGCGCCGCCGATCGCCTGATCGACCTCGCCAATCAAGCCGGCGGAGGGGACAACATTACGGCCGTTGTGGTTCGCGTGGGCGGCAAATCCGCAGGAACGCTCGGCCGAATCGGACGCTGGTTTTCAGGTTCGGGAAACTGATCTCTTTACGAGGGGCTGAAGGAGAACGCAATGCCAAAGTTGACGCTGAAATTTGACAACGCCATCCTGGGCGAAGTTCCCGTTGGCCACAAGGAAGTGAGCATAGGCCGGTCGCCGGACAACGCGATGGTCATCGATAATCCGGCCGTATCGCACTATCACGCGCGCGTGTTCAACGAGGAAGGCCGCATGATGCTCGAAGACTTCGGCAGCATGAACGGCACATTCGTCAATGGCCAACGCGTCAAGATGGTGATGCTTCGGCCCGGTGATACGGTGACCGTCGGCAAGCACACGATCCTCGTGTCCGAATCTCGCGATATGGACGGCTTCGCGACCGCCAATACCCCTCCAAAGCCGGCCGCTCCCAAGATCAACGAAACCGTTATGCTGGACACCAAAGAGCGCCGCGAATTCCTGCAGAAGGTCGCCGCGGTCGGTGAAAGCGCCCAGCTCGCGCCCGCCCGCGTCAAAGTGGGAACGCTCGTCGTGCGCAGCGGAAAGACGGACCGCTCCGAATATACGCTCACCGACAAGCTGACGGTTGTCGGGAAATCCGCGATGGCCACCGTGAAACTGAAGAGATGGTTTGCGCCGAAGGCGGCTGCGCAAATCAATCGCCGCGAAGACAACTCCTACTACGTCGGCGCCGCCGATAAGACGCCCAGCGTCAACGGCAAGCCGATCGGTCATCCCACGAAACTCAATTCCGGCGACGTGATCGCCGTCGCAGGGGTCGAACTCGAGTTCGTCCTGCGCGACTGATTTGGATTCGAACTCTCTCTTGATTTCTCAGCCCCGAGGTTTGCGCCTCGGGGCTTTTGGTCTTCATCGTCCGGCGCCCGATTGCTTTGCCGGACTCTTCACATATGTCTCTAGGAATTGCTTCGTAAGCGTCCAGGCCATCGCCGCCGCTTTTGTGTCGTAGTTCGCTCCGCCATCGCGAAAGAACGCGTGATCGGCAAACGAAATGTCCACGTTGACGTACTCCTTGGCCGCCGCGCGAAGGGCATCTTCAATCGGCCGCGTTTGATCGGGCTGAATATTTTTGTCCCGCCCGCCCCAGAAAAAAAGAATCGGCGCGTGCAGATTCGGAGCCAGATGCAGCAGCGAGGGCCCGCGCGTGCTTGGCCCGATTGCCCCGCCATAGAACGAAACGGCGGCTTGCAGAGGGACCGCCGCGCACGCATGGAATGACGTGCGTCCGCCGAGGCAAAATCCAACGCAGCCGATCCGCGCGGCATCGGTACGCGAATCACCCGTCAGCCAGGTGTAGGCTGCACGGCAGTCGCTTGCAAGCCCCTCATTGCTGAGCGCTTGCATGTGCGGCATCACAGCAGGGAAGTCGTTGTAGCTGAATTCCGAGCCCGGCGCGGTGCTGCGATGAAACAGTTCCGGGGCGATCGCGACGTAACCTTCGCGTGCCACGCGTTCGGTCACATCGCGAATGTGCGGTGTCACTCCAAACGCTTCCTGAAACACCATCATGCCGGGAGATTTCCCCGAGCCGTCCGGCCGCGCGACAAACGCGCGCATTTCAGTTCCGTCGTCAACTTTGAGTGTCACTTTTTCCGTTATGATCTCCGGCATTTCTCTTTCTCCTCAATTTGGCGCCGGGCGGCCCGTCGGTATGACCCGCGCCCAAACCTGATATTATCTTTCTTCAGATAGATTTCGGAGGGAAGAGCGCATGTCCGAACCAAGCAGAGAAGAATTAATGGCGCGCATTGCCGAACTCGAGAAGAAGACCGCGCCGCGCGCCAAGGGCACCATCGAATTCCGCGTCGGCGAAAAGGGCGGAGTCAGCGTCTACGGCCTGGGCCGCTTTCCCGTCACACTTTATTACGAGCAGTGGATTCGCCTGCTCGACGCGTCCGCCGATCTGCGCAAATTTCTGGAAGAAAACAAGTCTCGCCTCAAATTGAAGACGGCCGAATAGGCCCGTATCGGCCTGCCGTCGCGCTCGTCATGAAACAAAATCGCATTGTGCTATGATTCGCGCGCCGATTCTGACGCGAGAGAACCTTACAATGCTCAGCCGTCCCCTCGCCGCAAGCGTCGTACTGCTCTTGTGCACGGCGCCCTCGCGCGCGCAGAATCCGAGATCGGCTGGACCGCACGCATTCCAGCTTTCCGGCGACGCACAAGGCACGCACGACCCCTCGATCATCAAAGCCGGCAACACCTGGTATGTCTTCAGCACCACCGCAGGCCGCGGCGCGGACGGCCAGCTTCCGATCCGCTGCTCCAGCGATCTTGAGAACTGGAAGCGCTGCGGCAACGTCTTTCCCGCAATTCCAGATTGGATCAAGCAGGATAGTCCCAAAACGACCTCGCTCTGGGCCCCGGACATTTCATATTTCGACGGCGTCTATCACCTCTACTACGTCTACTCGATCTTCGGCAAAAACACCTCCGGGATCGCGCTGATGACGAACAAAACGCTCGACTCCGCGAGCCCCGATTTTCATTGGGTTGATCAAGGCCTCGTGCTCGGTTCGAAAGCCGATGACAATTTCAACGCCATCGACCCCAATCTCACGCTCGACGCGAAAGGCGTTGCGTGGCTCGTTTTCGGGAGCTTCTGGGACGGCATAAAGATGCGTCGCCTCGATCGCGCCACCGGCAAGCTTTCCACGACCGATTCGACTCTTTATTCGCTCGCCCGCCGTTCGCCTCCCGGCACGACCGAGCTGACCGGTGCGCTCGCGCCTCCGCCGTTTGCCTCGAGTGCGGCGACTTTGCCCGCAAGTCCACCCGCCGGCGGACGCGGCGCTGCGGCCGCGAGCCAGCCGCCGAATCCGCACGCGATCGAAGCGCCTTTCGTCGTTCATCGCGGCCGTTACTACTATCTTTTCGTTTCGTTTGACGCTTGCTGCCGCGGTGCGCGCAGCACCTATCGGACGATGGTCGGACGCTCGCACAAAATCACGGGACCCTATGTGGATGCCAGTGGCAAACCGATGCTCGAAGGCGGCGGCACGCAACTCCTCGCGGGCAATAGCACGTGGGTCGGTCCGGGAGGCGAGTCGGTTTTTTTGCAGCCCGGCGAAGACATCATTGTCTTCCACGCCTACGACGCCAAGACCGGCGCGCCGTCGCTGCAAATTTCATCGATCGCGTGGGTGAAAGGCTGGCCGAAAGTCACCATCGAGGGGGGGCCCTAGCGATGCTTTCTCTCGATGCAATTTCTAAGAAGAAGGCACGATGAGAGTCCGATACCTGGTCCTGATCGTGACGGTGCTTGCCGCACTGGTTAGCGCGCGGGCGACCTGCGCACAGGACGCGGCGACGCACGTACTGCTGCAGTCGGTTTCGATTTACGACTCGCCGGCCATGCCGGATTCAGGCGGGCACAGTATATTGGGCGGCCTTCTAACCGGAAACCTCACTGCGATTCTTCCCGATCTGCGAATTTGCGCGGGACCGCACGGCAGTGCCCCGAACGGGATGGTTTGCACGGCGGTTTGCAAACCAGGTCATCAATGCCTTGATCAACCGTTCCCCGGAGGCGTGTCGAGAGATCCCCGTTACCCAGACATGACGGTGCAGGTTTGGGACTGCACGCCGAGACCAGCGGCGCCTCCTTGCAACATGATTCTGGCGACCTTCACGAAAGACATCATGCTTTGCAATTCGAACACGCACTGCAAAGAGCCGGTGACGGACACGAAAACGTTCGGCCAGGGTGCTGAAATTGAAATCAGCTTTCAATTTCGGAGTTGCAGCACGGATTTCCGAGGTGCGCCGCCGCAATTTCGAAGTACTCCGGTAACGCTCGAAAACAACGGAGTCGTTCGTGCGAACTCAGGCGCCGTGGAAGTAAGAGCGCCGATCATGATCGACGGCATAAGCAAAGCGACCGGAAGAAGTGTGGCGGATCCGGGGTACGTGGCAGTCACCGTGAAGAATCCCAACGCGAAATTCGTCCAGTTTTTCTACAGGGAAGCAATCGAAGGCGGAGTCGGCGGGACCGACATCGCCGGATTCGTGCAGTGCCCCCGTCCCCAGGTGCAGAGCGGACAAGGTTGCGCGGACGGCAAGTCTCCGAACGTACTGTCAGAATGCGTCAACACGACCGACCCGGGCGACACGCACCTCTGTGAGCCGCTCAGTGCGAATCCGCAGGCGCCGGACTGGATTCTGGACAAAAATATGACCGTTCCCGTGCCAACCGCGTACTACACGCTCGTGGATACGATCAACAACACATGCCAGGAGAATGTGACGCTCTTCGATCACCCGACGTTCCCGCCGAACTCCCATTTTGCTCTGACCGATTTCGCGGCGAACTGGCTGCCGAGCGCGCTCGTTACAGAGGATCCCACGTGGAGGTTCACCGCCAACGACTTCATCATCATCAACGGGCGGCTGGCTTACAAGGTCGTGTGGGTGTTGGTGAAGGAACCGACTTCTGATGAGCAATACACGACGGTCAGCGCGCAACCGACGAGTACTGGCGCACAGAAGCAACTGGATGAGCTTCTGGCAAAATACAAACTTACGCTTTAGTTCGCGGTCCAGCGCTAGGCGAGCACGAGAATTACGCCTAAGCGGCGCGGTCCGTGCACGCCTTTGATACGCGTCATTTCGATGTCCGCAGTCGCGGACGGTCCTGAAATCGTCGTGAGCGGGGAAGTCGCCGGAGCCTCGATGGAGCGAATCGCTTCAGGCACCGTCTCCACAACCTGCCCGGCGCGCACGATGCAAAGGTGATAGTCGGGGATCAGCGTCAAAGCCCGCCGTCCGTCGCGCGAATGACGCAGAATTATCGTCCCGGTCAGTGCGATCGCTACGGCGCAAGTCGTCAAAATTCCCTCGCTCTTGTCGAGATCTTCGTACGAAAGTTCACTGTCGTGGGCAAACGAAACTCCCGCCATCGTCGGCAACCAGCCTTCGGAGACTTCATTCGCTACCAGTAGCCGCCCAACGCCGGCAGAACTCATCGCCAGGGCGATCGTCTCGGGCAGTTGCGCCGGAGCGCAGCGGTAGACTTCTGTCCCGTAATCGCGCAGCCGTTCCTCGAAAAGTTCGAGGCGCGCCTCGGGATCGAGCGAACTGGTTTGCACATAGTTACGCGGAATGGCGGCGTGATCTTCGGCGGACGAGCGCGGCACGGCCGGGAAGCTGCGCTGAATTCGCGCCAGAATTTCGTCGCGAGCGTTCATCCTGGTCCGCCTTTTTTCCGTTTCGCCCACCAATCGCGAAACGATTCCTTGGGAAGCGCGGGCATGTCGCGGTATTCGGTCCAACCGGCGAGTATGCCCGGCAGATTGTGCAATTTCCCGTCGCGCTCGAAAAACCACTGCGCGAAGCGCCCGAAACTCTCCGCAAACGCAAGCCGTCGGCCGTCAGACAGGGCAAAGCCCGCCGCTTTCATTCCCACCCGTTCGCTAAAAGGCGACTCGCCCCGCTCCACAATCTTCGCGCGCAAATGAATCAGAATCTCCGGAATATTGATCTTCACCGGGCAAACTTCATAGCACGCGCCGCACAGCGACGAAGCGTAAGGCAGCGACCGCGAATGCTGCATCGACTGCAATTGTGGTGTAAGGATCGCGCCGATCGGGCCGCTGTAGGTCGACCCGTACGCGTGTCCGCCCGTTTGCCGGTAGACCGGACAAATATTCAGACACATTCCGCAGCGGATGCAGTGCAGCGTCTCGCGTGACTCGGCGTCGGCGAGGACCGTTGTGCGGCCGTTGTCGATCAGCACCGCGTGGAATTCCTGCGGTCCGTCGCCCGGCGAAACGCCCGTCCAGATCGAATTGTAGGGATTCATGCGCTCGCCGGTTCCCGAGCGCGGCAATAGCTGCAAAAAGACTTCGAGGTCGTTGAAGCGCGGGATTACCTTTTCGATCCCGATCAGGCTGATCAGCAGGCGCGGGAGGGAAGTACACATCCGCCCATTGCCTTCCGACTCGACAACACAGATCGAACCGGTCTCCGCGATCGCAAAATTCGCACCACTGATTCCGACGTTCACGCTCAGGAATCGCTCGCGCAAATACCGTCGCGCCTGCTCGGTCAGGTCCTCGGGCGTATCGCCAAGCTCTTTCAAGCCCATCTTGCGCATGAAAATTTCGCGCACTTCCATGCGGTTGCGGTGCAGGGCAGGCGCCACGATGTGCGAAGGCAGGTCATTCCCGAGCTGCACGATTAACTCGGCGAGGTCTGTCTCATACGGCGTGATACCCGCCGCCTCGAGCGCCCTGTTCAGTCGAATCTCGTCGGAAGTCATCGTCTTGACCTTGATGACTTCCTTTTCGCCGTGCGACTTGATGATGTCCAGTGTGATCCGGCTCGCCTCATCCGCATCGCGCGCCCAGTGAACCTTGCCGCCCGCGGCTGTGCATTTTTCTTCGAATTGCTGTAGATAAACGTCCAGATGCCGCAGCGTGTGTTCCTTGATGCGCCGTCCGGCTTCGCGCAACGCCTCCCAGTCCGGCATCTCATCGACGACCGCGGCGCGCTTCGCGCGAATCACGTCGGTCGCATGACGCACGTTGTGGCGCAGCTGCGTATTTTGCAAAAGTGGCTTGGCGGCGGATTCGAAATCAGGGGCCTTTGCGGCGTCGCCCACGCGAACGGTCACGATTTGCCTCCGTCCTCGGTCGATGCCAGAATCTCGGCGATGTGCAGGCAGCGCACTCCGGTTTGCTGACGGCTCAGCGCACCGCCGATGTGCAACAGGCAGGAATTGTCCGTCGCGGCGCAAATTTCTGAACCGGTGTCGAGCACGCAGCGAACCTTGTCGGAAAGCATCGCGGCGGAAACGTCCGCATTCTTCACCGAAAACGTGCCGCCGAACCCGCAGCACTGGTCGCTGTTCGCCAGGCTCGCAAGAGAAAGCCCGCGAACATTCTCCAGCAGCCGCTGCGGCTTGTCGCCGATCTGCAGCGAGCGTAGCGAGTGGCAGGAGCTATGCAGTGTCACGGTGTGAGGGAAAAACGCACCCACATCGCTCACGCCGAGCCTATCGATCAGCAGTTCTGTAAATTCGAAGACGCGGGGCAGCAATTCCCCTACCTCGGAGATGAGGGCGAGATCCTTTGCTGCAACAGCCATCTTGGGAAAATGATCGCGTATCATCGCCACGCACGAAGACGATGGCACGCAGATCACTTCCGCACCGCGAAACGCATCGAGAAAATGCCGCATCAGTTTGCGTGCTTCGGCGTGATAGCCCGAGTTGTAATGCATCTGTCCGCAGCAGGTTTGCGCAGGCCGAAATTCCACTGTGTGGCCCAGCCGTTCTAGAACGGCGACCACAGCCTTGCCCGTTTCCGGAAACAGCGCGTCGTTATAGCAGGCAACAAAAAGTGAGATCAGCATGTCGGCCCAAACGGCTTATTCTGCGGCATAACGTGTCCCCGCTTCCAGCTTTTTCGAGGAAAGTTCAATAAACGCTGGACGCAAGCGGGCGCGGATTATATTCTTGGGGCACTCTGCTAAAGGCGGAACCGATTGCGGAATTCACCATCGAATAATTTATACGTTATCCCTGTTCTGTCGAAGGCCCTGGACGTCCTGGAACTCCTGCAGGGAGAGGGGCAAGCCCACACTCTCGACGAGATTTACAAGCAAACGGGCATTTCCAAGAGCACGGTTTACCGAATCCTAAAAACGTACGCCCACCGCGGCTACGTGGCGCAAACGGCCAACGGCGCCTATCGGCTCGTCTCGCGCCCGCGAAAAATGCGCTTCGGATTCGGAAGCCAGTCAGCGGACATGCCGTTTTCCGTCGCCGTCACCGAAAGCCTGCGCTCGGCGGCTTCGTCGGCTGGTGTCGATCTGGTCATTCTTGACAACCATTACGATGGCAACACGGCTTTGCGCAACGCTGACGAGTTCGTTCGCGAGCGGGTCGACCTGGTCATCGAGTTCCAGATCGACCAGCAGATTGCTCCCGTGATCGCAGACAAGATCAGCGGCGCGGGCATTCCCATGATCGCCGTCGATATCCCGCATCCGCACGCCACCTATTTCGGCGTGAACAACTATCGCGTCGGCTTTGAGGCGGGCACCTGTCTTGCCCAGCACGGCAAGGAAATTTGGGACGGAAAAGTCAGCTGGGTCCTGGGCATCGATATTGAAGAGGCCGGTCCGCTCGTGCAGAGCCGTATCAAGGGCGCGTTTGCGGGCATTCGTCTCCAATTGCCCGAGCTGCACGAAGAATCATTCGTGCTGGTCGATGGCCAGGGGCTGCGCAAACGCAGCTATGAACTGACCGCCGAGTTTCTGCGCGGCCATCGCAAGGACACCGGGATTCTGATCGCGGCCGCGACCGACACCAGCGCGCTCGGTGCTGTCGAAGCCGTCCGGGAAGCCAAGCGCGAAAAGCATGTGGCGATCGTCGGCCAGGATTGCATTCCCGAAGCCATCGACGAAATGCGCAAGCGGGGAAGTCCGTTGGTAGGTTCGGTCTCGCACGAGGCCGCGCATTACGGTCCGCGCCTGATTCACTTGGGCTTGTCGATTCTGCGCGGCGATACAGTTGCGCCTTACAATTACATTGCGCACAGACTGGTCACTCCGGCTTCACTAAAAAAGGCCAAGACGCCTGAGAAGCCTGCAGCCGCCGCCGCGGGCGCGCGGAAATAGCGCGAATCCTCTAGTAAATCCCCAGCCGAATATCGAGCGGATGCGGCAGCTGCACCGAGAGCGTCCGCCCATAATCCTGCAGCTTGAGCTTAATCTCTTCCGCCGGACCGACGTCGCGCACGGTCCAATCGGTACTTGGAATCAAGTTTAGCCGCCGCTCCAGATCTGAGCTGTCGATGTCGTCACCCTGTTTGTGGACATCGGGAAGCAGAACCTGGTAGGCCAGCTTGGCCTTGCTGTCGATCAAAATGTAACGTCGCCCGAGCAGCACAAGCACCAAATTCGGCTGTTTTTTCTTCTCCAGCTGATAAGCATTCCACGTCAGAGGCACTTTGTCGTCCAGCTTCACCTGCGCGCCATCTACAGATTTCCAATGAAAGTCATCGGCAAGCGCGCAAACCGGCGCAAAGCCCGCAGTCGCAAGAAAAATAAAACTAAGCAGCAAAACAGAACGCTTCGAGGCACTGATACCGTAGCGCTGGTGGTAAATCCTATCCATGAATCGAAGAATACATGAGTGCGCGGGTTTTGGTGTTCGCTCGAGCCTTAAAGCCATCCGACCGTGACATGCTTCGACGAAACAACAACGTAGCCTTTCGCTCGTCCATGCTCGACCACGTCACGCAGAATCGCCACGTCCTGCTCGCAATACGCGGCCACACGCGCTTTGTCGCCGGCGCGCCACCAGCCGACTGCCTGCGTGCCGTCGCCGCTCTTCTGCGAACCGAGGGTCTCCTTGGCCAGTTGATCGAGTTTCACGCGGCGCCCAATCCGCCTGTGCAGTTCTTCGAGTACATCAAACGAGCACTGCCGCAATCGGTCAACCGATCCATAAGCGCGCAACACTTCCAGATCGAAGCGATTCCCGTTGTACGTGATGATGTGCGTGAAGTTTTCGAGCTCGGCGATCAAATGCTTTGCCTGTTCCTCAAACCAGTGCCGGAACCCGCTGTCCCTATCCCAAGTCACAGCGACGGCGACGCCAAACGCTTGAATGTTTCGCCAGCCACCTTCCACCTCATGCGAAAGACGCTGAGTTTCAATGTCCAGATAGATTTCACGATCAAAGAGCCCGCGCATGTGTCCCCCGTAAACCCATCGGATTGTAGTTTTTTCCCCTAACCTGAAACTTACCGCGCCGCCGACTTCGTCACTTCGTCCAGCGATTTATCCAGCGCGCGAATCGCTTCGTCCACGTCCACCTTGGAAATATTCATCGGCGGGCCCAACCGGATCACATTGCCAAACATGCCGCCGCGCCCCACAAGCAAGCCGTTTTCACGCGTACGCTCCAGTAGTTGCAGCGCCTCCTGCGTCCCGGGCTCCTTCGTCTGCCGGTCGCGTACTAATTCAAGTGCCTGCATCATGCCCATTCCGCGCACATCGCCAATCAGCGTATGCTTTTCCTTCAATTCCTCCAGCTTGGCCCGCAAATATCCGCCCACTATGTGCGTGTTTTCACGCAGGTTCTCCTCTTCGATGATTTCAATCACCGCGCGAGCCGAGACGGTGCTCAGGGGATTTCCGCCGAACGTGGAAATCGTCAGCCCCTGGAATTTGCCCGCCAGATCGGCTGTCGTTACGACAGCTCCCAGCGGCAAGCCGTTCGCAATGCTTTTTGCACAGGTAATCGCGTCCGGCGTGACTTCCCAATGCTCGATGCCGAACCATTTCTTTCCGGTGCGCCCAAATCCGGTCTGCACCTCGTCTGCAATAAACGCACCGCCGTATTTCTTCACGATTCGGTACACGATCTTGAAATACTCCGGCGGCGGAGTGATGAACCCCCCGACGCCCTGGATCGGCTCGGCGATAAACGCCGCGATCTGTCCATTGGTCGTCGTCTGGATCACGTTCTCCACGTCTTGCGCGCAGGCCACCCCGCAATCGGGATATTTCAGATGGAGCGGACATCTGTAGCAATATGGGTTAATCGCGTGCGCGACGCCAACGCTTACCGTTCCTGCTTTCCGCCACGAGGAGATCGCCGTCACGCCACGCGCGAGGTTCGAGGATCCGGAATACGCATGTCGCAGCGCCACAATGTCATAACTCGGGCTGGCCATCCGCGCGAGCAAGATCGCTGCCTCGTTCGCTTCCGTGCCGGAAGATGTGAAGTAGCTCTTTTGCAACGTCCCCGGCGTAATCTGCGCCAGTTTTTCTGCTAGGGCGACAATCGCCTCATTCGGATAGAGCGTCGAGAGATGAACGAGCTTTCCAGCCTGCTCCTGAATGCGCTCGGTTACTTTCGGGTTGCAGTGGCCCACGCCTACCGTCAGGATGCCGCCAAAGAAGTCGAGATACTTCTTGCCATCCGCATCCCACACGTATTGCATCGAGGCGCGTTCGGGCACCAAAGGATGCTGGTAATAGTTTGCGACGGCGGGCCAGAGATATTCGTGGTGCTTGCGGACGACTTCTGCGCTGCGGCTGGTCTGCTGTTTGGGGTCGGTCATTTTCCTCGGCGGACGCGCAAGTTCGTCAGCGCGCGTCGAGTGTACATCGCGTCATTTGCACCCGGCAAGTACGCGCCGCGTCGCCTCCGATCTCCGGGGCGCAACTATTGGGCCCCCTGAGGGTTAGTGGCAATGGCTGGTTGTGAAAAGTTCGCGGGAACTTTTTTCGTGTTTACGTATAATGCAAGGTAGCAATTCTTCGGTCAGCATAAGGGACTATGCTCCGAAACCTCAGTCGCGCGCTCGGACGGGTTTTCCCCAACTGCATTACCCTTTCCCAGGCCATTGCCTTCAACATGTTTTTGGCCTTTTTCCCGCTTCTGCTTCTCGCGATCGGCCTGCTTGGCGAAACCTCCCTTTTCCGTGACGCGCTTCGCGAAATCCCCGAGCATCTCGTCCTGATCCTCCCGCCGGGCAGTTCCGACGTGGTTTCGGCCTATTTCATTCGCCCCGCGCTCCATCCCTGGCGCTGGATCGTCCTCGGAACGGGCGGAACGCTTCTGGCAGGGACACAGGTCATGGTCGGTTATATGGAAGCCTTCCGTCTGATCGAAGGCGACCTGTTCCGCCCGACCTATTTCGAGCGCCAACTCCGCGCGCTCGGTTTGCTTTGCCTCACGATCATCCCGATGCTCACGGTCGTCGTAATGACCGTCTTCGGCAAGTCCGCGCGCGCCTGGATCGGCCTCCGCATCGCGACGCCACCGTACGTGTCGCGCGAAGTCGAGATCGCTCTCTATGTGTCTTTCACTCTGCTGCTGGCCATGGCCGCGCTCGTTGTTCTGTATCGAATAGGCCGCCCGGACCACCCGAGCTACCGCGCTCTGCTTCCCGGTGCGGCTGTCGCGACGATACTGTGGTGGGTAGCGGACGTTGTCTTCGGCTGGTACGTGCGCATGATGCCTTACACCACGGTCTATCGCGGCCTCGCGGCGGCGATCGGCTTGCTGCTCTGGATGTTCTTTACAGCGATCATCGTGCTGCTCGGAGCCGCCTACAACGCCGAATACCGCGAATCCCACGCATCTGCGGGGGAGGGCGCTCGCGTCATCGCAGACGATGCACCGGATGCGTACGGTGCCAGCGCCAAGCCCGCCGATTGACCGGTCGGCACGCCCAGGTGTTCTCGTTCAGAATGATTGGTGACACTCGATAGAGTGTCGTCATGCAAATTCGATGGGGGAAGGTACCCAAAGCGCGAGAGCTCTCGCGCTTTGGGTACGCGC
>DATMLZ010000039.1:0-27990 GCA_035569955.1 Candidatus Acidiferrum sp.
CGGCTGTTTCGATGCCGCCCGAGCGGTGCGCGACCGTCAGGCTCGGTTCGCGCCAGTGATAAAGGATCGCGGCGCGGAGCTTTTCGAAAAGGTCGTCCGCGGGCCAGCCGACTCGCGCGGCGATGGGAAACTCCTTCTGAAATCCGTTGGTGCTGTTTGAGCCTGTCGTAACACCCCATGAGTTCATCTGCGTGATTGTGTCCATGGCGATCCGCAATAGTCTTGGATCGCCGCCGATCGAAAGATTTTCGCCAGGAAAAACGGTGCCTTCCATGTTGATGGGCTGACCGCCGGGCTCAAAGGTGCGGTGCTGGCCGTTGTTCACAACTTCAGCGATCGTGAAGACTTCGACGCCGTTTACGGTTTCGGTGGGAAAGGCGCTCAGATGATCGAGAACATTCTGCCAGACAGGAACCATGTCGAAATCGACGCCGAGTTCCCTGCTCGCCTCGATCAAAGTCCGATCGATTTTGCGGATAAAGCCGAGATCGAGATTGGGATTTAGGTCGACCGGCATGCCTTCGTGCGCGGAGCTGTGATCGACAACGTACCGGTCACCGTCCCAAACCATAAAATCGCGCCAGAAAGCGTCAAGCACCTTGAGCTGGGGGTAGAGACGGCCCCGGAGATAAACGTCATCGCGGGTGTATTCCCAATACCAGATGGCAGGAATCGTGAAGAATGAGCCGTCCGATTTCTGGTCGGCGCTGGAATCGAATTTTGTGTAGTCCTTTATATCTGCAACGGCGACAGGTGCGGGGCGGGCCGCAAATTGGTCAAACGGCGGAAAGCTGCGCGCATACGCGACACCTTTGTAGCCGGCGCGCGCCGTGGCGTTCTGCTGGAACGGCGCTTCGGCGAAAAGATAGTTCGTGTAAGGCAGAATCCAATCGGGACGATTGGCCGAGAACATGCCGTAGTAAGGCGCTTCGACGTTGTAATTATCGAAATAGCGAGCGCCCCATTTGGTCGTGTCTGTTGTGACCCAGGGACCGAACATCGGCGTCTGAACGAATTTATCCGGGCGAGTGCTCGAACCAAGAACGTAGAGCGCGCCGTAGTAATACTTTTCAAGAACGTCGTCGTAGATACGGATGTAAGAGCGGAGCCAGTAGCTCTTCCAGAAGGCGAGATGGCCGGTCCAGAACGCCTCGATATCGGCAGCGCTCAATTTTTCGGCGGCCGCGACGGCGTTTTGGCGCAGGGCGTCCATCGAGGGGCCGGAGGGACCCGTGCGTGCGTCATTGCGCACAACGGCTACCAGTCGAACGGGCACGCCCGGTTCGAGCGTAAATCGGCCGGTGGCCGCGCCGTCGGCCCGCGACGGCGGCAAGAATTGCGCGCCCAGCAAGCGAACGGCAATCGCCGCGCGCGCGATGAAGTCATCGGGACCCGAGAAATTGTTGGCGCGCGTGATCCAGAGGGTGCCGCCGGTCACCCCGCTCGTATAGGGATAGAACTTGCTCGGCGGAACCGAGAGCTCGACGGTGATCGGAACCGGCTCGCTGCCCGTTGCCGAGGAAAATTCCGTGATGAAGACGTTATCCGCGTCGGCAGTCCAGGAGCGCATCGTGACGATCGTATTCGCGAGGCGCATTACCGTGACGACTTTCGCGTCGACAATGTCCTGCTCCATGCGATAGACCGAATCGGGATCGACGCTCGGCTTGGGAGAGCGGATCGTGAGACCGCCGAGCGAAAGAACGCCAGGGCGAAATTCGGGATGGGCATCGTCAGGGGCGCTGCCCCAGAAATCGTTTTTGCCGAAATAGAATTTCTGTTGCGACGTGGTGTCGCCAGCGACGACGCCGAGATCGCCGTTGCCCAAGAGAAGGCCGGCGGTGAAGCGGTCGTCAACAACACCTTTCAAGGGCGTGGTGGTGACGCCTTTGATTTTGGAGAGAAAGTTCTGAATGGCGGTCCAGTCGTCGTCGGTTTCCGAGGCGCGAACGGTGCGCGCAGCGGCGAGCAGGGCGATGAAAAGCGCGAGCAAGGCGAGCGAGATGGCGGAAAGCGATTGGACCGATAGCAAGGTTTGGGGGCGTTTCGATGCTTTTTCCTGATCCTCGGCCGGCTGTTTGCGTTGCATTTACGGCTTTCGCACCTCGTTGTTGGTTTTTCAAAACCTCACCCATGCGACCCTTACGTTGCATTCCGCACAACTTCGCTGCCAGGCGGGGGCGATCTTGAAAAGCCGTCACGGCGGGTGGGGACCGCCGTGACGGTTGACTGCGCGCGCAACTCAGAAAGTGATCTTGCCGACGAGCTGGAGCACGCGTGCTCCGATATCACCGTTGAAAACGCCGAAGTTGCCGGTTGAAGTCAGGGCGCCCGTCGTGGAGTTGTAGTTGAGAGTGTCCTGAACAGAGTTGTAGCTCACGTGATTGAAAACATTGTACGCCTCGCAGCGAATCTGGAGCGCCAGGCGTTCGGTCATGTGGAAATTTTTGACCAGGGTCATGTCCCACTGGTTGGTCCCGGGACCGCGATAGTTGTTCCGGCCCGTCATGCCCGGGGTGCCGGGGCTGGGAATGGCAGCCATGTTGACGACACCCGGCGAAGTGCTTCCGATGATCGGCAGTGCGAAATTCGCGGCGCTGAGGAACTGGAAGTGGCCGCTATCGGGCAAAGCGTAAGGAGTGCCATAGAGCAACACACGAGTGCCGTCGCCCCCGCCGGTGAAGTTGACGTTGGGAAGGCTGATGCCGACCGACGCGGGCGCGCCGTTGATGAATGCGGCGACACCGGACCACTCCCAACCATCGGCGAGCGTGCGAACCAGCTTCTTGTTCCACATACTGCTGAATTTCGGCAGATCCCAGACCCAGTGGCCGACCAAATCGTTGGTGCGGTCGATGTTGGCTTCGCCATAGTTCCAGAAACGCGGAGCCAGATAGGTGGCGATCGAGCCGGCAGTGCCTGTCGACGTGGTGTCGGCGTATGACATCGTCTTTGACCAGGTGTAAGAAACGCCAAACTCGGTATTGCGGTTGAACCGGTGATTGACCGTCGCCTGGAGAGCGTTGTAGTTGGACGTGCCCGTATATTCGCGGTCGTTGATGGAGGCGTATCCCGGATAAGGCCGGAAGAAATTGTCGCTGATGGCACCCTGCTGCGTGACGGTTCCGTTGAGCGAAGTGACCGGCTTCTTGGTCGGGTCGAGATTCTGCGGGAGGAACTCGGACAGATACGGCACCTCGTTCACGTTAGGCGTGACTTCCAGGTGGCGGCCGAACGTGCCGACGTAAGAGGCGTCAACAACCGTGGCGAAGCCAATGTCGCGCTGGATGCCGAAGTTCACGCTCATCGTAGAAGCGATCTTGTGATTGATGGGCATGATCATGGTGTTTTGCGGCGCCAGATTCGCCGAGATGTTTGCGCAACCGGCCGCCAGCGAATTGCAACCGGGCGTGAAACTCGCGATGTTGCCGAGGTTGACGTTGATGTTGTTGATGACGGGCGCCTGCGTGGCAAAATCACCAACAACGCCAGCGTCTTCGCGGAGGTTATAAAAGATGCCCGCGCCCGCGCGGATGGACGTCTTGCCGTCGCCAAACGGATCAAAGGCCAGGCCGAGGCGCGGAGCGAACAGAACGCCGTTGCTATTCCGGAGCGCGTGGGGATAGCTCGGATCGGTATTGATCACACTGCCTGTGAAATTGAACGGGCCGATGAAATCGCCCACCGCGCCGGAGGGCTGAACGTCATTGGGATTAGTCGGATTTTGCGCGCAGACCGAAGGCTTCGATTTCGAACCGGCGGCACAGAGGGCCTGCTGCGAGCCGCTGAGGCTGGAATAGGTGACCGGGCGATAGAGCGCAGGGACCTGGGAGGCGCTGTAACGGCTGGGAACGAACGTGACGCCGGCCCCAGGGTCGAGCGTGTAGGGGAAGTCGTAGCTAAAACGCATGCCGTAGTCGAGCGTGAGACGCCGGGTGATTTTCCAATTATCCTGCGCGTACCATTCAAGGATTTTCCATTTGGGCGCATAAACGGTCCGATTACCTTCGACGTAGCTCTGGTAATTGCCGAGCAGAGCGTTGGCATAGGCGTAGCCTGCATCGGTGACATCGGCCGGATTCACGCCGAAATTGAAGCTGCCGTTGAATTGGTTGCCGATCGGATGCTGAACGTAGCGGCCGTTTTGCCAGAAGGCGCCGAACTTGGTGATGTGCTTGTTCCAGACCTTGGTGAGGCTGTCGGTGTACTCCCAGGTGCCGGTGTTGTTGTTGAAAGGAAAGCGCGTGTAGAAGTTGACCGCCGGAGCGTTGGATATGCCGAAGCCGGCGCTGGCGCTGGTGCCGCCGCCGCCAAAGCTGGCGTTGGGAATCAGGTTGAGCGGATTGTTTTGCGGCTGGAACTGACCGAGGTTGACGCCGGTGCCTGAACCGCGCTGGACTTTGGCAAGATCCCCAGGAACGACGAAGCCGGAGCGCTCGCGCCAGTCGGCAAATCCGGCCGTGAATTCGTTCACGATCGTGGGAGTCGCGGCGTAAGTGAGGCCGATGGCGAGGTTTCGCGCAGGCGTATCGTAAAAATAGGACGGGCCCCATTCGCCTGATGCGCTGAAACCGGGCGAATTCGTGGGACCTTGCGTGTTGTTGGTCATGCGCATCGCGTGGGCAAACATGTGGAGCTTCTGGGTGACGTTGTAATCGACGCGCAGAGCCTGCTGATCGACCGGCTTATCCACCGGCGCCTGAAGGACGTAGTTATAGAGGCCGCCGCTCGGAGCCGTGCCCAGAGCAGTTGCGTTGCCGGTGGGCAGAACGGAAAGAAGCGCTTTCGTACTTGGGTTGATGTAAAGCGGATTGATGTGTGTGGGGTCGAGCAGACAAGCGGACGTGCCGCCGGATCCGCAGTTTTTCGGATCGGTGAGGGTGACTTTGTCGCCTTGCTTGTCGACGCTTTGGGAAAAGTCGCCTTGCTTCTCGAGCTCCGTCGGCATCATGAAATATTCGGTGCTGCCGGGAGTCTTGCTCGGCCAAATCTCCTGAGTGAAAAAGAAAAAGAGCTTGTTCCTGCTGGAATTGAATTTGCCGGGCCAGAAAATGGGACCGCCGATGTTGTAACCAACCGTATTGTAACGGTAAAGGGGGCGAGGAACTCCGCTCGCTTTGTTGAAAGGATCGTTGGCGTTGTAGTCTTCGTTGCGATTGTAGTAGTAGGCCTCGCCGTGAAACGTTTGCGTGCCGGATTTCATCGTTTCGATGATGGTGGCGCCGCCGCTCTGACCATATTCGGCCTGATAGTCGTTGAGAAGAACCTTCACTTCCGAGACCGCTTCGCTATTGAGCGGCGTGTCAAAGCGGTTGCCGCCTCCGCGCGGATTGCCGTTGACGCCGTCGACGCTGACCGAGTTGCTGACCTCGCGCGTGCCAGAGACGGCGCCGGCGCTTTCGGTGCCGAGTTGTTGTGTGCCTTCGCCGTCTTTCACGACTCCCGGAAGCAGGCGGACCAAGGCGAGTACATCGTGGCCGGGGGTGCTGATGTGCTCAAGTTCGTTGTTATCGAGCAGAGCAGAGCGTTCGGCACTGTCGGTTTGCACGGGCGTAGGCGCGGCACTTACCGTGACTGACTGGGCGACTGAGCCGAGTTCGAGTTTGAGGACGCCTGCCGAAAGCCGTTGGGAAGCGCTGAGGTTCAAATCGCTCTTTTGGAATTTTTTAAAGCCCGGGGCCTCGACAGCAACCACGAATCCGCCGGGTTGAACGTCGACGAATGCAAACTGGCCGGATTCGAGTGTCTTCATTGCGCGCGTGTCGCCGGTCAGTTGATTCGTCAGCGTGACAGCGGCGCCGACGACAGCGGCGCCGGTCGGATCGACAACCTGGCCGGAAATTTCGCCGCTGGTGGTCTGGGCAGGCACGCACGCGACGGTCGTAGCCAGCGATATTGTAAGGAAGGCGATTGCCTTTAACAGAAATGAAGAGGGCCGCATGATCTATGTCTCCTTCGACTGTTGGTCTGCGCGGCGTGGGTTTCTGCAGGGTTTCTGGATTCTTGCGTCAGGCAGCGCCCGAGAATTGGCGCTGCCTGACCGGTGAACGCCCCATGTCGTTTAGAAGTTGAACTTGACCGCCATTTGAAGCTCGCGCGGCGTGTTGATGATGTTTTGCACGACGGCTGCGGTGCCGTAGCTCACCGCGCCGTTTGTGGACGTCGGCGCGATGCTCGGGGCGCCCGTGCCGCCGGTCGATCCGGGAATCGCGAAGACCATGTGGTTGAACACGTTGAAGGCTTCAAAGCGGAACTGGATTTGCTTCGATTCCTTGAACTTGATGTTTTTCACAAGCGAGAAATCGGTGTTGCTGAACCACATCGACCGCAGGTTGCCGATCGGCGATGTGCCGAAACCATAGCCGGGTCCAACGGAAAGCGAAGCCGGGCTCACGTAGCACAGTGTATTGAACCACTGCGTCTTGGACTGGCCCGCGGTGAGATTGCATCCCGGAACCAGATTCGGTCGGCTATACCCGGTTATGCTGCCGCCGGTATTGCTCAAATTGGCAGGGTCGGTGCTGGTCGGCGAGACGCCGGCAATCGAAGCCGGCACGCCGGCGCCTGCTCCGCCCCAAGTCGGGTTGTAGGCTTGACCGGAGCGCTGGAGCATCGAGAGATTGGTTTGCCAATTGCCAACTACCCACGCAAGCGGCCCGTGATTCAACCATTTCTTGCCGACGCCGAAGGGAAGTTCATATACGGCGCTCCAGTTAAACAGCTGGGGAACGTCGTAGGCGCACGCTCCATAAGACAGCCTGGGATTGAAGAAGTATTCGTAAGGAGCGCCTTCGCCGCCGTTTTCCGCGTTGAACTGTCCGTTTGCGTCGCCTAAACATTTCGACCATGTATAGGCGACCAGAGTTTCCAACCCATTTGAGAAGCGCTTCTGGAATTGTGCCTGCAAGGCGTTGTAGTTCGAGTAGCCCGTCGATTGCCCCCAGTTAAGCGACGGGGCGAAAGGCAGATATTCGGTGGCGTCAATCTGCAATGCCGTAAGCGTTGTGCCGGGGCAGGTGAAACCGGCCGTCGCGTTGTTTTCGCAGAACGCACCACCCTGCGGGTAATTGATCTTGCAGCACCAATCGAGGCGCTTTGTTTTGCTGCCAACGTACGCGACCGAGAACATGGCTGAAGCGGCGATCTGGTGCTCGACCTGTACGTTCCACTGCTGCGAACGCGGATCCTGGTAATTCGGGTCGTTGGTGTATCCCCCGAACGTCGAGCCCCATGGCGTGGGTGCAATCACGATTGGAAGGCTGCCGATCAAGCCGCCCAGCTGGGACGTTGAATAGCCGCCATAGGGGCCGCACTGCGCGCTGCCGCTGCAAATCGGGTTGACGGTTGGTGAAGGCGCAGCACCGAAATATGCGGTGTTAAGCGTATCGGAAACGCCGCGCGTCCACGGCCAGACCGAACCCTGCAAAGTGTTTTCGGCGTATTGGCTGCGGTAGCTGATCGTATCGTAGTAGATGCCGTACCCGACGCGCAGTACGCTGCCCGGCCGGAACTGCCAGGCGACGCCAATTCGCGGGCCAATGTTGTCTGAGATCGGCTTGAGGGCCGGCTGCGAATTGCTGAAGACGATGTTGTTGAGCGTGTTGTAGTAGTTGCCGCCCGCTGTCGAGCAAGCCGCTTGCGTGGTGGCCGCACCGCCGCCGACACAAATGCCGAAGGCGGGATTCGACGCCTGCAAACCGCCGGGAACACAGGGAGGCGTGATCGCACCGCTCGTGGCGCACCCGGTTGAGTAGGCCGCAGTTTCCTTCGAGCCGATGATGAATTGTTGCTTCGGATAGTTGAATGCGTTGACCGTTTCACCGTCGCTCACAAGAAGATTCACGGCCGGTACGTAGTCGTAGCGCAAGCCAACGTTGACGGTGAGTGTGGACCGGACATGCCACGTATCCTGCGCGAAGCCGCCGATCGGCGTCATTCTTACGTGAACTTCCTCCAAGCTTGGAACGTTGACGTTAAAAGCGGCAGGCAGGTCAAGCAACATCGAAGCAAGAGCATTGCCTTGGGCCGCGGCGCAAGTGAAGTTTCCCGAGGCGTTCGTGGGGCAGGTATTGCTTGCGCTCGAGGTGAACTGCTCAAACAAGTTTGTTTCGAGACGATTTTCGTAGAGATACTCGCCGCCGAATTTGAAGTTGTGCTTGCCGTGAGTCCAGGAAACGGTGGCGTTGAAATCGTGCTCGGGATTCGCGCGATGCTCAGGGCCCACGTTGCCGATGACACTCGGATAGCCGCCCGTAGTAGGGCCGGGGGTGAGATAGAAACCATCGGTGGACGTGAAATTCGCGAAGCCGGCGTCCGCTTCAGGCTTGCTGCCTGCTGGGTTGGTCTGGTTGACGACGACCGGGCGCGCGTTGATGCCACCACGAACTGAGAGCGTGAGATTTGCAGTGAAGACGTGATCCCACGCACCGCCGATATTCCATGAATGATAGGGGCTCGGTGCGAGGGAAGTGGTGCCGGGGACTATGCTGGTCGTATCGTCCCAAAGCAAGTAGGCGCGGCCCATAACGATGTCATGCGTGCCGAAGTATTGGTCGATGCGGGCGTCGATATTTTCCGCGTGGTCAGTCTTCTGGCGCGAGTCGAGACAGTTGTCGACGGCCGTCGCGTAGTTCGGAGTGAATGCACAGGCCTTTGCTTCGGCGGCCGTGTAGGCGGTGATGACGTTAGCGAGTTTTGAGTCAATCAAAGCGGCAGGAATCACGTTGCAAGCGGTGCCACCGGCGACCTGAATGCCGTAGCCGGTTTGGCCGAACGTTGCGCTTGGATTTTGAAGCGCCATCGGAGTTTGCGTGCCCGCTTGGCAGGTGAACGGCACCGACATGCTCTTGCCGGTTTCGGCGAACGGGTTGTAAAGCTGATTGGGTGTGATGCCGTTCTTTGCAGCGTTGACGGTGCCGACAAGTTCAGGAGTGACGGTACCGCTGAAATCACCGGCGAGTTCCTGCGCCGTGGGATCGATGATGTAGCTGTTGGTGGGCTGTGAGAAGCGCCAGCCTTCGAAGGCGCCGAAAAAGAATGTTTTGCCCTTGCGAATCGGGCCGCCGAGCTGTCCGCCGTATTCGTTCATGAAGTAGCCGAGTGGCGAAACGGGCGTCGCCGAAAGCTGAGCTGCAGTGTCCGTTTTTGCGAGCGCCGGACATGTGGACGCGGTGCAAAAGCCGGTGAAAGGGTTGCGCGCGTCGAAAATATTACTGCGGGCGAAATCCCAAGCTGCGCCGTGGAACGAATCGGTGCCGCCCTTGGTGACGATGTTGACGACGGCGCCGAGCACGTTGCCATACTGCGGATCGTCGTTGTGACCCTGAAGTTTCACTTCCTGAATCGTGTCGGCGATCGGCGGCACCGACCAACCTCCGCCACGGTCGTCGGTGTCGATGATGCCGTCCATGTAGAAGGCGTTCGAGCGATTACCTGCGCCGTTGACGGCCGGGCGATAGACGGTCGTGTTGGGAATGCCGATATTGCCGCCGTCTGCGCTGCCGATGCCGTTACCACCTTGCGCGGTGTTCACCGGGCTGACGCCGGGCTGGAGAATCAGAAGCTCGGTGAAGTTGCGCCCATTGAGCGGAAGTTCGTGTAGCGCTTGCTCGTCAAGCAGAGTGCCGAGCTCGGTGCTCGAGGACTGAATCATCTGGTTGATCGAGGAGGCGCTCACGGTGACCGTCTCGGCGACCGAACCGACTTCAAGCGGTAGTGTTTCGGTCAGCGTCTGGTTCACGTCGAGCGGGAAGACCGGAAGCTGGACGGTCTTAAAGCCCGTCTTTTCGACGCTCAGGGTGTAATCGCCGGGCAGGAGGTTGATGATTGTGAAAACACCGGCATCGTTTGTCGATTTTTCGGTGACGACTTTGGTCTCGACGTTGGTGACTTTCACCGAAGCGCCCGGGACCGTGCCGCCGGAGCTATCGACGACCGTTCCGGTGATCGTGCCGGTCGGCGTCTGGGCGCGCAAGTTGAGAGCGACGAGCAGCAGTGCGACGACCAGGAACGCGGTTGATTTCCAAAGACGCATGAACCCCTCCTTAGGCCAGACCCCACCCGCTGCGAACGCGGAAACGCCCGAGAAGCACCCTGCTTTTTCTGTGCGGAATCTAGGACGAGGGACTGGCAGCTACAAGTTAATTGGAGATACGGGACTGCTACCGGGCAGATACATAGAAGATACGCGGCAGATACTTCGGGTGTATAATCCGCCGCAGTTTACATGGACTGAGACTTGGGCGGGCCTTACCGGGTTGGGGGATCGATTTCCATGAATAGCACGCAAGTTCCTGGAACCACAGAACTTGGTGGGCCGGCCCCTGAGGAAATCCAGAAGCAACTCGGCAGAATCATCCACTCGAAGACCTTTCGTCACGCTTCGGCACTTCAGCGGTTGTTACAGTACCTGATCACGCGCGCCATCGAAGACCCGTTCGGTGATATCAAGGAATACACCATCGGAACCGAAGTGTTCGAGCGCGGCGCCGACTACGATCCGCAGAGCGACACGATCGTCCGCGTGCAGATTCATCGGCTGCGGCTCAAGGTCAAGGAGTATTACGAATCGGAAGGCGCGAACGATCCGATCCTGGTTGAGATTCCGAAGGGACATTATATTCCGGCGTTTGAGACGCGACAGGTTGCGGGGCCGAAAGATGCCGCTGCCGCCGTTGCGCCAGCCGAAACCGCCGAAGATACGGCCGAGGTGAACGCGACGCCGAGCGAAGTTGCGGCTGCGAAAGCGAACGCGCGCCTCGGGGCAGAATTTTTCTCCCGGGGCGTGGTGCTGGTGCCGATGATCCTGTTGATTTTCGCGGCGGGGATGTTGCTTGGCGTTCGCTGGCAGGTCTCGCGGGCTTCGTTTGCCGAGGCTGTGAGCGCGAAGAATACCGATCCTGCCGAGAGTTTTTGGCGCGCCTTTCTCACCAGCGATTCCGCGCCAGTCGTAGGGTACGCGGACGCGGTTTATCTGGTCGATGGCGCAGAGGATCTTTTCCGCTTCCGTCGCGGAGCGAGCGACAATACCGGCACGCTCGTCGAACCCCATCTCGCGCAACAGTTTGCATCGAGCCCGGATCTGGTCGCCAAGGCCGGTCCTTTATATTACGAGGACGGAAACACGGGAACGGGCGACCTCGAAAGCGTCTTCGCGCTGACCAGACTCTTCACCCGGATGAACTTGCAGATGTCGGTCAAGCGCTGCCGACTGATTACGATTGATGATTTGCGGCAGCACGATGTGATCCTGCTCGGTTCGCCGGAAGAAAATGACGCGGTGGCACAACTTGCGCAACCTTCCGACTTTTTCTGGACGCGATTGAACGTGCCAGGGCCGTGGAAGGGCGAATACGTGAACCGGCATCCGCAGCAGGGCGAGGCGCTGACCTATACGACCCAGCGCGATCCGAATACGCAGGAATTGAAAACAGATTACGGCTTGATCACGCTGCAGCCGGGAGCCGCGCCGAATCGCTATATTGCCGTTTTGGGCGGACTCGATACGTCCGGTGTAGCGGGGACGGCACAGTTCATGACTTCGCCTTCCGATATGGCCGAGTTGAAGACGCGGCTCGCATCCCTCGGCGGATGGACGGGCGAGGGCGTACCGCCGTCGTTTCAGGCGCTCTTGCGGGTGAACGTCGAAAAGGGGCACGATGTGCTCGACGTTCACCTGATCGCCGTGCACATGACGCCGCCCGACAAGAATTCTTCTTCACAGACCGCAAGTTCGGGTTTATAGGCTCTCGGGAAAAACCCACAACATATGGCTTGTGCCGCATCGACGGCGCCGGGTGTCGGATCGTTGTAACTGGGAGCCTGCCGCCATGGACCGGGCGTAGCCTGGGTGACCCCAGCAAGGCGCTGCCGCAAAGCCCCGCATCGCCCGGCTTGGCATCTACCGAGCGATTGATGATCGACGTATCTCCGCTGTATCTGCCGCGTAACTGGGCGGTAGCCTCAATTAACTTGTAGGTTTGGCTTGGGCGAACTAAATTCCGCGCTGAAACGTTGCATCGTGCCTTGCGAGTCGCGGCGGGCGCATCCGAGCAACGGAAGGGCCCGCTCGATGGACGTTTGCGGCGCTCCCAAGGATCCGGATGAACTCTCAACTGAAGTCTTTTGTGCCCCGAGTTCGGCCCCGCCGTCTTGGATTGGCTTTTCTCGCCGTAGTGCCGCTCATCGCGGCGTCTCTCTTTGCGCAGAACGTGCAGCAACCTCCGGTGCAATCGCCTCGGCAGACGCGCGAGCAATGGGGCGCGACAGCGGTGACTGTGAAGCATGAGGGCGGCTTGTGGTCGATTGCGGGCAAGAAAAACCAGGTCACCGTGAATGACCGGGACCTCGCCGTCAGCGTGATGGCCGAGGGCGTCCCCTGGAAGATGAAGGCCTCCGAGGATGACGACGTGCTCGTCGAGTCCCACGGAGAGATATTTCACGTATCGCTCAAGAGCGCGGGGCGCACCGAAATAGTTCCTTACGACGCCGGATACGAGACCGGCGTAAAGATCACGCTTTCCGATTTTCGGGAGAATGGCATCCTTTATAAGGATCAGCCAATCGATCTGGTCCTCTATCTGACCATCTGCCTGGCAAACCCCGACGAGGACCTGGTGATGACGTCGGTTGCGAACGAGCACGAAGCCGCAGTACGGCTGCTGGATTGGCCCGCGGCGATGGACTCAAGCGACGTCGATTACACCGTACTTTCAAACGGCGAGGGCACGCTCGTGCCGCGCAACTGGCCGACGAAATTCCAGCCGGACAATCTGTTCAAGGGCGACGGCACCGATCTAGACGCGAGCGTTGTCGAAAGCCACTTGATCGAGTCCTGGTCGATGTCCTGGTGGGGATTTGAAAAGGGCAAGTCGGCGATGATGGTGATCGTCGAGACGCCAGACGACGCAGCTTATCAATTTCAGCATCCAGCGGGCGGACCAACGGTGATCGGTCCGCAATGGCGCGACCAACTGGGAAAACTTTCCTATCCGCGCACTGTGCGGATGTGTTTCTTTCCCGCCGGCGACTACGTGACGCTGGCAAAGCACTATCGCCAATACGTGATCGACAGCGGGCTCTTCGTTTCGCTCAAAGAGAAAATCGCGCGCGAGCCAAGCGTAGCGAATCTGATCGGCGCCGGACATACGGGCGTAGAAGCGCTGCGGAATTTCCGTCCGGGCGGGTGGCAATACGATCTGGATCACACGAGCGTCGATTATCGCGTGAACACGTTTGACGATCTGGCCAAGGGCTTGTCGTACTGGAAAGAGCAAGGCTTTGGCAAGATGATCGTGACGCTCTCGGGCTGGCCGTACTACGGATACGATCGGCAGCATCCGAACGTGCTGCCGCCTGCTCCTCAAGCGGGCGGATGGGACGGAATGAAGCGTTTCATCGATTCGGTTGAGCAGATGGGCTACGTGCCGATCCTGCACGATCAATATCGGGACTACTACACGGACGCGCCTTCATGGGACCCGCAATTCGCCGTGCATGAAGAGGATACGACGACCCCCTCGACGACCTTTCCCGGTTCGCGATTCGAGCACTGGAAAGACGGCTACATCCCGATGATGGATCACTGGAATGGCGGCGCGCAGAGCTATCTGAGTCCCTGGTTTGTGCTTGGGAATTTGATCAGCAACTACGACGAGATGTTCGCACACGGAATTCACCCGGAGGGCTCGGGGCTGGACGTTTTCGGCTACGTTCCACCAGATCGCGATTTCAATCCCGAGCATCCTGCCACACGCACCGATGGAATGAACGCGCGAATCGCAGCATTCCATTGGGCGCGCGCGCATCTGGGCATTGTCGGCACGGAGGCGGGATCGGACTGGGTGATTCCCTACGTGGATATGTCCACCGGGCACGCGTTCGGTAAAGCGATTCCGGTGCCGCTCTACAATCTGGTCTACCACGACGCGATCATCACGATGAATTCGGGCAATTCGATGTACAGTCTGCTGCTCGGCGAAGGCATTAACGTCGTGCGGCCTGCACCGAACGCGCCGCGCGACGGCGGGCGCCCGCGTGGAGGTGCGACAGAGGCCGACGCCGCGCAAAGAGCCGCGGCACACGCCGCGTTTATCGATCCGGCAAAGATTCTGAAGCTTGAGAAGGATGCGCTGGCTCTTCAAGAACGCGTTGGCCTGCTTGAAATGACCAGGCATGAGTTCCTCGACAAGAACTACCGCACGGAGCGGACGACTTTCTCCGATGGAACGACCGTTACGGTGGATTGGGATAAGATGACCTACGACATTAATCCTCCGTTGCCGAACCCCTGATCGAGATCGGACTTTTCAGATGACCCAACCAAACGACATTTCTTCGCGACGCAAGTGGCTGGAGCTCGCGGCAGGCGCTTCGATTGGAACCGGGCTGATTGCTGCGGCAGGCGTCGGCGCTCAAACGGCAAAGAAACCGGCACCGCAGAGTGACCGCGACCTCGGCGCCCGTACTTACAACATTCGTGACTTTGGCGCGAGGGGCGACGGCGTGACGCTGGACACTGCGGCCGTCCAAGCGGCGATCGATGCGTGCAACAAGGATCACGGCGGAACGGTCCTTGTGCCGGCTGGTGTTTTCGTGATTGGTACGGTGGAACTGAAGAGCAACGTGACGCTTTTTCTTGCGGCGTCGGGAAAACTGCTGGGCACGGCGGATGGCAAGCAATATCGGGCTGCCGATGAAGTCCCATTGCGCGGCGATTCGACCTTGGAGGACGGCAACGTGGGCCTGCTCTATGCCGTGAACGCCGAGAACATTACGATCGAAGGCACCGGGACGATCGACGGGCAGGGCGCCGAATTTCATTCGGCGACGCGAGGCGTGCCGCCTCCGGCCGGGATCAGCGGCAGCGGCCGGCCGTATCACCTGCTCCTTTATCAGTGCAAAAACGTGACGCTGCGCGACATTTTCCTGAACGACAGCGCCTATCACTCGCTGCGCATCGTGCAGTGCACATTTTTCAAGGCGGACGGGATTCGAATATACAACCGCGTGAACGGAAACAACGACGGGTTTCATTTCATCAGCTGCCAGTATGTGGCCGTGAGCAATTGCACGGTGCAAACGCAGGACGATGCCTGCGCGTTGTTTGGGAGCTGCAAATTCGTGACCGTGACAAACTCTTCGTTCAGCACGCGCTGGTCTGTCTTCCGCTTTGGCGGCGGGCAGGCGGAGAACATTACGGTTTCCAACTGCCTGATTTACCAGACCTATGGTTGCCCCATCAAAATGGCCGGCGGACCCAATGCACGATTCGAGAATATTTCGTTTTCGAACCTGGTGATGAACCGCGTGACGGGGCCGATTTCGATCGGGGTAAGAGGAGCGGGCGACCGCTCGTCGGCGACAACAAATCCGCCCAGTACCTCGTCGGTTGGCCCGGCCGGACCTGCGGGAATTGCGCGCAACATTTCGTTTCGCGGGATCCGCGCGACCGTTGTCGAGCCCGAGCCGTTGCCGGATGTGCCGTTCCCGAGCGGCGTGAGACCCGGCGAAATGAATTCCTGCATCGACCTGAACGCGATTGGCGAAGGCGTGATGGAGAACATCACCTTTGACGACGTGCAGATTACGTTTTCAGGTGGCGGCACGGCCGAACAAGCTGCTTTGCGCGATGTGCCGAAAATTGCGGGTGAATATTTCGAGATCGGCGTGCTGCCGGCTTACGCGGTCTATGCACGCAACGTTCGCGGGTTGATGCTAAGCAACGTGAGATTCGATGTGAGCACACCGGACCTGCGGCCGGCACTGGTCTTTGATCATGTGCAAGAGGCCGCGATCAACGGCTTTGGCGCTCAGGGAAATCCCGAAGCAGAATCGCTGGTGCGGTTGATCGGATCGCGCGATGTGCTGATGACGGCTTCGCGGATGCTTTCGCCCGCGGCTGTTTTCCTACAGGTCGAGGGCGCCGAAAGCAAGAGCATCACCGTGGACGGCGGCGACCTGTCGAAGGCCGGGAGACCGGTGACGTTTGCTTTCGACGCTCCCCAGGATTCGGTCAAGCTGCGCGCTTGAGATCTCCGCGTTCCCGCACGCCTGAGCCCTTTCTAGAACTCCTCGTGGAACGCAACTTCCCCTTTTACCGCGACCTGATACGCTGAGACGCGCCGCTCGAAGAAATTCGTAAGCTCCTGCACATCCTGAAGCTCCATAAACGCAAACGGATTTTTCGACTGGAAGACCGCCGCGATGCCCAGCGCTTCCAGACGCCGATCGGCCACGTATTGGAGATACTCGCGCATATCGGTGAGTGAAAGTCCGCCGACGCCGAGACTGAGCACGTCGCCGGCGAAGGCCAGCTCGCAATCGACCGCTTCCTTCAACATATCGACGACACGCGATTCCAAGTCCCGGTCAAACAGCTCCGGCTCCTGCCGGCGAACCGTGCGTATCACTTCGAAAGCAAACTCAATGTGCGCGCTTTCATCGCGGAAGACCCAGTTGGTTCCCGCGGCGAGGCCGTGAAGCAAGCCGCGCGAACGCAGGAAATAGACGTAGGCGAACGCCGCG
The DNA here is from genome assembly GCA_035569955.1 of Candidatus Acidiferrum sp. GTDB lineage: Bacteria > Acidobacteriota > Terriglobia > Acidiferrales > UBA7541 > Palsa-295. The sequence goes on from DATMLZ010000039.1 coordinate 16,525, forward strand.
AAGAAAAAAAGCCCTTCGATGCAGCACGCAAAACAGATCAGATTGAGGAGAAAGTTGCGGCGCTCGGCGGCGGTGCGGATTTCCTCCAGAGCCTGGACCGAATCGATCCAGCGAAAACAAAACTCGGCTTTGCGGCGAATCGAAGGAATGTTTTCGACCGCGTCAAAGGCCCTCTTGCGTTCCTCGTGATCGGAAATGTACGTGTCGAGAAGCGTGAGATAGAACTCAACGTGCTGCGCTTCTTCGAACAACTGGCGCGACAGATACATGCGCGCTTCGGGCGAGTTGATGTGTTTGTAGAGATTGAGAACGAGATTGTTTCCGACGATCGAATCGCCCGTGGCGAAAAACGCGACGAGACGACTGACCAGGTGCTGCTCGGCAGGGGTCATGCGCTCCCGCAGATCGGCGAGATCGGTTGAGAAATCCACCTCTTCGACCGTCCAGGTATTCTTGATGGCGGACTTGTATTGTTCGTAGAAAGCGGGATATTTCATCGGGCGCAGCGTCAAATCAAATCCGGGATCGAGGATCATTTCTTTCTCCTTCTGCGAGCGCTTATTGGCAGGCTTGGCAGCTTTCGGGATTTTCGAGCGAGCAAGCGACGGCTGGAGCGGCGGAAACCGGAACCGTTGTCTTTGCAATTTCGGTGGCCGGACGAGAACGAAGGTAATAGGTGGTTTTCAGGCCTTTCTTCCAGGCGTACATGTACATCGAAGAAAGCTTGCCGATACTGGGACTTTGCACAAACAGATTCAGCGACTGGCTCTGGTCGATGAACGCTCCGCGATCGGCCGCCATGTCGATCAGTGCGCGCATCGGAATTTCCCATGCGGTGCGATAGATCGCGCGGACCTGTTCGGGAATCTCCTGGATGGATTGAATCGAACCATCGGCGAGTTTCAGGCGATTGCGCATGTCCTGGTTCCAGAGATTGAGACGCTTGAGTTCGTGGACGAGAAAGCGATTGATCTGGAGAAAATCGCCGGAAAGCGTTTCGCGTTTGAAGAGATTGGACGTCTGAGGCTCGATGCATTCATAAGCGCCGACGATGGACGCGATCGTGGCGGTGGGGGCGATGGCGATGAGAAGCGAATTGCGAAGGCCGTTCGAGCGGATGCGGGCACGGAGATCGCCCCAACGCGAAGAATCTTTCGGCGCGCTGCCCCAGTGATCGAATTGCAGGATGCCTTCGGCGGCGCGTGTTTCAGGCATTGACGGATGCGCGCCGTGTTCCGCTGCGAGATTGCAGGAGGTATCGAGTGCATGGAAATAGATTTCTTCCTGGATGCGCGCGGAAAGCTCGCGAGCTTCCGGCGAGTCAAACGGGAGACGCAGCGAAAAGAACACGTCCTGCAGGCCCATGATGCCGAGGCCGACCGGACGCCATTTGCGGTTCGAATCGGCGGCGCCGGGAATAGGATAGAAATTAATGTCGATCACGCGATCGAGAAACTTGATCGCCGTGCGAACGGTGGCGGCGAGCTTTTCGAAATCGAAGCCGGACTCGGCGACGTGTTTTGCGAGATTGATCGAGCCGAGGTTGCAGACGGCCGTTTCCTGTCGCGAGCTGACTTCGATTATTTCGGTGCAGAGGTTCGAAAGATGGACGACGTTTGCGGTGTTTCGGGTCTGATTTGATTTCGAGTTGCAGGCATCTTTGAACGTCATCCAACCGTTGCCTGTTTCGGCGAGGACTTTCATCATGCGCGCGTAGAGATCGCGAGCTTTGACCTGGCGGGTGAAAAGGCCGTCCTTCTCGGCCTCTTGATAGGCTGCGTCGAAGGCTTCCCCGGCAAGATCGGGAAGATGCGGGACCCCTTTGGGGTCAAACAGCGACCAGAGCGCGTCGGCTTCGACGCGCCGCATGAACAGATCCGGAATCCAGTTGGCGAGATTCAGATTGTAGGTGCGCTGCGCGTTGTCACCGGTATTTTCACGCAGTTCAAGAAACTCTTCGACATCCGCGTGCCAGGATTCCAGATAAACGCAGCACGCGCCCTTTCTTTTCCCGCCTTGATTTACAGCGGCGACCGAAGAATCAAGGGTTTTCAGCCACGGAACGATGCCTTTGCTGTGGCCGTTTGTCGCGCGAATCAGCGAGCCGCGCGAACGGACGCGGTGATAGGCAAGTCCGATGCCACCGGCAAATTTCGAGAGCAGAGCGACGTCTTTGTATTTTTCGTAGATGGCTTCGAGATTGTCGCAAGGCGAATCGAGCAAATAACAGGACGACATTTGCGCGTGTCGCGTGCCGGAGTTGAAAAGAGTGGGGGAACTGGGCATGTATTCGTGCGCCGAGATCACACGATAGAGCTCGATGGCTTCGTGAACCGTGCGCGAGAGGCCGCAGGCGACGCGCAGCAAGAAGTGCTGCGGGGTTTCGAGCGCTTCGCGCGTTTCGGGCTGGCGGAGAAGGTAGCGGTCGTAAACAGTGCGGAGGCCAAAATATTCGAAAAGATCCGAGCGCGATTCGTCGATTGTGTCATTGAGTTTGCGGGCGTTGGCGCTGACGAAGGCGCCAAGTTCCTCTGAGACAAGACTGTGTTGTTTTTCGGCAGTGATGGATTGCGAAAACGAGTGAATGTCTTGATTCGCGACCTCTTTGCCAATGAAACCATGGAGCAGGCGCGCGGCGAGTTTGGAGTATTCGGGCTCTTCGGCGATGAGAGAGGCCGCCGTTTGAATCGAGAGCAGGTCGAGTTCTTTTGTGGTGGCGCCGTTGTAGAGGCCGCCGATGGTCTTGCTGGCAACGCGGATCGCGTCGACGGCGCCGAGGCCATTGCAGCAGCGTTCGACGGCGCGAACGATTTTGTTGACGTCCGCCGGCTCGAGCGAGCCGTCACGTTTGCGGACGTGCATTTGAGATGCAGACGATGCGGATGAAAGCGGAACTACCGAAGCGACGCGGACAGGGGTTGCCATGAATGCCTTTTCCGCCAAACGCACGAGGAAGCCGGATGAAATGGATAAGCGGCCAAAGGCGCCAGATCATCTCGAACCTCTCCCTCGGAGGCTCTATGAAATTCGCGCCGGGATTGGCGCGGCTACTGGCAGGTTTTCGGACTCGCAGGCACGCCGGAAAATTCGCCGGTTTTCTACTCGCCCATCTTCCCGGTCTTTGAGAAGACCAGTGACATTTGAGCTTTCGGTCCTGCTTACCGCTGCGGGGCAGTCCCGGATTCGCACCGGGTTCCCTTCAAGGCGTCCCGTCGCCGGAACGCCACCAGCAAGCGACGCACAACATATAGTGCAGTTGGGCGGCTGTCAATCTAAATGTTGTAGGCAGGTTGCAGCCAGGATAAAGGCTCATGAAATCAATTCACCGCATCCAAACGACGAATTAGACCCTCGCGCAACTGTTTTGCTAACCTCTGTCAGAAGCGAGACGGCGCGTCGTGGCGCGGTTTCGCAATGGTCGCGCAGCAAAAATTGCGGACGCCCGGTCCGCGACTGCTTTTCGCGGGCTGCGCGGAAATGGCCGCATCTATCTTGAGCAATTCGCCGCCAAGCGCAACTCGGGAGAAATCTAGGGAAGCCGTGGAGCCGGTAAACCTCGAAATGTCCGGACGATCTTTGGCGACCGATGGAGCGGCATCGGCCGAGATGCTCGCGCCGGAACTGGCGGCGGAGCGTTTCGATTTTGCGCGTTTCGGCCGGCGGCTGTTTGCAAGCGCCATACGGCCGTACGGAACGGCTGTACTGCTGGTTGGCGCCGCATTTGTCGCAACGCTGCTCATCCGCGGACTATTCCCCTATCCCTTTCTGTTCCTCTTTTTTGCCGCGGTCATGGCGAGCGCCTGGTTCGGCGGGACCGGTGCGGGACTCTTTGCCGTGCTGCTCTCGACGATCGTCGTCGATTATTTCTTCGTGCCGCCGTACGACTCTTTTGCCGTAAACGTGACGGACGGGTCATTTTTCGTCGCGTTCATTTTCTGTTCGCTGGCGGCGAGCTGGGTGAGCGCGTCAAAGAAAAAGAGCGAAGAGGCGTTGCGTGAGGCGCGCGACGAGCTCGGGATTCGCGTGAGCGAACGGACGGCGGAATTGCAGGCGTCAAACGCAGAACTGCGGCAGCGCGAGCGGCAACTGCGTCTGCTGACCGAAGTGATTCCGCAGCAGATCTGGAGCGGTACGCCGGACGGGACGATCGACTACTGCAATCACCGGTTGCTCGAATACGTGGGATGTTCGCTCGAGGAAGTGCAAGGCGGGCGGTTCATGGAGACGATTCATCCGGACGACCGCGAGGAATTTCACCAGGCTTTCCGGCGCGCGCTTTCGGGCGGCGCGTCCTTCGAAGGACAATGGCGCGTTCGCAACCGCGATGGGTGCTATCGCCTGTTTTTCATGCGCGGCGTGCCGCTAAGGCAGGCCGAGGGCAAGCCGCTTCGCTGGTACGGAACAAACACGGATATCGAAGATCACAAAAACGCGGAACAGGCGCTGCTGCATGCGCATGCCGAACTGGCGCATCTTTCGCGGGTGCTGACGATGGGCGAGCTGACGACGTCGATCGCGCACGAAATCAATCAGCCGTTGACGGCCGTTGTGGCGCACGGACATGCCTGCGTAGAGTGGCTCTCGGCGGTGACGCCGAACGTACTTGAGGCGAAGAGATCGGCCGAAAGAATTATTCAGGACGGGACCCGGGCAGGCGCGGTGATCGGGCGAATTCGTTCCCTCTTTAAAAAAGAGATTCCTGCGAAAGACGTGCTGGACATGAACGAAGTGATCCAGGAATTGACCGTCTTTCTGCGCGACGAAGCCGTGAGCAACAAGATCGTCTTGCGAACCGAGCTTGATCCCGAATTGCCGGCCGTGACGGGCGATCGCGTCCAGCTGCAACAGGTGGTGCTGAACCTGATTGTGAACGGCATCGATGCGCTGCGGGCGAAGACTGACGGACTGCGCGAAATTGTGGTGCGTTCAGCGCGCGAAGGAACAGGCATCGTGATCGCGGTGGAAGATTCCGGGCCCGGGTTCGGCGAAGGAGCCGGCGAAAAAATATTCCATCCATTCTTCACGACCAAACCCCAAGGAATCGGCATGGGACTTTCGATCAGCCGTTCGATTGTGGAATCACACGCGGGACGTTTGTGGGCCCTGCCGCGTGCTGCGGGTGGCGCGGTGTTCAAGTTCACCGTGCCGAGTCGAAATTAGCGCACTATGACCGACGCAGAAGGACTCGTATTCGTTGTTGATGACGACGCGTCGGTGCGCGATGCGGTGCGGGCGCTGCTGAATTCGGTCGGTTTCCGCGCGGAGGTGTTTGGTTCGACCGAAGATTTTGCCGCGTTCGAACGACCCGAGACGCCAAGTTGCCTCATTCTGGATGTGCAACTGCCGGGGCTGACAGGGCTGGAATTTCAGGAAGTGCTCGCTCAAACCGGCGTGCGAATCCCCATTATTTTTGTGACGGCGCACGGCGACGTGCGCATGACCTCACGCGCCATGAAGGCCGGCGCAATCGATTTCCTCACGAAACCCTTTCAAAAAGACGAGTTCCTTGGCGCCGTTCGCTCCGCGCTTCGCCGGGACCGCGCGCGGCGGAAGGAGCAGGCGGAGATCTCCGTACTGATGGCGAGGCAAGAGCGACTCACGGCACGCGAGCGGGAGGTGATGGCGCTCGTCGTGGAAGGTCTGCTCAACAAACAGATCGCCGGAAAGCTCGGCATCACCGAGATCACGGTGAAAATTCACCGCGGACGCGTGATGCAAAAAATGGAAGCCGATTCATTGCCGGAACTGGTCCGCATGTACGAACGATTGAAGACTCTTTCACAGTAACGCACCGCAATTTCTCCGCGCACATACTCCACGAATTTCTCAATGTTTCCGGCTGTTTTTCCGCGCCGCCTCACTCGACTATTGCGCAAACAAATCGGTTCGATCAGCGTTCACCGTCAAACCAACGAATGATTGTTGGTCATCTGTTGGCCTGCTAGTTTTCCGGACGAAGATACTTCCGCCACCAACTTTTGGCTGACCGAGGGCAGAAATTCCGGCGGAGGTCTTCCGAGTGTTTCTCCGAGCGCCGGCGCTGTGCGGAGGGTTCTCATGTTGCGTCGTGACAACGGAAACGGCACGCGCAGTCCGTCACCGGTTTTGCCAAGGCCGATGCTCGCCGAACGGCGCGCGAAGAGCATACAGAGCGCGCCCAGCAGCGGCTCGCGGCGTGCTTTCCGAGACTTCGAGCACGGCCGAACGCCCCTTCGGCAAGCGGGCAACGCGGCCGAGCTCGCCGGCGGATGGGCCGGGGACGCGGAAAAGGGACGAATGATGCGTCACCTTTGTGAGATTGGCGATTTCGTGCGCCGGATGCGCACCCATACGCGATTCGGGGATCTTTCCCGCGCGCACCTGAAGCTGCTGCGCTTCGAACTTCATGGCGACCAAGCCGAATGCAATTTCCTGGCACGTCGCGCGGACCCATGGGACGCCGGATTGCCTGCAGCAGTCGCCGGACGCAATGTTTCGGCGCAGGCCCTGCGCGATGCGATCTCGGTCCGCGCGCTGCTATTCCAGGTGTTGCCGGATATTTCCCGGGCGGTGCTTCGCGTTTACCGCCTGTCCGGCGAATCGCTCGAGCTAATCATCACGGGCGTTGTTCGGAGGGAAGAGCAAGCGCCAGCGACAGTTCGATCGCTCGCCATGCGCGCGAAGCTCTGCGGCCTGCAGTTCTGGCTCGACGACGGGATTCTCGAATCGCTCCATCCCGAAGAGTGCCTGGTCAGCGTGTAATCCTCGCCGGAACAGAAGTTCGCGTGGCGGGCGCATATTTCTTCAACTCGATTTAAGACTCTACAAAGAAGGGGAGGCGGAATGGCTCGAAGATCAAAGCAAGAACCAAGGTTATCGTACTCAGAAAAGTTTGCGCGGCTGAAAGCGCGTCTGCGCGAACCGGAGTGGCGTACGTATGGAAAGACGCTGCTTCTCGGAAAGTTCGCGGGGCTTGCGCTGGTGCTCGGCTTTATCGGCGTCGCTTCAACGACGATCTTTGCTCACGTCTACGCCGACACGACGCTCACCGGCAGCGACATCGTCAACCCGATCAACACGGTGTGGACGCTGGTCGCAGCGTTTCTCGTGTTCGGAATGCAGGTGGGCTTCACGATGCTCGAAGCCGGCTTCTGCCGCTCGCGCGAAACGGTGAACGTGCTGATGGAGTGCGTGGTCGATACGTGTCTTTGCGGCGTACTGTTCTACGCGTGGGGTTTCGCCTTCATGTTCAGCGAAGGCAATGGCTTCATCGGCCACCACTGGTTCTTCCTGCAGGGGGCGCCGGCGACGTACGAATCGACGGGCGTAGCGTTCCTCGCAGTGTGGATCTTCCAGTTCGCTTTCGCTGACACCTGCTCGACGATCACGTCGGGCGCGATGATCGGCCGCACCGGCTTCGTCGGCGACCTGATTTACTCGGTCGGCGTCTCCGGCTTCATCTACCCGATCATCGGCCACTGGGCCTGGGGTCCGGATGGGTTCCTTGCTCTGATGGGCGCTCCCGGCCACTTCCTCCCTTCACTCGGACAGAGTTTCCATGATTTCGCCGGCTCAACCGTTGTGCATACGATCGGCGGCATGGTCGCATTGGCCGGCTCAATCGTTTTAGGTCCGCGGCTTGGCCGCAAATTCAAACGCGACGGCGGCGCTCCGATGCTGCCTCACGATTTGACGATTGCCGTTTCCGGCGGACTGATTCTCTGGTTCGGCTGGTACGGATTCAATCCGGGCAGCACACTGTCGGCAATCGACTTTGTCGGAATCGGCCGCGTTGCAGCAAACACGACGCTGGCCGCCTGCACCGGTGGTCTTGGTGCCATGATTTATGCCTACATCCTGAGCAAGAAGTGGGACGCGGGCTTCACCACGAACGGGTTTCTCGCCGGCCTTGTTGCCATCACCTGCCCTTGCTACTGGGTCAGCCCGACGGGCGCGTGCCTACTCGGCTTCATCGCCGGCGTCATCGTCGTCCTCGGCGTTGAATTGCTCGAATGGCTCCGCATCGACGATCCGATCGGCGCGGTTCCGGTTCACGGCTTCTGCGGAATCTGGGGCACGTGGTCACTCGGACTTTTCGCCTGCGGCCAATTCGGCGCCACGGGTCCGACCGGTGCCGATAACTCCGCTCCTCTCGCCGGACTTTTCTACGGCGGCGGCCTTACGCTGCTGAAAGCGCAGATCATCGGAAACGGCATCATCACGCTCGCAACGTTTGGCGTTTCGATGATCCTTATGCTCGCCGTCAACGCGACGGGCACCCTGCGTGTTTCAAAGGAAGGCGAGGAGTTTGGTCTCGACCTGCACGAGCACGGCATCTCGGCATATCCGGAATATGTGCTCTCGTCGCTCGGCGCACCGTCCGGCATGAGCAAAGAGACGGTTCTGCCTTCACCTTCATCCGCAATGTCGCGCTCGGCAATCGCGCAACACGGCGACTAACAACCGACTGCACGCTGCCGCCCCGGTTTCGCAAATCCTGCGAGCCGGGGCTGGTTGCGTATGCGGAATTTCCCCGCGCTGCATCACTCGAACCCGCGGCTCGAAGCTGGTCTCATTTGCAACGATACGAAATCATAGGAGGCGTACATGACGAAAGTTGAAGCGATCGTCCAGCCGTCCAAGTTTGATGCCGTGAAGGAAGCCCTTATTGCGAAGGGGATCGACGGCATGACGATTTCCGAAGTTCGCGGCCACGGCCGCCAGAAGGGCCACACCGAGACTTATCACGGACATGAATACACCGTCGACCTTTTGCCGAAGATCAAGGTCGAAATTGTGATCGACGACAAGCTCGTGGAGGGTGTGATCGACGCCATCACGACTAGCGCCGCCACCGGCAAGATCGGCGACGGCAAGATTTTCGTCTACAAGATCGAGGAAGCCATTCGTATCCGTAACCATGACCGGGGTGTCGCCGCACTGTAGCCGGCCGCCGATGTGTGTTAGTCTGTCGCCAAAGTCGTGCGAGGGGATTTTGAAAGTTCGTGGAGTAATCTGCGGTAAAACGCATTTTAGGGTGAAGTCTGCGCCGTTCGCGGGGCGCAGCCGGGGGATTTGTGCCTGCCCTTCCCGGTTGGTGAAATGGCGAGCCAATTTCGCGGATCCAGGGCCCGATGTCCGCTAGTTCTTCAGCTCCAGCCAGTGGCCGTGTACGCCCCGTAGCGAAAGTGCTCGTGGCCACCACGGCCATGCTCACTTTCATTTCTTTCTGGCGTGCTGCCGCCATCGTTCTCAATGACCTGGCCTCTTCGGCGTATTACGCCGGTGGCGAGGCCGAGCAGTTCATCGGGAAGACCGCACCGTGGTTCATCCTGGTGACGATGCTGCTTTCCTATGGCGTCTCGCAGCTTTACGTCGAAAGCTGCAGCATGTTTGTGCGCGGCGGCGTCTACCGGGTGGTGAAGGAAGCGATGGGCGGGACGCTGGCAAAATTTTCGGTCTCCGCGCTGATGTTCGATTACATCCTGACCGGCCCAATCAGCGGCGTTTCCGCCGGACAATATCTCGCCGGACTTCTCAACGAACTTCTCAGCTACGCACACATCGCTGTTCGATTGAGGCCGGACGCCACGGCTGAAATATTCGCGGTGGCCGCGACGCTTTATTTCTGGTGGGAAAACACCAAGGGCATCACCGAATCGAGCGAAAAAGCCCTGTGGATCATGCAGCTCACCAGCGTGATGGTGATCGGCTTGATCGGCTGGTGCGGTTATACGCTGCTGGTGCGCGGAGGACATCTGCCCCCTCTGCCCGTGCCCCACAACATTATTCTCAGCCCGCGCTCGCTTGGATGGCTGGCCGGAAGCCGCATCGCAAGTACCGTGACGCTGGTCGCCGTCTTTGTTGGCCTCGGCCATTCTGTGCTGGCGATGAGCGGTGCCGAGTCGCTGGCGCAGGTTTATCGTGAGATCGAACATCCGAAACTGCCGAACCTGAAGAAGGCGGCGTTTGTGATCTTCGTTTACAGCATGATCTTCACGTCGTTGGTTTCGTTTTTCGCCGTGATGATCATTCCGGACGGCCTGCGGGCACAGTATTTCGAGAACCTGATCGGCGGACTTGCCATGAACCTGCAAGGCCCGATGATCGCGCGTCTGGTGTTTCACGTCTTCGTGGTCGCAGTCGGGACTCTGATTCTTTCGGGCGCAGTGAACACCGCCATCGTGGGATCAAACGGCGTTCTGAATCGCGTGTCTGAAGACGGCGTGCTTTCGGACTGGTTCCGCGAGCCGCATCCGAAATTCGGCACATCCTACCGGATCATCAATATCGTCGTCGGCCTGCAGATCCTGATGATCGTCTTCAGCCGCGGCAATGTCACCCTGCTCGCGAACCTTTACGCGTTCGGCGTGATCTGGAGCTTCGTGCTGAACGGGATTTCCGTGCTCGTATTGCGCTACACGCAGCCGAATCAGCGGGAATTCAAAGTTCCGCCGAACATTACGATCGCAGGACGCGAGATCCCCATCGGCGTCGGCCTCATTACGCTGGTGTTGCTCATGACGGCCGTCGTGAACCTGTTTACAAAGCCGGCCGCGACCGTTTCGGGCGTGATCTTTTCGGCGCTGCTTTTCCTCGGATTCACGCTCTCGGAAAGACACGTACAGAAGGGCCGCGGCGAAGAGCACGTCGAGGTCGACAAGTTTAACCTCGCGCAATCGGAAGAGCTGTTGCCCGATAGCGTAGGCGTTCGACCGGGCAACATTCTGGTCCCGGTAAGCACGCAATACACCTTGTATCACCTGGAAGACGCGTTGCGACGCGCCAAGGGGCGGCGTGACGAAATCGTCGTGCTTCACGTGCAGATGCTGAAGCCGCTGACGGTCGCGACCGACCTCCAGCCGGATCAAATGTTCAGCACGATCGAGCAGCTGCTCTTCACGAAAGTACTTTCGGTGGCTGAGCGCGAAGGAAAACCGGTACGGCTCGCCGTGGCCGCAGCGAACGATCTGTGGGACGGTATCCTGAGGACGGCCGCGAATCTGCAATCGGGCACTGTCGTTGCGGGGAGTTCTGCGACGTTGTCGGTCGTCGATCAAGCGCGGGAGATCGGAATTGCCTGGGAGCGGATGCCGGATCCGCGGCCGCGATTGACGCTCGAGATCTTTACGCCGACCGGCCAGGAACAGATCTTCTATCTTGGGCCTCATGCTCCGCGGCTTACGCCCAAAGAGATCGATCTGCTTCACAAACTCTGGCTCGAGGCTACCGACCGGCTGCCGGAGGAGGAGTTGCACCATCACGACGTGGTGCATTTCGCGCTGAACGAATTCCAACGCATGATTGCCGACGGCGGGGGCGAGGAAGTCATGTTGCGTCTGCGGCAGCATTTGGACGAGATCAAGACGCGCCGGGACCATTGCGTCGATATAACGGGGCCGGTGGAGGTCTCCGATGAAGGCGCGCGGAGAGGCTTCGATTCCCTGCGGTTGAATCCGGATTCGCCGCGTTCTTAAGCGAATTATC
>DATMLZ010000040.1:0-17227 GCA_035569955.1 Candidatus Acidiferrum sp.
AGGTTGGCTACAACAGCGTGCAGGCTGCGACAAACGGCATCGAGTTCGCCAAGAACAAGGAACTCTGCAAGAAGGCCTTCGAGGCCGGCCTTCGCTATGCCTACCTTCAATTCGACGGCATCGGCAACGACGCCAACAGCCATCGCCAGGTCGGGAACCTGTTTGACGTGAAGCTGCGCGCGATCGAAAACATGCACGAAGCCGGCATCGAAATTGTCCTGGTCACCACGATCGTGAACAACGTCAACAACGATCAGGTCGGCCCGATCGTCAAGTTCGCGATGGAAAACCCGAAGAAAATCTCGTTCGTGTCCTTCCAGCCTGTTTCGTTCACCGGCCGCGACGAAGACATCACGCCCGAGCGCCGTATCCGCCAGCGTTACACGCTTTCGCACCTTGCCAAGGACGTCAGCGAGCAGGTCGGCAAGATCGAACCCACGCGCGACTGGTTCCCGATCTCATTCATTTCGCCCTTCGCCGGTTTTGCTGATCACGTTCACGGTCAGGAGTCGCAGTGGGGAGCGCTCTCCTGCGGTTGCCACCCGAACTGCGGCGTCGGCACCGCCATGATGGTCAACAAGCACACCAAGGAATGGGCGCCGATTTCGCGGTTTCTCAACGCTCCGCAGCTTGTAAGGGACGTCACGCACATCACCGACGCTGCTCGCGGCAAAAAGCTCTCCGCGTTCATGATGGCTCTGGCACTGTTGAAGAACTACGACGCCTTCCAGGCGCCGCCCAGCCTGCGTCTGAAGGACATCGTCAAGAAGTTCGATAAGACCTGGGCCGTCTCGAAGAACTCAGAAAAGAAATACGGCCGCACCAACCCCGAGCGTACCTTTGAAGACGCTATGAAGCGCCGCAGCGAAGACCCCTGGAACATGCTCTTTATCGCCGGGATGTGGTTCCAGGACCTGTTCAACTACGATTTCCGCCGCACCGAAATGTGCATCATCCCCTATGCCACGCAGCAGGGTGAAATCTCCTTCTGCGCTTACAATACCGGCGTAGGCTGGCGGAAAATCATTGAAAACATGCACAAGAATGCGACCGTCGCCCAGTGGTACAAGGAGCACGGCAAGCACGAGATTTACGCCAAGGGCAAGAAGGTCAGCCTCGACGCTTACGAGCACTCGCTCAAGATCGATGCCGAGGACGCCGCCCGCGTTCGTGTTCTCGAGCACGACATTCCTGTCACGGCTGCCGAAGAAGACCGCATTCGCCGCAAGAAGGCCTTCGAGGAAGCGGCCAAGGTGCGCAAAATCTACGAAGAGCTCGTTCTCAAGAAGCCTCAAGAGCCCGTCGTTCAGATCGGCACGCTCAACCAGATCCGTTTGGCCGTCCCCGGCGCCAACGTGAAGCCGGTGCAGATCGCCAACGCGAACAATTCGCCCGCTCCGAAGACCGACGTCGCCGAACCTGTCGCAGGCGACTAATTTCGTAGCGCCCTTGAACTTCAACCGGAAACCAAAAACCGCCTCCCGGCCGAAATCGGGAGGCGGTTTTGTTTTCTAGCCGCGGGACACCAACGACTGGCCACTCTGCCGCCGTTCGCCGCCGAAACGCTTCAAAGATCTACCGGTTCTCCGCCCCACTCGCGCGGATCGACATCCGCAATCGATTCGGTGAACGCCCACCGATGCCCGGCAAAGTCCTCGGCGTTGTATTGCCGCTCGCCGTACATGTGATCGGTCAGCTCGGTCACAATTCGGGCCCCGTTCGCGCGAGCCCGCTCGCAGTGACTTGCTGCATTCTCGACACGAATCATCACCAGATGCGCCTTGTCGACGGCCATGGTCCCCTCGCCAACGATAAGACAGCCGTCGCCGCACTTCATCTGAATCCGATGATTGGTGATGCGAAGGCGCACTGTGAATCCAAATGCCTTGCCAAGCCACTCCGCCGCGGCGCCCGGATCAGGATAGTAAAGCACCGGAATCACCGTGCACGGGGGCACCGATCGATTAGAACGCATAAAAACTCCTCCCTGTGAATTTACCCGGACCGTTTGCGGATTTCTTGCTCTGTGTCCGTGTGGCTCTGTGGCTAAAATGGGTCATGCCTGACCGCTCACGTGCCCGCGAACTCGCCTCCCAATATATAGAGAGGGGCGATCCGACCGGATGGTTCGAACAGCTCTATCGCGAAGCCGAACTCGGCCGCTCCGAAGTCCCTTGGGACGACCGCAAGCCGAATGCGCATCTGGTCAGCTTTTGGCGGGACCGGGCCTTTGAGACGCAAGGTAAATCGGCGCTCGTCGTCGCCTGCGGCCTCGGCGATGACGCCGAACAGATAGCCGCTTGGGGCTTCCGCACGACGGCCTTCGATATTTCGCCCACAGCCATCAAAGAAGCACGTGCCCGGTTCCCGAAAACAATGGTCGAGTACGAACCCGCCGACCTGCTCAACGCGCCTGCGCGGTGGCGTCAGGCGTTCGACTTCGTCTTTGAATCCAACACCCTGCAGGCACTGCCCGCCAATATCAGGCCTTGCGCCGTCCAAAGCATCGCGTCGTTCCCGAAGCCCGGCGGCTTCCTGCTGGTCATCGCTCGCGGCCGCGAAGAATCCGATCCAGAAGGCGATCTTCCCTGGCCGCTCACGCGCTCTGAACTTGCTCTGTTCGAAAAGGCAGGCCTTGCGGAAGATTCCTTTCGCGATGTCATCGACGTTCGCCCGCCCTGGTCTCGCCGCTTCCTTGCCACCTACACGCGTAAGGACTTGTAATCGAGTTTTTTCTCCACTACCCCAGACCCGGAAACAATCCGCCTGGGCCGGTGTCTATCTACGTCACGGGAGGAACACATGGTGACCGAACGTCCCAGCCTCGGCATTTCTGCACTGGAAAGAAACGACTTCTCCACCAGTCCGTTGGACAAATTGCGTCGCATCGCCTTCGTGCTTGTGGCCATCGTCTTGGTTGGCGGCGTCTTCTATTACCTCACGCGCGCCGTCCAGACCAGTACCGCGCACGCCACCAGTGACGAATCAGCTCTGCACTCTGAACCGTAGCATCAGACTTGCGTCTCAAACTGCCGGATTTGGTAGAATAAGGTTCTCTTCGACGGTCACCACGCCGGAGCGAACAACGGCCATGCCAATCTATGAATACGTCTGCGACGATTGCGGAGAGCACTACGAACGCATCGTCCTGAACCGGAAATCGAAAGTGACTTGCCCGAAGTGCGCAAGCGGCAAACACACGATCCAGCTATCGGTCTTCGCCGCGCCCGCCAACGGCAGCAAAGCGTCCGGCGGCTCGTCACCGGCATCGGGCGGCGGATGTTGCGGCGGCGCCTGCGGCTGCCACTAGCCGAACAGAACGCGCCATGTCCGCCCAGCCACCCGTTCTCCCGAAACAGACTTTCAAGTTTCTCGGCGATCTTTCGCGTCACAACTCCAAAGCCTGGATGGACGCGCACCGCGACCGCTACAAAAGCGAAGTCGTTGCGCCGTTTCGCGCCCTTTTCGAACGCCTCGCGCCCGAAGCGCTGCGCCTGAATTCGCGCGTCGTCCTCAGTGGACGCACCGGCGACAATTTTTCGCGCATCAATCGCGACATCCGCTTCTCCAAGGACAAAACGCCCTATCGCCCGCACATGTATCTGTTTTTTGCCGAGCCTCGCGCCGTCACCGGCCAGTTCTACCTGGGCGCCGCCAAGGACTCGCTTACGATCGGCTTCCGCGTCTACGGCATGGAAAAAACCGACCCGCTCATCGTGGTCGGGCGCGCACGTGGCGCCGCTCATGCGGATTGGATCGAAAAACAGCGCCGCCGGCTCGCTCGGAAATACGAAAGCTATTGGTATTCGACCGAAAAAGGCGAGTGGACAAAGCACGAAGGATGGCCTGTCGATCCCCGGAATTGGGCGAAACTACAAGGTTGGATCGTTCGCCGCAGCTTCAAGCCCGCGGCTGCAAGCCGTGCCGGTTTCGAGCGCGAAATTGTCAAAGCCTTTCGCGACACGCACCCGCTGCACAAGTTCATCGCATCGCCGAACTGGGAGCCGAAACCCTAGCCGCAGTCAGGAGCCACGATGGCTGTTCCTCGAGAACAAGGCCGCGCCGATCACACCAAATCGACTGGCCACGAACAGTTTTCTGAAACCATCTACGGCCTGGTCTGCGCCGCCTGCCACAATTACATTCTCATCGACAAGACAAACTGTCCGTTCACCTGCCGCGAACACGAACCCTGCCGCCAAGCCTACTCCTAGCGGGATCTTTACCGAGGCGCCGAATCGCTCGGCAAGCGAAAACCGAACGCAGCCTCCCCGCAGGCAGAAGCCTCCCCAAGCCTGATCGTTCAATACCACGCACGCTAATTGGCAAAACCCGGCGCGAATGATAGCCTTCTGCCCACAACCCCTCGACCACTACGGAGAACATCATGGACGCCTACGATATTTTCAAGACGATGCAGAAGCAGGGCTGGGCACACTTCGCTCCGCTTGAAATGGCCACGATGGGCCCTGCCGCGGCGCTAGTAAAATTCGCAGGCATCTCGTCGGGCCAGCGCGTCCTTGACGTTGCCTGCGGCACCGGCGTCGCAGCGATCCCTGCCGCAAGGCTCGGCGCGAAAGTCACCGCGCTTGATCTGACTCCCGAGCTTCTCGAACGAGCTCGTGCGAGCGCCGACCTCGCCGGCGTTCAAGTCGAATTTCAAGAGGGCGACGTTGAAAAATTGCCGTACGCGGACGCTTCTTTCGATGTCGTGATCAGCCAGTTCGGCCACATCTTCGCGCCTCGCCCGGAAGTTGCCTTGTCCGAAATGCTACGCGTCCTCAAACCGGGTGGCACGATTGCGTTCAACACTTGGCCACCCCAGCTTTTCATCGGCCAGATGTTCGCGCTGGTCGCCAAGTACATGCCGCCCCCGCCAGTGCAGGCCGCGCCCCCCGGCCAATGGGGAGAAAAGTCGATCGTTCAGCAGCGCTTCGGCAACTCGGTTCGCGACATCCAGTTTGACAGCGGCACGATGATCACTCCTTCGCTCAGCCCGCAACACTTCCGTGTGTTTACCGAGAAGACCGCTGGCCCGGTCATCAAGCTCGTCGAGATGTACGAAAAGAGCGATCCGGCGAAACTTGCCGAGTTCCGCCGCGAATATGCCGCGCTAGTCACTCCCTATTTCAAAGATAACGCGGTGCGTCAGGAGTTCCTGATGACGCGCGCGGTAAAAAACTAAACAGGCTCGGCGCCTTCACCAACTTTTCAGGCCCCTCGGCCTAGAATTAGACCGATTTCCAACCGATAGCCCGGAAGCCATTCCCGGCATGGGTCCGGCGGCTGGACGTGTCGTAACAGGAGCCGCATCATGCACCGCGCGCCGTGCTCGCATGGACGAGTCGCAATCGGTCGATTCTTCTGCGCTGTAACCCTAGCGGCCGGACTTGCAACTTCAATACTCGCGCAAGCCTCTCCCGAGCCCCCAGGCCAGTCGCCAGCGGTCGAGCTCGAGCGCCGCGCGGCGAACCAAGCGAACG
Organism: Candidatus Acidiferrum sp.; assembly: GCA_035569955.1. GTDB lineage: Bacteria > Acidobacteriota > Terriglobia > Acidiferrales > UBA7541 > Palsa-295. The sequence goes on from DATMLZ010000040.1 coordinate 5,484, forward strand.
CGACTCCGGCAATCGCTCTCTCGGTACCGGCAGGAACGCCGCTTGAAATCGCGCTCGATCGCGAAGTCCGCGTCGCGCGCCTAGGCCAACCGGTCCACGGACGGACCGTCGAACCGATCTACGCTTTTGATCAACTCGTAATTCCCGCCGGTTCCGAAGTCACAGGCCAGATCAGCAAGATCGAGGGCCTTTCCAAAACTGAGCGAATCAAAAGCGCCCTGGATGCTAATTTTACGCCCGCGCGAAAAATTGAAATCGAATTCGACAATGTCGCGCTTTCCAGCGGAAAACAGATCATGCTTCACACGATCGTCATGCCCGGTTCGGGCCAGTTGTTGGATTTTGTGGCCGCTCGAGATGAGCCTAGCCCAAAAGGCGCCATCGCAACCGCGGTCACGCAAAAGGCGAACCAGGCCAAGCAACTCGCCCGCCAGCAATGGACCGCCGCGATGGGCCAAATCCGCACACCAGGGAAAATTCGTCGCGCCGAACGCTATGCCCTCGATCTGCTTCCCATACATCCGCAATATATCGACGCGGGCAGCGTTTATTTCGCCGAGCTTCAAACGCCGCTGGATTTTGGCGCCGAGCCTCTTTCATCGGATGCGGCTCGCTCGATCGGGAATCTCCCCTCAAGCGGCGAGATCGTTCGCGCACGCCTTGCCGATAGCGTGAGCTCGGCCGTGAACCGGAAAGGTGACGCTTTCGACGCCGTCGTCACCCAACCCGTCTTTGAGGACGATCGATTAGTCGTTCCGCAGGGAAGCGTGCTCTCGGGAACGGTCGTTCAAGTCAGGCCTGCGCGCCGTTTCAGCCGAAACGGCCAGCTTCGCGTCGCGTTTCACGCTTTGCTCTTGCCTGATGGAGTTCAGAAGGAAATCGAAGCCAGCCTCGAAAGCGTGCAGACGGGAAAATCGGCAGACGTCAAACTCGATTCCGAAGGCGGTGCGCAAGCCACCACGCCAAAGACCCGCTATCTGTCGACCGCAATCGCCCTCGGCCTCGCCGGAATTTCTGTTCGCGGCGATCCCGATGCAGCAACGCCCAACCCCGCCGGTAATCCTGCGAACCGCATGGCCGGCGGGGCGGTCGGCTACAAACTGGTCGGCATTACGCTCGGGCTGCTTGTTCATTCCCGCGCGTTTGGTTACTCGATGGGCGCATATGGAGCGGGAATGTCTGTCTATGCGCATTTCGTCGCGCGCGGTCGCGACGTTGTCTTTCCAAAAGATACCGCGCTTCAAATCGCGCTTGGCTCGCGCGACGCCGAGTCACCGCCCCCGCCTCCGGCCGATTAAGTTACTCGCAGCGCCGCGGTCGTCAGCGCGGCGTCTTGTGAGAGTGACAAGAGAGAGACACCCTCCCTAAGCCTTCGGCTTGGGATACGACTAGAAATACCTCCAACCCTTTTCCAGTCATCAAACCTCTCGGCGATAATCGACACAAATTCGGCGTCTTTTCGAAAGCCACATGCACAAATTCCGACCCGCCATTGTCTCCTGTCCCTTGGTCTGGTAACTTCTCTTTCCACACTGAATTCTTGGCGAGGACGACATGCAAGTTGTAGCGGGCATTGATCTGGGCGGCACTGCGGTCAACTACACGTTTATGAATGACCAGGGGCAATTTCTTATCGAAAGCCTCTGTGAACACCCGGCGCGCTCGAAGGAAGGACCTGCCGTCTGCCTTCAGCAGATCGCGGACGGCCTGAAGATCGCGCTTGAAAAGGCAGAACTTAAACCGTCGGACGTCGTCGTCGCCGGCCTCGATACGCCCGGCCCTGCCAGCGCCACCGGCGTCCTGAGCGCCCGCGGCGCCACCAACTTCGTGCATCCCGAGTGGAACGGGTTTGATCTCACTCGCGGCCTGGCCAGCAAGCTCGGTATACCCGTCACCTATCTGAATGACGGCAACGCGGCCGCCCTCTGGGGCCATTTCTCAATTTTCGGCGCACACAGCGGCAAGACCTCGGTCTCTGCCATCATCGGTACGGGTCTCGGCGGCGGTGTGATCGTCGCAGACAATGTCATAGAGGGCCGCAACGGATTCGGCGGCGAGCTCGGCCACGTCATGATTCCATTTCAAGCGATCGCCGGCATTGAGGACATGAAGCCGCTCTGCAATTGCGGCCGACCCGGCGATCTCGAATCGCTCTGCTCGCTGACCGCGATCGAGCGGACGATTCTCCCGTTCTTCCTGGCGCAGAATCCGGGTCACGAACTCGCCCGCGTCGAGCCGAATCGCGGGGCCAAGCTCGTTCGCGGTATGGCTGAGCGCGGCGACCCGCTCTGCATGGAAATCTTCCGTGTACAGGCGCGGGCGTTGGGAATCTTCTTCGATCAGATGATCAATACGTTCGACCCGGACGCTCTGATCATCGGCGGCGGCGCTCTTGAAACCGCCGAGGAATTCCAGCACTGGTTCTTGCGCGAAGTACGTGCAGGAATGCCGAATCAGCGGGAAGAACAGGCCGATATTCCGATTCATGTGATGCCCAACGGGGATACAGCCGGCTCACGCGGCGCGGCGATCGAGGCGCTCAAAATAGCTCGGCAAACAAACCTGATAGGCCCGCCGAGGCTGGACGAAGCGCAGCGTCGCGCGCAAGCGCGCACCTAGTTCCCGACACGTTGATTGGGGAATATTGGAGGATGAAGATGAAGCTCATGATCGGCGCGCCGCTGATTGTCGGCTCGTTTCTTCTCGCGGCCCTTTCGGCAAGCGCGCAAGTCGTCGAGGACTACAATCCTCCCCGCGCAAACTGCTGCCTCGCCGGAACCGCCAAATCTCTCTCCGATCAACTGCAGGACTGGAATCAACTCGGCCGCTATCACGCCGCCAATGATGAACTGAAAAAGCAGCCCCCCGATGCGAACCGCGTCGTTTTCCTCGGCGACTCGATCACTGACTTCTGGCCGCTGGCCGATTCCTTCCCTGGCAAGCCTTACGTGAACCGCGGCATCAGCGGACAGACCACGCCGCAAATGCTCGTCCGCATGTTCCCGGATGTGATCGACCTCAAACCGCGCGCAATGATTGTTCTGGCCGGCACGAACGATATTGCGCAGAACACCGGCCCGGAAACGATCACGATGATCGAAGAGAATCTGATGGCGATTACCGAGCTCGCGCAGAAGCACGGTATTAAAGTTATCCTGTGCTCGGTCACTCCGATCAGCGACTACACGTTGATGCCGCCGAGCCGTGGAGGGCCAGGTGTTCCGGCCGGTACGACTCCGCCACATCGCATCCAAACCGTCGGCCGGCCGCTCGCCGATATCCTCCGTCTTAACTCGTGGATGAAGACCTACGCCGCTACTTCGGGCACCATATACGCTGACTATTTCTCCGCCGTCGTCGATTCCAGCGGAATGCTGAAAGACGGACTCTCGAACGACGGCCTGCATCCCGACGCGCAAGGCTACGCCCTTATGGCCCCCGTCGCGGAAGCCGCCATTGAAAAAGCCCTGAAATGACGGGATCGTACCGAGAAATTACCACCACCGAACGACGGCCTGATGGAGAAGACATCTCCACTCAATTTTATTCTGCCCACCGCGGAACGGTTTATGTTTTGCGCCATTCCCCTCCCGATCAGGTTCTGATGCCCGGCCGATGACCGTTTCGTCAGTCCAATTTCGCGATTCCCGCCTGCCGCGGCTTTTGAGGACTAGAATGGAAGTGTGCAAAACAAGATCTTCTGGGCCAGCTTCACGATTCTTGGTCTCCTCGCCGACGTCGTCCTGCCTTTTTGGTGGGGAATGATCGCTACGATCCCGCTCGGCATACTCAGCTGGTGGATTGCATATCGCAGCGGCTGGTTCTGAGTTAAGATTTTCCTTCGTTGTTTGCCTCTTGCTCCTGCAATTTTTCTTCGCCCCACAAATTTTGCATCGACGTACAATAAATCCTTGACACACATTGTCTTGGCTGTATGATTATGCAAAGAGATGAATATTCAAGCACATCGCTAAACTCCATGGGCGTCCAGAAACGTTTCCGGCAGGGACAAATTTTGAAATTGGTGTCGGGCCAGCCCGTGGGCAGCCAGGACGAGCTACGGCGCCGCCTTGGCCATCTTGGCGTGCGCGTGACGCAAGCCACACTCTCGCGCGACATGCGCGAGCTTCAGCTGGTGAAAACGTCTGACGGCTACCGGCAGCTCTCGGCAGCGACAATCGAAGAGACTTCGCCGCTGCCCGCTTTGGCGCGCGCTTTGAAGGAATTTCTGCTCGATATTCGCCCGGCGCAGAACATGCTCGTGCTGAAAACCCCGCCCGGTGGTGCGCAACCGCTCGCTGCCGCGGTCGACGCCGAGCGCTGGAAGGAGATTGCCGGCACGCTGGCCGGCGATGACACGGTTCTGATCATTGCTTCGTCGCGCGGCGGAGCCAAGACGATTCAGCGTCGCGTGGAGGAAATGGTCCGATGAGCGGCCCGCAACGGGTCGCAGTAGTCGGAGCGACGGGCTACGCTGGGTTCGAGCTCGCGAAACTCCTGCTGCGGCACCCTCTAATCGAAAAGCCGACGTTCTTTTTGCGCGAGGGCCACGGCGACGTGCGCTGCCTTTCCGAGGTGTTCCCGCAACTTCGCGGCTGGGGTGATGCTCCGTGCAAGCCGCTTTCGGTCGAGGCCGTCGCCTCGAGCGGCGCGCAGTTGGTCTTTCTCTCGACCCCGCACGAGGTTTCGCTCGAAATGGTTCCGGCTCTGCTTGCTGCCAACCCCTCCTTGCGGATCGTCGATCTGAGCGGCGCGTTTCGCTTTCGCGAAGCGGAGACTTTCGCGAAATGGTACAAGCTGTCTGCGCCGGACGAGAAAATTCTGAGCGAAACGGTCTACGGCCTGCCGGAGCTTTACGGGAACGCGCTGGCGAAAGCGCGCGTGGTGGCGAACCCGGGCTGCTATCCGACTTCGGTGATTCTTGGCCTGAAGCCGATCCTCGAAGCCAACTGGGTGAATCGCGGACGTGGCATCGTCTGCGACTGCAAATCGGGCGTAACCGGTGCCGGCAAGGAAGCGAAACGAGAAACGCATTTTGTGGAAGTGAACGAAAATTTTCGCGCCTACGGTCTTTTCACTCACCGGCACACGCCGGAGGTTTCCGAGCATCTCGGGCTCGCGCAGCAGGATTTTGTATTTTCCACGCACCTGTTGCCGGTGGATCGCGGTATTCTTTCGACCCTCTATGTGTGGCTCAATGAGCCGCGCAAGGCGGCGGACGTCGAATCGCTCTACCGCGAGTTTTACGCGGGCAAGCCGTTCGTGCGCGTGCTGGCTGCCGGAGGGATGCCGGAATTGCAGCACGTGGCGTTTACGAATTTTTGCGACATCGGGTTTGCGCTCGACGCCGCCGGCGAAAGGCTGGCGATCGTCTCTTGCCTGGACAATCTCGGCAAAGGCGCGGCCGGTCAAGCGGTGCAAAATTTGAACGGAATGTGCGGTTATCCGGAAACGGCAGGACTTCTATGAGAATGGTGATCAAGATCGCTGGCGCGCTCCTCGAGCAGGACGAGCACGTCCAAGACATCGCACGGCAGATCGCGGAGCTTGCGCACGCCGGGCATGAATTGCTGGTCATTCACGGCGGCGGAAAGATTTTCACCGCGACCCTCGCAAGGATGGGAATAAAGAGCGAATTCGTGAGAGGACTTCGCGTCACCGATCGCCAGACGCGCGACGTGGCCATCATGGTCTTCGCCGGCCTGCTCAATAAGCGCGTCGCGGGCGCGATCTCTCTGGCGGGTCAACCAGCAGTGGGCATCAGCGCGGCCGACGCTACCTGCTTCCTGGCCGAGCCGATGCAAATTGAGGAAACCGAGGGCGGCCTCGGATTTGTCGGATACCTCACGGAAGTAAATGTGGACTTTATCCGCACGCTCTGGCGCGCCGGTGTGGTTCCGGTCGCCAGCTGCATGGGCCTTGGAGCGAACGGCGAGCTTTACAACATCAACGCCGATCACATGGCTGCTGCGGCCGCCGAGTTCATTCAAGCCGAGCGTCTCATTTATCTTACCGACGTTGCCGGCGTTATGGACGGCGACAAGGTGGTCTCGTCATTGAAGGGACCGGAGCTTGAAGACCTCATCCGGCGTCATGTCGTTTCCGGAGGCATGATTCTGAAACTCGAAGCCGCAAAACGTGCATTGGCAGGTGGAGTGGCTGAAGTCCGCATTGTCGGCGGCACACAGCCGCGTGCGCTGCTTTCGGCCGCAAACGGCGCAAGATCTCATCAAGGCACGCGAGTGCTTCCCGTGGTGCGGGTTGCAAAGGCCGCGCAACGCGCGGCGGAGTAAGCGACATGGCTGCCAAAAAGAAATCGTCGACGGCAAAATCGGCGTCGCCTGCGAAAATCCGCGCAGACTTTTCGCAGCATATGATGAACACCTACCGGCGTCCGCCGATGGTGTTCACACACGGCCGCGGCTGCCGTCTCTATGACGCGCAGGGCAAGGTATATCTGGATTTTCTCGGCGGTATCGCCGTCAACGCGCTCGGCTTTTCGCATCCCCGGCTCGTTCGCGTGATCCAGCGCGAAGCGGCGCGCGCGATACATATTTCGAATCTGTTTCACAACGCGTATCAAGGGCCGCTTGCCGCAAGGCTCGCGGAGTGGACCGGTCTTGACCGGATTTTCTTTTCAAATAGCGGCGCCGAAGCCGTCGAGGGCGCTCTGAAACTGGCGCGCGCCTACGCTCAGAAGAACGCCGGCGGCCCGACGCAAAAGACGCGCCTTCTCGCTTTGGAGAATTCCTTTCACGGACGCACGTTTGGCGCGCTTTCGATTACCCACACGCCAAAGTATCGTGCGCCGTTCGAACCGCTGGTTCCCGGTGTGGAATTCGTGCGCTTCAACGACGTGGCCGACCTTGAAGCGAAGTTCGATGACCGCGTTTGCGCGATCGTGATCGAGCCTATCCAGGGCGAGGGCGGCGTCTACTCGGTGAGTGAAGCCTTTTGGATGCGGGCTCGTGCGCTCGCGACGCAGCACGATGCGGCGCTGATCGCCGACGAAATTCAGTGCGGCCTCGGCCGGACGGGCCGGCGCTTCGCGTGCCATAAATTCGCCGGCGCACCGCCCGACGTGATCACCATGGCCAAGCCGCTTGCGGGCGGCCTGCCTTTGGGGGCCGTTGCGGCAAACGAGCAGTTCGCCGCTGCATTCACTCCCGGCCTGCATGGTTCGACCTTCGCCGGGGGGCCGCTGATTTGCGCCGTTGGTCTTGAGTTGCTCTCTGTTTTCGAGGATGAGGGTCTGGTCGAAAACGCACGCACGCGTGGCGCCGAGTTGAGCGAAGGGATCAAAATGCTCGCTTCGCGTTTTGACTTCATTCGTGAAGTGCGCGGCGAAGGCTTGATCGTGGGCGTCGATCTTTCGGTCGAGGGGAATCCGTTCGTCGAAGAAGCGTTGCGGGCGGGTCTACTGATCAACTGCACGCACGAACACGTCCTGCGGCTTTTGCCACCCTTTATCGTCAAGAAGCAGGATGTGGCCGAGTTCCTCAAGAAGTTCGAGCGCGTACTCGCGCGCGGCGCCAAAGCAGCGAAAAGAACGGCTCAACCGGCTTTGAACGCAGCGTCCGCGCAGCAGCCCGCCTCCATGGCGGCTACACGATGAGCAAAACGGGAGCAGTTTCGCTGTCTCTGAAGGGCGACTTGCTGACCGGCGTCGAATGGAGCGCAGCGCAAGTGCAGGATTTCCTGCGGCTCGCGGCCGACGTCAAGGGACATCCCGAGCGCTATCGCGGCACGCTCGATGGGAAGTCGCTCGTGTTGATTTTCGAAAAGCCCTCGCTGCGGACGCGAGTCACGTTTGAAGTGGCGATCGCGCAACTCGGCGGCTACAGCACGTTTCTCGACCACACAGAGGCGCGGCTTGGCCAGCGCGAGCCGGTCCGCGATATAGCGCGAAATCTCGAGCGCTGGGTGCAGGGAATCGTGGCGCGTGTTTTTGCGCAGAAAACGCTGGATGACTTGGCGAAGAACGCAAACATACCGGTCATCAACGCGCTTTCAGACAAATACCATCCCTGCCAGGCTTTGGCTGATTTTTTTACGCTCGAAGAGCGCTTCGGCGGCCTGCGCGGGCTGCAGATCAGCTACGTGGGCGATGGCAACAACATGTGCCATTCGCTGATGATGGCCGCCGCACAAACCGGGGCCTTCATGCGGGTCGCAACGCCCGAGGGTTATGAGCCGGAAGCTGCAATCGTCTCTCATGCGCAGCGTATTGCGGAGATTACCGGCGGCAGAATCGAAGTGATGATTTCGCCCGAAGACGCGGTGAGCGGTACGCAAGCCGTCTATACCGATGTGTGGGCCAGCATGGGCCAGGAAGGTGAAGCGGCGACGCGCGAGACGGCGTTTGTCTCGTATCAAATAAATGAGGCGCTCTTTGCTTTGGCCGCGCCGGACGCCGTATTCATGCACTGCCTGCCGGCACACAGAGGTCTTGAGGTGACCGGCGCCGTGATCGATTCCTCGCGTTCTATCGTTTACGATCAGGCGGAAAACCGCCTGCACGTGCAGAAAGCAATTCTGCACAGCCTGCTTGGATAAGGAGAAAGTCGTGGCGAAGAAAGTTGTTGTCGCGTATTCCGGAGGCCTCGATACCTCCATCATCATCCCGTGGTTAAAGGAAAACTACAACAATTGCGACGTGATCGCGATGATCGGCGACCTCGGGCAGCAGGAAGATCTTGAGGCCGCCCGCAAGAAAGCTCTCGCAACCGGCGCCAGCGCTGCCTACGTGGAGGACCTGCGCGAGGAATTTGTCACCGACTATATCTGGCCCACGTTGCGGGCGGGCGCCGTCTACGAGCACAAATATCTGCTCGGCACGTCGTTTGCGCGACCGCTTCTGGCCAAGCGTCAGGTGGAAATCGCAAAAAAGGTCGGGGCAGATTCGTTGGCGCACGGATGCACGGGCAAGGGCAACGACCAGGTGCGCTTTGAGTTGGCGGCAAAGGCGCTCGGTCCGGAACTGAAGATCATCGCTCCCTGGCGCGAGTGGAAAATCAACTCGCGCGAGGACGCAATTGCCTACGCGCAATCGCACAACATTCCGATTGAACAGTCGACAAAGAACATCTATAGCCGCGATCGCAATATCTGGCACCTGAGTCACGAAGGCGGGGTGCTCGAAGATCCCGCGAACGCCCCGGATGAGGCCATGTGGCAATGGATCACGTCTCCGGCGAAGGCGCCGGACAAGCCAACCGAAGTTGAAATCGGCTTTGAAGGCGGCACTCCGGTTTCTGTGAATGGCAAGAAACACTCGCCGCTGGCGATCATTCATGAGCTCAACGAAATCGCCGCCGCCAACGGGGTCGGACGCACAGACATTGTCGAAAACCGGCTTGTTGGCATGAAATCACGCGGCGCGTACGAGACCCCTGGTGGGACGCTGCTGATCTTCGCGCACCGCGAGCTCGAATCGCTCACGCTCGACCGCGAAACGCTCCACTATCAGCAGATGCTCTCGCTGCGTTATGCCGAGATGGTCTATTACGGCATGTGGTTTACGCCGTTGCGCGAGTCGCTGGACGCTTTCTTCACGCAATCGCAAAAGCGCGTCACTGGATCGGTGAAGCTCTCGCTCTTCAAGGGTAATGTGACCGCGTCGTCGCGCGTCTCGCCCTATTCGCTCTATCGCGCAGGACTTGCCAGCTTCACCATGACCGGGTACAACCCCAAAGACGCCGAAGGGTTCATCAATCTCTTCGCGCTGCCGATTACCGTACCTCTCGATGCGCAGGTGAAAGAGGCGAAAGCCTAATGGCCGAAACCAAGATGTGGGGCGGCCGGTTCGAACGCGGACCGGATGCGTCCTTCTATGAATTCGAGCGCTCGTGGCAGTTCGACCGGCGATTCCTTCCTCAGGAATTGGCGCTCGATCGCGCCTGGGCGCGTGCGCTGGCCAAAGCCGGCATTCTCTCAGACGAAGAAGCCGAAAAGATCGTCAAGGCGCTCAAGGAAATCGCGGACCGCTCGCAGATCGACCACGCATGGCTGAATTCGTCAAACGCGGAAGACGTTCATCATTTCGCAGAGACGGCGCTGATCGAAAAGCTCGGCTCGCTCGGAGCAAAGCTGCACACCGGCCGCAGCCGCAACGAGATGGTGGCAACTGAATTTCGGATGTACGTGAAACAGTCCGTGCACCAGATGCGGAGCGCGCTCGGCGTGATGGTGCGTTCGGTAGCTGCGCAGGCACAGGCGAATCTGCGCGTCCCGATGCCGGGTACGACGCACATGCAGCACGCGCAGCCGCTGCTGCTTTCGCATTGGCTGCTGGCACACGGCGAAGCGTTCCTTCGCGACGCCGATCGGCTCTTGAAAGCTGGTGAACGCGCCGACTATTGCCCCCTCGGCTCAGGCGCGCTCGCTGGATGCGCGTTTCCGCTCGACCGCAAGGCGCTCGCCGACGATTTGGGGTTCTCCGAGATCACAGCCAACAGCCTCGATGCGGTAAGCGACCGCGATTTCGCGCTCGAATATCTTTTTGCTGTCTCCACGGTCGCCATGCATCTGTCGCGGCTCTCGGAGGACATGGTTCTATTCGCGTCGCCGGAATTCGCGTTCATCGAGTTGCCGGACGAATATTCGACCGGCAGCAGCCTGATGCCGCAAAAGAAAAATCCGGATGCGTGGGAGTTGATCCGCGGGAAAACCGGTCGTATCTATGGGTCGCTTCTGGCCCTGCTGACGACGTGCAAAGGTCTGCCGACAAGCTATCAGCGCGACTTGCAGGAAGACAAGGCGCCGCTGTTTGACGCACACGATCAGACTCTTGCGACGACGCAGATCGCCGCAAATGCTCTTGCCGCCACCAAATTCCGCGAGGACAAGCTTCGCGAAGCGGCGCAAGATCCGGGTCTTGTCGCCACCGAGGTGGCCGACTATCTGGTCGCATTCGGCGTGCCGTTTCGCGAGGCGCACGAAATCGTGGGCAAGGCTCTGCGGGCTGCCGAAAAAGAAGGAACGTCGATACGCGAATTACCGATCGAGCGGCTGAAGGAATTCTCGCCCGCGTTTGGGCGCGATCTTGCGACGGTGCTCACAGTTGATGCCGCGCTGGCTCGCAAATCGACGCCTGGCGGAACGGCTCCCGGGGCCGTTCGCTCGGCGCTTGCGGATTTCGAACGGCGCGTGTCGCTACTTGAGGAGAACCCATGAGCGCACCGAAATCACCACGCGCGAATTGCCCAAGCGGAGCGCTCGCCTACACATCATGAATCCTTATCTTTCTGACTCTCAGGTTCCACTTGGATTCACCTTTGGGGCGGTCCACTGTGGCCTCAAAAGGGCAAAGCTCGACCTCGGTATTGTGGTGAGCGAAACGCCGGCGTCTGCCGCGGCGCTCTTTACGACCAACCAGGTCGTCGCCGCGCCCGTACTGATTTCGCGCGAACACCTGAAGAAGACCAAAGGCCGGATGCGCGCGGTCGTCGTCAACTCGGCAAATGCGAATTGCTGCACGGAAAAAGACGGGCGCCCGGCTTCCCGCGCCACGGCGGCGGCCCTCGCAAAAGAACTCGAGGGCATGGACCCGAGCGAAGCGATGGTCTGCTCGACGGGCGTGATCGGCGGCGAATTTCGCTATGAAAAAATTCTCGCTGCCCTCCCCGCGCTTGTGAAGTCTCGCGCTTCCGATGCAGTGACGTTCACACAATTTGCCCGCGCCATTATGACCACCGACACGCGGCCCAAATGGTCCGCGGCGAAATGCACGATCGGCGGCCGGC
>DATMLZ010000041.1:0-2247 GCA_035569955.1 Candidatus Acidiferrum sp.
TGTGAATCCAACTGATTTCAGAGCCGGATGCAGTCCGCGCACTCGCCGCTCAAGCCGGGCGATGAGTTCGGCCGCCTCGCCCGAGTCGATGTCGATCTCGTAGAGTTCGCGCCAATTCTCCACGCCGATCAGACCGCCTCCAAAAATGATTCCGCCAGAGGGCAGCATCCGTCCCCAAAGATAGGGAAGATCGACGGTATAGAAGGACCTTCCCGACACCAACCCGATCTCTTGGAGCTGGGCCCGCGTTAGAGGCTCGGTTGCGACCGCCAGCGTGAACTTCGGCTCAGCACGGCCAACGAGCCCATTCAGTTCGAGCGACAGCGCATTCGTGGCGATCAGGGCGTTTTCGGCGCGAATCTGCTTCGTGCCCACCGTCAGGCATAGCCGATCTTGAAAAGCGATCTCGTTGACCCGCGTGTTTTCATGAATTTGCGCGCCTAGACGATCGGCTGTGCCCGCCAGTTGGCTAATGAGCTTGCCAGCGTCAACCGTTCCTCCCGCAACCTCAGCAACGACGCGCAGCGCGCCGGAATCGGACCAGGAAATCGGCGAGTCTGGGCGCGCACCGCGTCGCCCAATTTCCCACGCCCCACGAAGGTCGAAATCGCACTTCACTCCGAGTTCTGCGATCGTCTGGCCAAAGCCGCCCAAAACATCGCCCAGCCCCGGAAGATCACCTGCCGAGGTTTCCGACAAGACCATGCCGCCGGTATTGCCGCTGGCGCCGGCGCCGATTTGCTCCGCTTCGAATACGCTTACGGTTTTATCCGGCGCCAAATGACGCAGCCAGGCCGCGGCTGCGAGGCCTGTAAATCCGCCGCCGATTACGGCGAAATCGACTTCCTCGGGAAGAGCGGGCGATGACGGATGAAAATCGATCGTCCACGGAGATTTTCCCCAGCGCTTTTTAGCAGCTCGCGATCTTTGTCGCGTCTCAGCCAAATTCGTACCCTTATCAAGCGACTCCGGCATATTCAGCACGAGGACAACCGCAGTTTTTAGATGCCGGGAAGCTATGGCAAGTAAGTTCGCCAGGTTGAGGCTCAAGGCAGGTTGGGACTCAAACAAGGATCAAGTTCGAATCGCCTCAGGTGGCGCGACGCGACAAACCAGTGCTACCATCGGCCTGCTTCGTGTAGGAGGGCCGCCGTGAGAATTCGAGCACGCTCGCATTGGTTTGCGATCGCACTGAGCGCCGCGATACTGATCGCCGTGGGCTTCACGAGCACGAAAGTTATCGGCCAAACGGCTTCGAATACTCCATCGGCTGCGACCACCTTAAAGACGCCGTGGGGCGCTCCAGACCTGCAAGGCACCTGGAGCAATACGACGGTCGTCCCATTCCAGCGCCCGGCACAGTTTGGCAATCGGGAATTCATGACCGAAGCCGAGCACCAGAAAGCCGAAGATGAGCTGCTCAGGCGCGACGCGCTTCCGGGGCGAGACAGCCGCGAAAGCAACGGCAAGGACATTCGCGGCACGGAAAAGGACGTTGCACGTGCCTATAACGAGCACTGGTTCGGCGATAAGCCGACGGAAGTAGGCCGCCGCACGTCGATGATTATCGACCCGGCCGATGGCAAGATGCCTGCCTACACTCCGGAGGCGCAGGCGCGAATCACCAAGAGGCGCGAGTACCTCGAGGCGCTCCTGCAGGGCACTTCGGGTGGCAAGCCGGGACCGATTTCGCCGCTGCGAAACGCGCCGCCGCCAGATTACAACCTCGAGCGCATGAATCGCTCGGATGGTCCTGAGGACCGCAGCAGCGTCGAGCGCTGTCTGCTGAATGGACTCCCTGTGATTCTCCCGGCAGGGATTTTGACGCCGGACGGCCGACCCTACGGCAATTTCGGCGGCGTGATGCGCATCGTGGAAAGTCCCGATTCGGTCGACATCTATTACGACATCGGTCAGGGCACTGGCTTCAACCGCCCGATCCCCATCACGAACCGGCAGCATCTGCCCAAGAACATTCACCAATACTGGGGCGATTCGATCGCGCGCTGGGAAGGCGATACGCTGGTGGTCGACGTCGCCAATTTCAGCCAGGAGACCGAGTTCCGCGGCTCGCGCGAAAACCTCCACTTGATCGAGCGCTACAAACGCATCGATGCCAAAACACTGCAGATCACTACGACCGCAGAGGACCCGACAACGTGGGTCAAGCCCTTCACGTTCGTGCAGGAGCTACGCAAGAACGCCGACAAACCGAATATGGTCTACGAAGGCGGATGCCACGAGGGC
>DATMLZ010000042.1:0-2473 GCA_035569955.1 Candidatus Acidiferrum sp.
CGGATCAATTACCGGGCGAAGTTTACGAAGACTCGTCGGTGTTCCGGGTCGGCAAAGATGCGGCCGACGAGATGTCGGGACGAATCCTCGTAGCCGTGGGTCAACTCGCCACCGCCAACAAGAGCGCGTTCGACAAAATCCGCAACCCGCCCAAGGCCGCCGCGCCCGCCCCCGCGCCAGCGCCGACGGCAACTCCGCTCGTAATCCAGTAACGCCGCGCATCAGCGATAAAAGCGGGCCTCGAAACACGAAGCCGCTCCTAGAGACAGCCCTTCGCCTTATATCCTAGGTGACGGAGGATTGGCACAATTGCGCGCCACGCTGCTATAGTCGCGCCACTCGAAACGGGGCGGGAGGATTCATGAAATCACGCAAAGCGGTGATCGTGTCGGCAATCGCGATGCTCTTCGCAATCGCGCCGGTGTTGGCCCACGCCAAAACGCTCGTGTGCAAAGCCAAAAAGGGCCACACCGACGTCTTCCACGACGGTACGGATGGAAGCCATTGCGAAGCCGTATCGGAGGATGGAACTGGTAAGTCGTCGGCGAAGGCGACCGGCGCCCACAGTTTTTCGGAATCCGATGTTGACAAGCAAGGCAAAGCAAGCGCCTTGGCGAACGGAATGAGTGCCAATGGCCAGGCGACCGCGTTCGGGAAGTGCCACGCCAGTGGAAAGGCCATTGGAACAAATTCCACGGCCTTCGCAGGATGTGAAGCCGGCGGCTTTGCGCAAGCAACCGCCACCAACGGGGGAACCGCGGACGGCTTCGACGATGCGACGCCGACCTGTTCCGCTCCCGTCAACGGCAGCACTGCGAAAGTTCACAGCACCGGCGGCGACTGCACCGCGCCATAGCGATGCGCTGGCAGCCTAACCCCTAGCCCCTTCCCTTGAGGGAAGGGGAACAATCGCGCGGGAGAGTCTGGCGCCAGCCAAAAAGGTTGCGGTGTTAATCGACCAACTGGCGCTTCATCACGATCAACCCGACGTCCGAAGTACGGACTCTCCACGTGCGGAGGCAATCCAGGCAAGAAAAACCGGGACCGCCATCCGTGCGCGTTCCGGCTAACGCGCCACTTGCGGAAATCAGCTTGCGGCCCTGATTTCGTTGGCGCGGAGTCGCAGAGGTTTCTGAGTGCTGCCCGGTGCTACTCGCAAGCTCGTGCGCGTTCAGCAGTCACCGCCGGAGTGCACCTTCGCAGTGCCGGAATTGGGAGTGCAAGTCGGAGGATTGACGCCGTCGCCGAACGCGCTCCCACCACCGGTCGTAGTCGCATCCACGAATCCCGCTGCGACGCTGCACACTGCCTCCGAAGTTGAACCGCTGCCGGACGCCTTTGCCGAGACGACACAGGTTGTGTTGGTCAGCCCTCGGTGAACCAGCCGTCTACTGGAGCGGCGCGTCGGAGCGCGTTTCGCGAATGTTGGCGGGCTTAGTTCCCGACAATACCGCGAAGATCAGATTGCGATATGAGCAGGACACTTCGACGAATCCCGCTTCGCGCAGCCACCCGAGCTGCTGACCGACGGTCGCGGGCATGTCCTGCTTCATTCGCACCAGCGCCGCGTTGAGATCGCGTTCGCCGACCTTGAGTTCGCGCGCGCGTTTTATCCACATCTGGCGCGCGCGTTCGTCGATCGCGGCGCCTTCGCCCGCCACCTGATCGGCGTTGATGAAAACTCCGCCAGGCGTCAGGTACTTGAAGATATCGGCGAAGAGATGCCGCTTGCCGCTGTCGGGCAAATGATGGATAGCCAGCGCTGACACGACGGCGTCGTATGGTTTGGAGGGCGCAGTTTTCGCGAAATCGGCTGTCACGAACTTCACGCGTTTGCCGAGCGGCTTCAGCCGCTGGCGCGCGATCGTCAGCATCTCGGGCGTCAGATCGAACAGCGTGAGCCGAGCATTCGGGAACGCCTCGGCGATCATCGCCGACAAGAGTCCCGTGCCGGCGCCGAGATCGAGCAATTCGAAACGATCGTCAGCCCCGAAGGGCAACAGTTCGAGCGCTGTGCGATAGAAATCGTCGAAGCACGGAACCAGTTTGCGACGCGCGCGATCGTAGTTATCCGCGTCGGCTGCGAACACCTTGCGAACCGCCTGAACCATGCCGCGAGTTTAGCCGATTCCGTCCGCCCTCGGCGAGTCTCGGCCGGAGCGCTATCGCGTGTGCGGTACTATCAAGTGAATATTGAGCTCGAGCATCATCGCCCAGCCGCGATATATCAATTAGATACTCACTCCACACTCCGATGAAGCGTGTATTCGATAGCTACGCGCTGCGCGAAAATTCAGTCAGCTTCGGGCGCGACGAACGGATTGAATGGTGTGATCGCGCCGGCGCCGACGAAAAAGACCATCGCCTGCTGTAGAAGTGCGAGCAGCACTATCAGCACACCGGCGGCAACCAATCGCAAGCCAGTCGGCGGAGATCCGTCGGCCGCATCCCATAGCATGAGGTAGATAACGAG
>DATMLZ010000043.1:0-2051 GCA_035569955.1 Candidatus Acidiferrum sp.
AACCCCCTTGCTTTCGCGAGTTCGCAAATGCGGCGATCGAGTACCGAGTTGGCATCGAACCCGTGCACTCCCGGCGGCGCAGCGATAACTCTGCCTGGCAGCGGCATCTGGCGTCTCCCGTGAACTTCTTCCGTGCGCTTGGACGCTTTCGGTCGGACAAGGAGCCACCGGAGGGATGATAGGCTTTCCGACCGGACGCAGAACCCTCGGTAAAGTTCAGCCGATCTCCAAGACCACCATTCCCCAGAATTGCCTGTTCGACGAATTCAGACGGACCTATGATAGGGCCTACGATCTGCAATTTGAAGGGTTGCAGCACCTTCGCCCCAATCCGCAACTGGAACGCTCTGAGCGAGGACAATGCGGCGTCGATACGCCTCACTGCTGCATGTTGGAGCGGGAGTTTGATCAGGAGGTCGCGATGAAGATCGAGAGCACCACATTTGGCACGATTACGATTGACGGAACGACGTATCAGCACGACGTAGTCGTTAGCCTATCCGGCGAAGTTCTAAAGCGGAAAAAGAAGCTATCAAAGAAGCTCTATGGTACCTCGCACGTGCTTTCAAAAGACGAGGCGAAATTTCTCTTCGAGAAGGGGTGCGACCAGGTCGTCATCGGTTCGGGTCAGATGGGCAACGTGCACCTATCACCGGAAGCTGAAGCCTATTTCGAAAGAAAGGGTTGCGTGGTCCTTTTGAAGCCGACACCCGAGGCGATCCGGATGTTCAACCGATCGCACGCCAGGAAGATCGGGCTCTTTCACGTGACCTGTTGAAAGAAAAAGCTGTGCATCCACGTTGGACCAGCCGGCTCGGCGCGCCGCTCCTCGCTTTTGTGTTGACCGTCCCGCCGTCGGTTTCGACGGTGCACGCCGTTGAGGATGCGCGCAAGGTGAGCGTGGTGTCCTTCGGCCTTTTCGGCGATCAAGGCGTGTTTAGAAGCGAGGCGACCGGCGCAGCCCAGGTCGTAGCGGGCCGTTTTGGGAACGGCCCGATTAATGTGCAATACAATTCGAAGAAAGGCGGAGGTGCAACGATTGAAGGTCTGGCCATGTCCTTGCACGCGGCCGCCAACAGGATGGACGCCGACAACGACATTCTGTTTTTGATTCTCACCTCCCACGGCTCCCGCGCCGGCCTTGCAGTCAAAGCGGGGCGGCTCACGCAAACCCTCACGCCGTCTAATCTCGCCGAGATGCTGGCGCGGACCGCCATGCGATATAAGGTGGTGGTCATCTCGGCCTGCTATTCCGGGATCTTTATTCCTCGTCTCGCGAACCCCGATACGCTGGTAATCACGGCGGCAGATGCCGACCATCCGTCGTTCGGCTGCCGGGACAAAGCCAAGTGGACGTATTTCGGCAACGCCTTTTTCAATGTCGCACTCCGGCAAGCCAGGAGCCTGAAGGACGCCTTTGTTGTTGCGCGCGCGCTCGTCAAAAAGCGAGAACTGCGCGAGCGCTTCGATCCGTCGAATCCCCTGATGACGGGCGGCGAAAACGTGCAGCCGTTGCTCATCGCGCGTCCTTGAGCGGCTGGCGGCATTTCGCACCAGCTCACCGAGGCCTATGGTTGGAAAGTAGGGCCGCGATACATCATTCGTGACCGCGACGCCGTCTACGGTGACGTTTGTCGCATTTTGCCTGCGCCTTTTCCTGGCGGACTTCATCATCTGTATGTGCGAGTTTGATTTCCGACAGGAACACGGACCGCCGGGGTCGAGTTACGTGCGACCAGGAGGCCGTAGCGCATCGAACCGGTTTGGTAGGCCGCCCAGATACGCAGCAGCGTCAGCGCAAAGATGCGATTGCCGGCCCGCGCATCGCGCAGGAACCGGCGATAACTCCGGTCCACGATCAGCTTGCGCGCAAGCCGCGCTGCGCAAACGCCCCAGGTCCGCCGCACGCCAAGGCTCAGATCCTCGAATGCCTCGACCGTGAAGCCGGCCCGCTCGGCGAACTTGCGATATTCGACCTCGTTCCCCATGCCCGGCAGGCGTCCCTCGCGACAGATCGGCTCCAAGAGGTGCCGAACTTCCCAGGGACGCGG
>DATMLZ010000044.1:0-2479 GCA_035569955.1 Candidatus Acidiferrum sp.
TCCATGCCGGCGTCGCGCAAGGCGCGAGCGATGATTTTTGCGCCGCGGTCGTGGCCGTCAAGGCCCGGCTTGGCAATCAGTACGCGAATTTTCTTTTCTGGCATCGAATCGGACGCCTGTGTACGGCGAGCTTTGCCCAGGCATCTTGCGACAGCGAATTTACCACAGAGCGCACAGAGAAAGACTAGAGAGCACAGAGAAAGCCCGGAAACCGGGGGTTTGAGGATATCAAAGTTCCAGGAATGGGTCGTTAACGCTACTTCAGGCTGGAAAGAAAACTGTCCAGCGCCGAGTTGAACTGCTCGGGATTATCGACAAAAAGCGCGTGGCCCGCGCCTTCGAACACTTCGAGCTTCGAGCCTCGAATCTGCTTCTGCATATCGACGACGCGATCGAAGTAGAAGCCTTTCGCGGCGCAGACAAGAGTGGGTTTGTCGATTTTCGGCAACACCGCGCGGTAATCGGCGGCGTAACGCCCGACGAGCAGCGCCACCGCCGACGCCGTCGGAACGCCGAGCGAGGCCTGAATCACTCGCTGAATGTATTCCTCCGGCTGCGGCTTATGAAACTGGATCTTCCGCACGAAGTAGTCGGCGGTGTTCTTGCGATCTTCGAGAAGGCCTTTCAGCAGAGAAAAATCCTGTTCGGATTCACCGGGCGCGAACCCGCCGGCAAGCTCGTCGACAAAAACCAAACCGGAAACGCCGCGCGTGCCAAATTGATCCACGTAAGACAGCGTCTCGACCACCGCCATCGACCAGCCAACGAGCACCACCGGCCCAAGGTGCAACTGATCGACCACAGCTTTGATGTCACGCGCCATCTGCGCGGGATAAAGGCCCTCAGCGGTCTGCGAAGATTCACCCTGGCAGCGCGGATCAATTGCGACGACACGATAGTTCGCGGCGAAGTGGTCGATCTGCTGCTGCCAGATCCACGCAGGCATGGTCCAGCCGGGAACGAACAGTATCGACGGCTGAACGCCGCCGGTGGTCTTCGGCCGCCCTGCCTCAACGTAGTGAATTTTCACTCCATCGCTCGCCGTAACGAACCCGCTTTTGCCCATGCTCGCTCCCGCGGCTGGCGCCACCACCCAGACCGCCGCAAATATCGTGAGGACCGCTCGCGCGTCACGCATCATGTTGCTTCGAATCGTCATTGCCGGTGGCTCCTCGACTATCGCTTGCCGCTTTTCTCTGTGTGCTCCAGTTTTTCTCCGTGTCCTCTGTGTTTCAGCATTTAAGGACAAACCTCTAGAGCACATATCGCCGAATTCCATCCTTCAGGATCGCTACGTTGAAGTTTATAAGCAGACCAAGCCTGCAACCAGAAAGTCTGAGGTACGTCAGGACGATCGCCTCGTGTACCGGCGCGATGGATTCGATGGCCTTGAGCTCTACGATCACCGTACTGCCCACGAGAAAGTCGAGTCTGTAGCCGCACTCGAGTTTGACGTCCTTGTAGACGACGGGAAGCGGCTTTTGCCTCTCGAATGGGATCGTTCGCAAGACGAATTCTCGAGCAAGGCATTCTTCGTAGGCAGATTCCAGAAGTCCCGGGCCGAGAGTCTTATGAACCTCGATTGCGGCTCCGATGATGGCAGACGGGAGTGCGTTATTAGGCATCGCCAACGCACGGGAATTTACCACAGAGGACACCGAGAAAAACCGGAGGGCACAGAGAAAACCGGACCGAGCAAGTACAGGGTGCTATGTGATGGCGACTTCTTCGTAGACGCCGAAGACGGTGCGCATGGCTTCGCAAATCTCGCCCAGGGTGGCGTAGGCTTTCACGGCTTCGTACAGGTACGGCATAAGGTTTTCGCTGCCGGCCGCGGCTTTGCGCAAGGCGCTCAACCGGCGTTCGACTTCGTCATTCGAGCGTTCCGTCCGCAATTTACGAAGGCGCTCCGCTTGCCGGTGCGCGACGGTCTCATCGATCTGCAAAATGTCGATCGGTTTTTCGAGAGTGACGTAGTCATTCACGCCGACAATGATTTTTTCCTTGCGGTCGACCGCCATTTGATACCGGTACGACGCCTCGGCGATTTCCCGCTGCGGATACGAGCGCTCGATCGCCGCCACCATGCCGCCAAGCGCGTCGATCTTCTCGATGTAATCCCAAGCGCCGCGCTCCACTTCGTCGGTAAGCGCTTCGACAAAATACGAGCCGCCGAGCGGGTCGGCCGTATTCGTGACGCCGCTCTCATGCGCGATGATTTGCTGCGTGCGAAGCGCGATCGTCGCGGCGAATTCGGTAGGCAGCGCCCACGCTTCGTCGAGGGAATTAGTGTGCAGCGATTGAGTGCCGCCAAGAACCGCGGCCAGCGCCTGCAAGGCCGTGCGTACCACGTTATTGTAGGGTTGCTGCGCGGTCAACGAGCAGCCCGCCGTTTGCGTGTGGAAGCGCAACGCCCAGGACCGCGCGTTCTTGGCTCCGAAGCGATCGCGCATGGTCTTGTACCAGATGCGCCGGGCGG
>DATMLZ010000045.1:0-3831 GCA_035569955.1 Candidatus Acidiferrum sp.
TGAAGACCGGCAAGGCCGAAGGTGCGACCGCGAAGACAGGTGGCGAGCCGGGCAAGCAGGAAGCCGGCTACTTTATCCAGCCGACGGTATTCACCGGCGTGAACAACCAGATGAAGATCGCGCGCGAAGAAATCTTTGGCCCCGTCGCCTCGGCGATCAAGTTCAAGGACGAGAATGACGTCGTCGTCCAGGGCAACGACACCACCTACGGCCTGGCCGCCGCAGTGTGGACCAAGGACATCAACCGCGCGCTCGGAGTCGCGCGCAAGCTGAAGGCCGGCACGGTCTGGATTAACACCTACGGCCAGATCGATCCGATGTCGCCGTTCGGCGGCTACAAGCAGTCGGGCTTCGGCCGCGAACTGGGCAAGTACGCAATCGATCTGTACACGCAGATCAAGTCGGTCTACGCGAAGATCGGTTAGTCATGCGATAAAGATCGGCTAGTTCGAGAGCAACTAGAAGTTCGGCCAGAAGGGCGTCCCAAGGGGGCGCCCTTTTGCTTTGCCGCAACGTAAAGAAATCACGAATTTGGTACATAACAGTGTTTCGTTTTGTCCTTCAATTCCTTACTATTGTCACCAGTGAGCCAGTGGTGGTTGGCGCCGTGCCGCTTTAGCGGCGGGCGCACGTCTCATGGCGTGTGGATGAGCTGTCCCGCGGGACGGCATTAAGTTGGGTGGGGGTGAAATCGCGTCGCAGGAAGTGCGGCGGCGCGGCGGGGTTCACTGATGGCGGTCGAGAAAAGCGACGATCCGATCGAGGCGATGCTCTCGGCGCAGACGCCTGATCCCCAGGATCCGGCCAATCCAGGCGAGACGCCAGCCGAACCGCCCGCCGAAGAAAAGCCTCCATCAGAAAAACCCAAGCGCGAGCCTCGTTCTCCCCCACTGCGACCTCCGACGCATTCTTCGCTTGAAGCGCGACTCGAGGTTCGTCCTATAGGCACTCCCTTGGGTCTGCGCGAGCTTGCCGCGCTTCACAAACGGACGTGGAAGATGCTCAACGTGCAGGAAAAACGCGTGCACGTGCTGCTATGGCCGCTCGCGATTCATTTTGGCCTCTACAATGTGCAGGGCAGCGAGCGTCGCCGTCCTCCCCTGATCGGTGCGTTCTGGGCGCGATGCCTCGCGGACGCGCCGCTGACGCTCGGCCATCTCTATCCTGCGCAGTTGTTCAAAGGGATGCTCGCGTCGGAAGTGTTCGAATTCGGCGGTATGGTGATCGACCCGAATTACCAGGGCAAGGGCCTGGTCAAGATGATGTCGGATACCGCGCGCCTGTTCGTTTTCTCGCGACGTCCCAAGTTGCTGATCACGAATCCGATCGAGCCGCTTTACGAGATGTACAAACAGCTCGGACTGAAGACGGTCGGCCGCGAGCCAGTCGAGCATCCGCACGCATTCAACGTAAAGGTCTGGCTGATGTACGGCCGATTCGACGAAATGTCGAAGCCATACTTTATGTAGGGTTTTACTACACACCTAAGACTTGCTTTTCACGCTTCGCCTTGGCGACGTAAAAAAGGGATCTGAGCCTATCGCTCCTCTTCTACAGATCTTTTCGCCTTCTTCTTCCACCAAGCTCCGAGTTCCTTTCCGAATCCCATTGCCATCGCAAACAGCGCACACCAGAAGACGACTTCAATCGGAAACAAGTTTCGGTCATTTTTTGTATCTGTCAAAGCGTCTCTTACTACTCCTATCGCAGTCCCAACAACAAAAAACCAGATGTTGATCTTCGAACCCAATTCGGAAAGGCTGGCAAGTGCGGCCACGGCCAGAAACAAAACAGCAAATGCCAGGGCTAATTGAAGAGCCGCCACCGAAGCACTGCCGTTAGGTGGTGTTTCTGCGACTTTCAACCAGAGAGTGACGTAGAGGGATCCAGTTACTGTCGCCCCTAGTTGCATCCAAAACGCACTCACTTCTCGGCACAGCTAGGGTTTGGCCTTCTGTTCCGCTTTGGCGCCGCCGGCCATGAACGTTGCTGCGCCCTGCATGACTCGAGTGCCGACGCTCAGCAGTGCGTCGGTGACGCCGGGGAATAGCGATGCGAGTTTTTCGGCGACTGCGGCGCCGGGAGGGACGTCCACTTCCGTCAGCCCGAATGCGGCCGCAGCGAGCACCGCCCACGTCACCCATCGCGCCGGCATCGCCATCATCGCGGATACGCCCTTCAGCGTATCGTGCTTGAGCGCGTTACGCGCCATCGGCGTGTCGATCACGCCCGGCATCACCAGCGAGACTTTTATTCCGGTGTTGAACAGCTCGACGCGCAGCGCTTCCGTCATTCCGACCAGCGCGAACTTGGTCGAGCTGTAGCCGCCGAGCGGGCTGACTCCTCGACGTCCCGCCAGTGACGAGATATTTACGATGTTCCCCGACTTGGCTTTGCGCATCGCGGGCAGCACCGCCTGCATCGCGTTGAGCGCGCCGAAGACGTTCACCGCCATCATTTTCTCGAGATCTTCGGGGCGCATCTGCTCGACTGTTTCCGCGATTAGCAGGCCTGCCGAGTTGATCAGGATGTCGACCTTGCCGAAGGCCTCTTTGACCAGATCCACAGCCCAGAACACGCGCGCGCGATCGGTCACGTCGCAATCGAGTGCGAGCGCCTTGCCGCCCGCCTTGTTGATTTTGTGCGCGAGTTCTTCGAGCTGAACGCGTCGGCGTGCGAGTAGCGCCACTTGCGCGCCTTGCTCGCCAAACGCGAGCGCGACGTCGTGGCCGATACCGCTCGACGCGCCGGTCACAACCACGGACTTGTCGAAGAAATATCCGCGCACCGGACCTTTGGATTCCCGCTTGGCTTCGCTCATTGCCGTCACCTCGCCTGGGCGCCGTTGCACGGAACTGAGAGTGTAGGGCGTCGCGATTGGAATTGTGCGCCGTCGCCCACGCATGCGCAAACCCTCATCGATGGTCAGTGCGGCGTTTCGCTCTGGCACACGCTGCTCAGCACTGCGAAACGATTGATGGAAGTCGAGTAGAAGGTCTTGCCGGCGGGATCCGCCATGATCACCTCCGAGTCGGTCGTGACTGGCGGCCGCGCCGGCGAGAAGAACTGAAAGCATCCGCGCGGCGATTCTTCGGTCACCAGTTTCCATGAGCTACGTTCTGTGCCGGTTCCGTCTGGCGTAACAGAGTAGCTGCCAGACACCATCTTCAGCTTGCAGATCAGATCGCGTCCGAGAGTCGGGATGTGATGAACCCAGGTTCCGTCGGAGATTTTCCCTTTGCCATCGGCAACCGAATGAATATCGCCGGTCGCGGCAGCCTTGAAAGGATCTTTGATCGTGGCCGGCAACGGAAAAGCAGTAAGAGTGCAATGGTAAGGGCCCTGGATCGAGCTGTCGGTGAAAGTCGAGGGAACCAGCACGAGACGTTCATCCTCCGAAATGAAATCCAACGGAATCGACGGCTTTCCTGACATCAGCTCAGCAATGTTTTCCGCTACGCGCTCGGCCAACGGTGACGCTGCGGGATCTGTGTTGTCGCGATTGTAGAGCACCACGATCGCTCGATCCTCAGCCGGACTGAACGCAGCCGTCGAGCTGTAGCCTCCCGTGCCGCCGGAATGGCTGTAGAACCCCTTTTTCGGATTGAAGAACCAGGCCAGCGCTATCCTGGTGTCGCCGTTAACAGCGACGTTCGCCCGCACTTGATGATCCAGAGCTACTGCGGCCGGCAGGGTTGCCGCCGGTGAATCGGCGGCCGCGCCGGTTGCGTACTTGTCCGGATGCAGCTGTCCGTCGAGATAAGTAAGCAAATCCGCCGCAGTCGATTTGATAGCACCGGCGCCGGCGAATGCGTCCAGATCCCACGGAGG
>DATMLZ010000046.1:0-3285 GCA_035569955.1 Candidatus Acidiferrum sp.
GTTGATCGCGAAGATACGCGCCCAAAACTGGGCCGCGCGATTGTAGTGGTCGTCACCGGTGCGCAGAGCTTTGGTCTTCAGGTAGAGCAGCAAAAGGGCGAGGCCCATCGTGAGCTGCGGAAAAATGTAGTGGAACGTGACGGTGAACGCGAAGTGCAGTCTGTCTACATCGAGCGCCTGTTCCATGGAGACTCCGATCGCAAGCGGCTACGGCTCGCTCAAGACCCCCGAGGAGTATTACACGAGGGAATCGGTCTTCTTGGTCGAAAGGAAATCATATGACGATTCAGTCGTGGCATGCCGAAAAGAGCGTCAAATCAGGTGAATGCAGGTGATGCCACAGGCGCACGTAAGCACCATGCAAGGCGACATCGGAAGCACATTCTGGGTTCTCTTGTGACTTGGTGCAAGTCCCGTCGCCGAACTTCCAACACTTGACGCCGTGATGGTGAGAACAGGTACGCAAGACGCCGCCGAAATGAAATCGCACAAATCCTTGCTCGCGAAACCGGAACGGGCCAAAGCGGCGCTCCGCAACGCGGGCGCGATGGGAAAGCGTCTCGGCCGACCGAAAGGCGTCATAGACCCCGCAAGGATTGCCGCGCTGCGCAAATCCGGGCTTGGCTGGAAGAAAATTTCGAAGGAGTTGGGGGTTGGCGTAGGTACCGTGCCGAGAATCGCTCAGGAAGCCTCTGAAGGTGGTTCGCGAAACCCAAAGGCTCAGACTTTCCGAACCTCCCCCCGTACGATTCGCAACGGTTCCACTGTCGCCGCCAGAGTTGGAGCATTTCGTTAGCCGCCGAGGCGATCTTATTCGTGCCGCAGCGCCTCCATGGGATCGACGCGCATCGCGCGGCGGGCGGGCACGTAACAGGCGGTGAGCGCCACGGCGATCAGCAGCGCCGCGACGCCCGCGAACGTGATTGGATCAGTGGGCGCGACGCCATAGAGCAGCTTGGTCATGAGCCGCGCGAGCATGAGCGCGCTCACAATGCCCACAGCTGAGCCGGCCAACGCCAGGACCAGTCCTTGCCGAATGACCAGCAGGAGAACATCAGCACGCGCCGCGCCGAGCGAAATGCGAATGCCGATCTCGTGGGTCCGTCGCGCGACGGTGTAACTCATCACGCCGTAAATTCCAACTGCGGCAAGAACCAGTGCGACGACTGCGAAAACGCTGAGCAGCAGCGTTTCAAAACGCGGCTGGGCGTTGGCCTGCGCGACGACGTCGTCCGTGACGAGCACGTTGGTGATGGGGAGATTTGCGTCGAACGACCAGATCGCAGTTTTCACGGATGATATGATCGCAGCGGGATCGCCCGCGGTGCGTACGACGAGCGTGATGTAGTCTGCGCCCGTTCCGGTCATCCCAAGAAAATCGGTGTCCTGAAATGCGGCGACGTAAAGCTCCGGAAAAGGTTTCCCGGTCCAGTCATGCAGCATGGGATCTTTCACGACGCCGATGACCGTCATCGACGTGGGATTCTTGTCCGCAGCGAATGCGATGTGCTGACCGAGCGGATTCTGGCTCGGCCAGTACGTGCGCGCCATGGTCTCGTTGACAACGACGACGGGCGGCGCACCAGCGACATCCACATCCGAGATATCGCGTCCTTGTAAGAAACGAATGCCCATTGTTTGGAAATAACCGGGCGTGGCGACGCGATAGACAGCATCCGGGAGGGCCGCCGGGCCGGGCATCGGACGGCCTTCAATGAGGAAACTGCGGTCCCAGAGGTCGCCTGCTATCGGAAGATGATTGATCCCGGCGGCCGATTCGACGCCAGGAAGTGAGCGAACGCGCTCGAGCATCTGGCGATAAAAGATCGCGCGGCGTCCGGGATCGACTTCGTTGGAGCCGGCGACGGGAACGATCATGGATAGTACGCCGTGAGGATTGAAGCCGGGGTCGAGAGACTCCAGCGCGGCGAAACTACGGATCATCAGTCCGGCGGCGATCAGAAGCGTGAGCGCGACGGCAAATTCTGAAGCGACGAGAATACTGCGCAGGCGGTTGCGACGAACGCCGTCACTCGAGCCGCGGCTGTTTTCTTTGAGCGTGTCGGTGAGATTCACGTCGGAGGCTTGCAGCGCCGGAACGAGGCCGAAGGCGATGCTGGTGAGCGCGGTGATCGCGAGCAGGAAAATGACGACTTTTGCGTCGATGGAGACGGATTCGACGCGGGGAATATCTGCGGGGCTGAGCGCGACGAGCGCGCGCGTTCCTGCATACGCGAGCAGAAGTCCCAGCGTGCCGCCCAACGCTGCGAGCAAAAGATTTTCTGTGAGTACCTGGCGAATGACGCGTGAGCGGCGCGCTCCGAGCGCCGTGCGGACGGCGAGTTCTTTTTGTCGAGCAGCGGCGCGGGCGAGCAGCATGTGCGCCACATTGGCGCAGGCGATCAGCAGGACGAAGCCGACCGCGCCGAGCAAGACGAGCAACGGCGTTTCGATATTGCCCACGACTGTTTCTTTCAGCGGCGTCACGACGACGTCTGTGTTCGTGCCGGGATAGAGTTGTTCGAGGCGCGCGGTAATCGTGGCCATTTCGGCACGAGCTTGCGAGAGCATGACTCCAGGTTTCAAGCGCGCGAAGAGGCGAAGATTGTTGCCGCCGCGACCTTGTGCGCTGGATTCGAGTGAAAGCGGCGCCCACAGCTCGGCGTGCGTGACCCAGAAAGGCGCGAACTGGAACGACGGCGGCATGACGCCGACGATGGTGTAAGAGACGCCGTCAAGAAGCATCGATTTGCCGATGGCCGACGGACCGCCGGAGAAACGGCGTTGCCAGAGGCCGTAACCGAGGATGACTTCGCGATCGTTGCCCGAGCTGTCTTCGCCCTCAATAAAAAGGCGGCCGACCTCCGGCTGGACGCCCAGCAGCGGAAACATGTTTTGCGTGACGCGCAGACCGATCAGATGTTCGGGCGGCGCGGCGCCGGTGAGGTTCGGCGACCAAGCTTGGGCAGCGCCCATGGCTTCGAACGATTTGCTCTGATCGCGATAGTCGAGATAATTGGCCGGAGCAACGGGCGCGGTGCCGTAATGTAAGATGGTGACGAGGCGATCGGGATCGTTGTAAGCGAGCGGGTGCAACAAGACAGAGTTGACGACGCTGAAGATTGCGCCGTTCGCACCGATGCCGAGGGCTAAGGTGAGGACGGCGACGGCCGTGAAGCCGGGACTCTTACGCAGCATGCGCAAGGCGAAGCGGAGGTCTTGGGCGAGGCTTTCGAGCAAGCTGATGCCAACGGCGTCGCGGCATTCTTCTTTGGCGCGGTCCAG
>DATMLZ010000047.1:0-17077 GCA_035569955.1 Candidatus Acidiferrum sp.
CGTTGCCTCGTCCAGGAACGACGGGCGGAGGGGTGCCGCCCACGATCGCGTTTTCGGGCGAGGGATTTGTGCGGTACATCCACGCGAGCGAAAGATTCTTGGCGTTGGCTGCAGTGATCTGTTTGAGCATGCTGAAATGGCGCCCGGAATAGTCGCCGTGATACGTCGGCCATGAGTCGGTGGCAGGTTTGGCGAGTTCGGAAGGATCAAGCGCGCCCTGCGCGAGTAGCCCGAGCGGAATCGCGGCGAGCGCTGCGGCCGCGAGCAAAGTACGAGTCTTCATTTCTGGGTCACCAGATAGGCCGTGAGGTCGTGCATTTCTTCGTCCGTGAGATGCGGCATCATCTCGACGTGCGCCTCGAGCGGGTCCTTGATCTCGACTTTCGGCGTGTCTCCGTTGCGCGCGAACGTGTGGCGCAGGCCCGCGCCGTCGCGAAGCACGACGTCGAAATCGGAAATCGAGACCAGATCGCCGGTGCTGACTTTGCCGTTTGCTTCGGTGACGCTCACTTTGCGTGGCACGTTCGGCGGATTGTTGACCTCAAATGGAGTCTTGAGACTGGGCCAACCGCCGCTGCCGCGCGGCAGGACGATGTGCCCCTGCAATGTGATCACGTCGTATTTCGAACCGATCCCCTTCAGATCGCCCGCGACGGAGTGGCATGTGCTGCATTTTCCCGCACCGTTGAAGAACGCCTCGCCTGCTTTGGGATCGCCGACGACTAGGGCAACCAGCGGCGCGCGCCCGCCGGACGTGATGTTTTGAGAACGCACGAAGGCGTCGATGTCGGAGACTTGCGCGTCGGTCAGGTTGCCAAACGCAGGCATTCTGGGCGGCCGGCCGGTCTTGAGAAACGCGCTGAGCTCCCCCCCGGTCGCATCGCCGATCACAATTTGCGAGCGCGTGAGATCGACGCCTCCCTCGGCCCCTCCACGCGCGTCTAGGCCGTGGCAGAAAGAGCAGTTCTGAACAAACGTCTGCTGCCCGCGGCTCACGGCGGCAGGATCAATGGGAGCCGCGGCAACTGGTGGAGTGCCCAGCGGCGCGGCTGGTGCGGGAGTCGACGCGGGCTGTTGCGCGCGAGCGAATGCGGCGAATCCCCCGGCGAGAAGTCCGACAGCCCCAACTATTTTCCACGCCCCCGACATTCTCATGCCTCTTTTCGCAGCCGACCTCGGGCTGCTCGAATCGTGCGCGCTACTTTACATCGTGGGTCGAGGAAGTCCAAGAGCCTTTGCCGCAACATACACAGAAGCAAAAGTGTTCGATTCGGAATTTCGATAACCGGGACAACCCGTGCCGCGTGCTATTCTGGAAAGCAGCCCATCCGGTTCCCATGAAAGTGTCTTTGCCGAAGACGCCGCGCAATTCCACGGCAGTCGCGCTCGCGTCTGAAACCGAACTCATCCGTTACATTCGCTTGAAGCTGGCTGCTTGCGGCTGGCCTGCGACCGCGCCGGCGGGCGACGGCGATTTTCTGGAGATCGCTCGGCCGCTGCTGCGCAACTACCACCAGAAAAGCCTAATGCTGGGCGACCATTTGTGCCCGGTCGACCAGCGAATACAGGGCTTTCTCGACCGATATCTGAAGCAGGAGTGCCCGGAGGGCGCGCCGCGGTTGCCAGCGAGCACTTTCTTGCTCGATAGGCCGGGACTCGCCCGCGTGATGTCGCTGCCGGTCGAAGCGGATCATCTGTCTTCGCCGTATTTGAAGTCGTATCGCGTGCCCCAGGGAATTTTGCACAATCCGAAAAGCGATCGCCGAACGACGCAGGGAATCTTTCACATTGTCGAGGACGGGCTTTCGATTCCCGCAGACAAGCTTGCTGTTCCGAAGAAGGCTTTCGCGGCCTTGCTTGCGGCGGCGCTGCGCCCGCCCGAGGATGTGTTGGCCGTCCCGTTTACGGCGGACCAAAACTTGCCGGCGCGGCTTTTCGTTTCGTTGCTGCTCCGACCAATCATTTGCCCGGCGACAGGGACCGATCCGCAGAAGACGATGGAAACGCGCTTTTTCGCTCCGGGCAGTCTGGTAAGCAATCTGGATTTTGTGGAGGCGATTTTCGGGAATGGCGGCGATCCCTACTTGCCCGAAAACGATGCCGCGCTCGACGCGATGCACTGGAGCGGCCACACGGGATGCGTGATCCTCGCGCCGCATCTGGCCGGGATCAAGAAAAAGGACGTTGGACTGCCGCATGTGAGCGAGGCGACAGCGCGACAGAAACGCGACCGCATGTGCTGGGAGCATCCCGACGAGCTCTACAACGGGGGCGGGGCGTTCAAAGTGGCCTGCCGCGATTCGTCGGGCGTGATGGTCACGATCATCGCGGACAACTATTACGGCTATTGCAAAAAAGAGGTGAAGACGCAAATCAGTTTTGCAGCCAACCTCTTTGGTATCGCGGAGGAAGAGCACGCAGGCGGCGCGATGGCGTTTGCCACCTATGTGCTCGGACTTGAGTTTTACGCCGATCGCACGGTCAGCTTGAAGAAAGCGACTTTTGACCAGGCAATGAAACTGCTCGGCCCGATGGTTGATCGAATGCCCGAGGGTTACGCGATTGACCGGCGGTATCCGGACATTCTTTATGTGCCGGAAGATACCGCCTTCCACGTGCGCGAAGGGTCCGTGCAGTGGACCAGCGGTGGCGTGAAGCGGCCCCTCACACTGCGCGCGGGGACGACCTATGTGCTACCCTCAGGATTCCGCGTTTGGATGGAAAAGCAGTCGTTCGGATCGGCTTGGCGCCTGATTGGAGCGCGCCCGCGCGGGACGCTGTGCCACAAGCCGTGTACCGTTTCGGGCGGCGGGAAATCGGAAATTTCCAAGTCGATCGCGAATGTGATCCTGAAGGGCCCGGTTTTCGTTCGCGACTACCATCGCGACATGGAACAAGTGGCCGAAATTCTGAAAAAGGATTTTTCAGCGATCTACAAGGATCGCGCGCCGGATGAGCGGACGCGGCGCCCTGTGCTGAGTTCTGAGCGGACGCTCGGCTCGGTGATTCAGCTGCTCACCAGTTCGCCGCAGTACAAGGATGAATACAACGCGTGGGTGCGGTCGCTGCCGCAAACGATCCGGCAGCTGCTTTTCACCGTGAAGCGCTATTACCGGCCGGAGTGGGGCGAAAACTGGCGCGAGCATTTCACCGTCGACCGGATCAA
Source organism: Candidatus Acidiferrum sp. (assembly GCA_035569955.1). GTDB lineage: Bacteria > Acidobacteriota > Terriglobia > Acidiferrales > UBA7541 > Palsa-295. Next base: position 3,167 of record DATMLZ010000047.1, read on the forward strand.
CGGGTTTCTCGGCCACGAACTGAAATTCGACGGCGACAACCTTGTGAGCAATTACCTTCGTGTCGGCTACGACAGCGACGGTTCGTGGCGAATCTACAAGCTTCGGCCGGACTTTTATCCCGCCGAAAAAGTCCAGGTCGAAGACGACATCACTGCGTCGGCCGTCGTGCCGCGCGAGAGCCTCGACGATCTGGACAAAGAATATGCGAATCCCAGCGTGAAGCTGGTTGTGAATTGCGAAGAACTGCTGTTCCAGCGGCCGGACGAAGCGATTCATCGGGGGGCCGATCAGAAGGCTGAAGCCGACATCGCGAGCGCGGGGACGTTTCTTTCGAATTACGAGCCTTTCAGCGTGGATGCCGCGCAACGGCTCGTCGATCATGTGGCTGAGTTCGACAAATACACCGAACCGATGAAGCAACTGCTCGGTTCATTTGTCGAAGAGGGCAAGCTGAGCTATGTGGTGTCCTCCGCGCATCCGCGCGTGGTGGACGGCAAGCCCTCGAAAAATCCCCGGTATCTGCAGAAGCGCCCCGATCTGGAGGATCCGAGGGGAACTTATCTGGCCGAGATTGCGGCCCGTCTGGTGCGGGATATTCCAGCAGAACACGCCGTGTATTTTCCGGTGAACGCGGTGCTCGCGGGGCGCCGTAACAGTCCGCCTGAACCCTCGATCGGACTGCCGCCGCTTGCCGTCTACAGCCCCATTCACTATCAGGAAACGCCCGAGCTCTTTATGGAATTTGTGTCGAGCCTAACGGGCAAGTCTCCTTCGACGACCGGTTTTGGCAGCGAGGGTGCGCTGACGAAGTCTCCGTTCAACGCGCTCTGGCCAGTCGTAGACGTGAATAACGCAATGGTCTCCGCAATCCTGACGGGCGATGCCGGTTTCACGACTTCTGCGGGCTACGTCGGTCCAAATGTGCGCGTGGATCATGACGTGAGCATGCTCGTGCCGGAAATCTGGTGCCGGATGCGCGTTCACGAGCGCGATCCGAAGTTTCTGGCTGAAAAAGGCTTGCTCGAAAAGCTGGAAGATTTTTCGCTCGATGGGCGCACGGTGTTGGCGAGTCGGCTGGGATATCGCATCACGCCGCTTTTTGTAGACCGCTTTCTCGGCCGCATTTTCGAGACACCGGACGCGGTCTTCCCCGAGGAAATGCTGCGGCCCGAAAAGCAAAGCGTCGAGTTATTTGCTGCGGGAATCGATGCGATTGTGGAAGCGCAACGCACGGTGGCCATGCTTTATTTCGAAGACCGCAGCGTTGAAGCCGCTTGCCCTCCGCTGAAGGCGCTGCTGCACATCATGGCTTACGGCGATTACGAGGGAAGGAAGTTAGATGATCCCGCTGTGCGCCGGCTCTTCGATCGGGAAATGCTCATCGAGAGCGATTGGTATCAGGAACGGCTCTCTGTGAAGCAGGATCGCGATGTAACGATGTGGCGACGACATTTGGCCGCCCTGGACGATTTCAGGAAGAAAAACTCGTTTGCCGCCGACGATCTGCCGTTTAGCACAGCCGAGCGAATCGAATGGGCTCAGGCACAACTTGCAAGAGCCTCAAGTCCCGCTTATCGCAATGAATTGCGCGGGACGATCGGTGCCGATCCCTTCCACAGGCAACCGAAGGCCTAGATCTCAGAAAATCCAAGCGACGCTTCAACTGCCGCCCTTTTCGCGAGAGAGCTTCAGCGTCATGTCAATATCGCGCCGCGAATCGAAGTTGGAAATCTTCCGCGCCGGCGAGGCCATGTTTTGCCGCTCGGCGTGGATTTCGTAGTCGACGTTGGGATCGAGGCCGCTGAAGCGATAGGCGCCCTTGTCGTCGGCAAAGGTTGTTTTCACGGCTTCTGTTTTTGAATTAAGGAGATAGACCACGCTGGTCGGCGCAGGATTGTCGTTTTTATCGACCACCGTGCCGTGGACCGTGCGGAGTTGGGGTTGGCCTTTGTTGTCCTGCGCGAGTGCGTTGGCCGAAGCCAGCGCGCAGACAAGCAGGAACGCAAACACGGGAGCGCTACGAGCTGCCGATTGAATTTTCATGTTTGTTTGGCCCCCAATCCGGGTCTCCCCGCGCATCTGAAGGCTCGATAGGTTAGATGAGATTCGGGCAGGCTAAGATGCTCCCGCGGAGTTATTCGTCGTCCTCGAGGGTGTCTCCGTCGCTATCGCCGCCTTCCTCCTCCTCGTCCTCATCGGCGTCGTCATCGGAGTCTTCTTCTTCATCATCATCATCGTCTTCGGAAAGCACGATCAGATGAACGGGATGAGTCTGCGTCACTTCGAGCTCGGCGTCGCATTCCGGGCAGGCCAGGATTTCGCCCTCTTCGACTTCGTCTTCGTCCAGATCGATTTCAGCGTCGCATTCCGGGCACTTCGTCACGTGACTCGTCTCCTTCCGCAGGCGCGTTCGTTGAAAGGCGTATTATATACCGCGAGTGTCAAGCTTTTCCCGAGGGATTGCCGAAGATGACAGGACGTCGCGAATATCCCGATCGGCCCATTGTGGGCGTCGGTGGAGTGACGATTGATCGCGGGCGCGTGCTGTTGATCAAGCGCGCGTTTCCGCCGCTACAGGGCGAGTGGTCGATTCCCGGCGGCGGGCTGGATGTGGGCGAAACCATCGTTGAAGGCGTTCGACGTGAATTGTTGGAAGAGACCGGAGTGGTCGTGCGGGTTTTCGACCAAATCGAGACATTCGAGCGGATCATGTATGACGATCACGAGCGAGTCCAATATCACTACGTAATTCTAGACTACTACTGCGAGGCAGAGAGCGGCGAACCGAGAGCTGGTGGTGATGTGACAGAAGCGGCGTGGGTCCCGGAGACCGAACTTCCGGCCTACAAGCTACGAGAAACGGCAACGCGCGTAATCGTGAAGGCGTTCGAAATGGCCAAGGTGCGCGCCAAGAGCTAGTCGGCGCCGACAGCTACTGTGACGCGGCCGAAACGGCGGTCGCGCGCGAGAAAATCGTCAAGAGCTTCGGAAAGATCCTCGGGTCGGAAGTCGGGCCACATGCGCGGCGAGAAAAACAGCTCGGCGTAAGCGCACTCCCACAGAAGGAAATCGCTCAAGCGGCGCTCACCGCCCGTGCGGATCAGCAAATCCACGTCCGGAACGGGCCCGCCCGAGTACGTCACTTCGCCCAGCCGGCGGCCGAATTCGCGCTGCGAAACTTCGAGACTGGACAGCATCCAACACGCTGCGCGAAGGATGGCGTCGCGCGACGAATAATCGATGGCAATGCGCAGTTCGAGCGTGCGGCCGGAAGCCGTGGAGCGCTCAGCGTCTTCGATGGCTTTGGCCATGGAGCGCGGAATGCGGTCGCGCCGGCCGATCACGCGGAGGCGGATGCCTTCGGCGGCGCAGGTTGGCGCTTCGACCCGCAAGTAGTCCTCGAGCAGAGCGAGCAACGAGCTGACTTCGCCCGTCGGGCGCTCCCAGTTGTTCGACGAGAAGGCGTAGAGCGTCAGGATACCGATGCCCAGTGCAGGTGCCGAACGAACGATGCGCCGCACGGCGACGACTCCCGCGCGATGCCCCTCGGGCCGCGGCATTCCGCGGACCGCAGCCCAGCGCCCGTTTCCGTCGAGCAAAATCGCGACGTGGAGCTTCGAACTGTTTTCGGGCCGGCTTGGCATCTGCTTGATCATGAGCGTTCGTTACCTTTGCACCGCCGTCTTCGAAGCAAGCCAGTTCAGCAAACCGGCAGCGCATACGAAGTACGGAAAAATTCCATACAGCGTGTCGCTCGCCGAATGCGAATGGTGATCGATCGCCAGAAATACCTGTGCGCAGAAGGCCGCGGCGGCAGCCAGAGCGAGCCAGCCTTGCCAGGAAGCAGGCCTGTAGATCCATCCAAGCGGCTTGAACCAAACCGTTTTCATCGCTCCCTCCTTCGATCAGCCTTCGCGCGTCGCACGAATCAAAGCTTCCATGTGGCCAAGATATTTTTCGAGCGCGCGGCGACCGGATGCGGTCAGGCGGTATTCGGTCTTCGGCAAACGCCCCGCGAACGACTTTGTGCAGGAGACATAGCCCGCGTCTTCAAGTTTGCGAGCGTGAACGCTGACGTTCCCGTCTGTCGCTCCGAGCAGGTGCTTGAGCTCGTTGAATGTGAGTGAATCGTTCACAGCGAGGGCGCTGATGATCCCCAGACGAGTGCGTTCGTGAATCAACCGGTCGAGGCTAACCGCCGTGGCTTCCGGTGCGGGAACGCTTTTGCGCGGTTTTTCCTCCGGTGCGGCGCGATACGCCGCAGATTTAGCCACCATATTTCCTCGCAATCACGGCCCCAAAAATCATATGAAAACCCCCGAAGCCGATCGCCAAAAATAGATTTCCCCAGGAGGCCGGACAAAACAGCGCGACCGCGCCGAGGACGATAAAACAGAGGCCCATCAATGGAACAACTCGAATCGAGAATGCGCCGCCCGTCGTGACGGCCGTGCCGTAGAGAAGCAGCCATAAGCCCGGAATTACTCCAGCCGTCACCGATCCGATCGACGCAAGAACGATCGTCAGAACCGCACCGACAAAAAGCGGTGGCGCAAAGCTGTAAGCAAAGCGACGTCCGGGTCCGGAAAGAAGCGATGTCCCGCTTTCACGTAACTTCGAAAACGTGGACCACACGGCAATTACCACCGCAACCGCGGCTTCGACTCCCCAGGTGGCGAGCCATGCCCAGAAAGCGGACTGACGGGAGGCGATCACCGCGGCGCCAAAGGCCGTGATGCCCATGGCGACGCCACCCCATCCAGGGACGGCTGTGAAGGCTCCGGCTCGCTCCATCGTTTCGCGAATGAACCGCAAATTGTCGCGGGCGCGATCATCGATGGCGACCGGGCCGGAACGCGACGTACGGTCAGGAGGTGCGCTGCTCATGACGGGAGAATACGGCAAGTCGAGGCGTCTGTCAAGTACTTTGCAAAACAAAGTTACATCCCCGCGGGGCTCACCGGCTTCTACGCGGATAGCGGCCCAGCAGCCAATTCCAGCGAATGGCGATCAGGTCGCCGAACATCCGGAGACTATCCCGCACGACGTGTACCTTTGTTGCCGGGTCGTGTGCCCAGCGAACCGGGACTTCGGCGCCCGAAAGACCGTGGCGCTTGGCGATGAACAGCATTTCCGGGTCGAATCCGAATCCTTCAATACGCTGCTGCTCGAAAACGATGCGCGACGGCTCGCGCACGAACGCCTTGAAGCCGCACTGCGTATCGTGAAACGGCAGCCCGGTAATAAGGCGCACGAAACCGTTGAAGATAATCCCGGCCAGCTCGCGGTAACGAGCTTGGCGCACCGCGATTAACGAGCGATCAATTGCGCGTGAACCGATCGCGAAATCATGCCCCGCCGAGATCGCCGCGAACAGTTTTTCGCTTTCCTCGATCGGCGACGAGAGATCGGTGTCGGTGAACAGGGCCACACGGCCGCGCGCTTCGAGCATGCCGTGTCGGACGCTATAACCCTTTCCGCGATTTACGCCGTTCGAAACCAGCCGAACGCCGGGAAATCGCTCGGCCCACTCCTGCGCGATGCGTGCTGTGCCGTCGGTTGAACCGTCGTCTACGACCAGTACTTCGACGGCGCCTAGACCACCGGGGGCCGTCGAGAAATAGTCCCGAATTTTCTCCAAGCCGCGTGGAAGACGGCTCTCCTCGTTGTAAGCCGGAATGATGATGGAGAGTTCGGGGACGCCAAGCGTCATTCGGGCGGCGCCTTCGGCGCGCATTCGCGCCAGCCGTACTGCCCGACGAGCGGGACAAAGCGGCAGTGATAGAGCTTTTCGCGGACGATCTGTCGACCGCGTTTTGTGATTCGCAAGACCCGTTGGTTTTCCGCGTCGCCGACCGGAATTGCAAGCCGTCCTCCATCGGCGAGCTGATCGAGCAGCGGCTGGGGGACGGTCGGCGCGGCCGCAGATACCAGGACGGCGTCGTAAGGCGCCTCGACTGCCCAGCCGAGCGAGCCGTCACCTTCTTCGATTCGCACATTGGAGTAGCCAAGGCAGGCGAGACGTTCGCGCGCGCGAGCAGCGAGTCGCGGCAAGGTTTCGATAGCGATGACCTCTCGCGCAAGCAGGGAGAGAATGGCGGCCTGGTAGCCGGATCCGGCTCCGATCTCCAGCACGCGCTCGCTTCCTTCGAGCGCGAGCGCGTGGGCCATGGCCGCAACCATGAATGGTTGCGAGATTGTTTGCCCCTCGCCGATCGGCAAAGGGCCGTCCGTATATGCCGAAGCGAGGAGATCGGCCGGCACAAAAGAGTGGCGCGGCACCGAATTCATGGCGGAAAGGACGCGTGCGTCCGCAATACCGCGCCTGCGGATTTGCCGCTCGACCATGTCCCTTCGCAGGAAATCGAACTCATCGGGCAAGGACGCACGGCGCATAGTTCTGTGAAACATTTTCTTTGCTCAGTTCCCGGGAACGTCCCTGAAATTATCACAGAGACTAGCGATCTTCGAAGCAGAGGTTATGCGTGCGCCGCGAGCGGGATGGGCATGGTGAACTGAGAAGTTGCACCCTGCCCGGAGGGATCACTGACCCACAACCGGCCGCCATGCGACTCAATGGTCGAGCGACCGATGCGGAGCCCCATACCAGTCCCGCTATCTTTGATCGTAAAGAATGCCTGGAAGATCCGTTCCGCCTGCTGCGGGCGCAATCCCCCACTGCCGAGTTTTTCGCTTCTCAGGCGTACAGTCGTCCTAGCGCGCTGGTGCCGAGCCCCTGCGCATTCTGCTGAGACCCAGGCACGTGCCACGCGGACGCGGAAAATCGAAACCGACCCTCATGCGCGTAAATCAGCCCGGCAGCGAGCAACCCCCTATGTGCCTGGAAACACAGAGCTTCTGAACAACGAAATGGTTTCGATCGTCGGGGCGCGTCGTCGGGGGTATTACGGGAATCAAATGCCTGAGCGTTTGGGAAGGGACTTGGCCCAGTGCGGCACCCAATTCGGCAAGGCTAGGAGGGAGAATATTCGGCTTCCGCTTTCACGGCTCGCCCGGCGATGGATTTCGGTTGAGAGGTCTTGGCAGTTCTGGGGAGTGTGAAACAACTCATGAGTTTTGGACCCAACCTGCCGGTCAAACAAGGTGCTAAGCTCGTGGGGGACGGGACGATGAGATTTGGCAGTTGCCGACTTCGGTGCGCGCAGAACTGTTGACACTACTTTTCAGGAGCGGCGAACGGCGCTTGTAGCAGGCCGAATGTCACCCTCCGCGCGCATCCTTATATGGGATATGGGCTTTTGGGAATTGATGAGACCAAACCGAACGATAAACCGGTGGAGCTTTCCGGTCCCGCTTGGTCCGGGGTGATGGGTTCGCTGTTTGACTTCGAAAGCAGCGGCATGGTACGCCAGTTGCCGGGAAAGCAATTCCCGAAAGTCCTGTTGTAACTTCAGGGGCATATACAGGGTAGGATTGGCTTCGCAGCACTTTCGCGGGGTATTCGCCCGTGCGTGCCCCGCATCCAATAGGGTAAAACGATTCCGCCGCGGACGGCGGAATGGGGAACAATAGAGAAAGATGGCAAAATCGCTCGTTATCGTCGAATCACCGGGTAAGGCCAAGACCATCAACAAGTATCTCGGCCGTAATTTCACGGTGAAGGCTTCCTACGGCCACGTGATGGACCTGCCGAGGAAGACCATCGGCATCCTTCTGCCCGGCGAACAAAACGGCAAACGCAAGAAAAAGGGCCGGGGCAAGACCAAAGGAAAAGGCAAGGCTGAGAAGGCACCCGAAAAGAAGGTCGTCGTAACCGCAGAGAATATTTTCGACCCGGAATACGAGGTCATTCCCGACAAGGTAAAGGTGGTCGACCAGTTGAGGGCCGCCGCCGACAAGGCTGAGAACGTTTATCTCGCGACCGACCCTGATCGCGAGGGAGAAGCGATTTCCTACCACCTGCTCCACGCGCTGGCGAAAAACAAGACGGAACGTGCAAAATTCTCGCGCGTGATGTTCAACGAGATCACTCAGAAGGCGATCAAGACGGCCTTCGAAAATCCCACCCAGGTCAATGACAACTTGGTGGACGCGCAGCAGGCCCGCCGCGTTCTGGACCGGATCGTCGGCTACAAGGTTTCGCCGCTGCTTTGGGACAAGGTCCGGCGCGGACTATCCGCCGGGCGTGTGCAGACTGTGGCGCTGCGTCTCATTGTCGAGCGCGAACGCGAAATCCGCGCGTTTGTTCCGAAAGAATATTGGACCATCCACGCGCTGCTTGCTGCTGGCGAACCGCCCGCTTTTGAAGCCAAGCTCACGAAATACAAGGGCGAGGACCTCGAAATTCCGAACGAGGCCGAAGCACAGAGAATTCTTGCAGCGGTAGAGCGAGCGGTCTGGCAAGTCACCAACGTCGCGCAGAAGGAAAAGCGCCGGTTTGCGCCGCCTCCGTTTACCACTTCCAAGCTCCAGCAGGCGGCTTACAACCGGCTGCGCTACACGGCAAAGCGCACCATGATGCTCGCGCAGCGCCTTTATGAGGGCGTCGAACTGGGTGATGAAGGCTCGGTTGCGCTGATCACCTATATGCGCACCGATTCTGTGCGCGTCGCCAACGATGCGCTGGCCCAGGTGCGCGATCAGATTGGTTCGAGCTACGGTGAAAAATATTTGCCGGAGAAGCCGAACTTCTTCAAGTCCAAGAAAGACGCACAAGACGCTCACGAGGCGATTCGACCGACCGATGTGGCGCGCACGCCGGAAAGTGTTCGCGCGTTCCTCGAGCCAGACATGTGGAAGCTCTACCAGATGATCTGGCAGCGCTTTGTTGCATCGCAGATGGTTCCGGCCGTTTTCGATCAAACGACGATTGACGTCAACGCCGCCGACTATACGTTCCGGGCCAGCGGATCGGTCGTGAAATTCGATGGATACCTGACCGTTTACCAGATCGTGAAGGAAGAAGAGGAAAAAGAAGACGAGGGCGATACCGACAGCCGCACGCTGCCGCGCGTCACCGAGGGCGACCAACTTCGCCTGGAAACGATCCGTCCCGAACAGCATTTCACAGAACCGCCGCCGCGTTACACGGAAGCGACCCTGGTCAAGGAGCTCGAAGAAAAAGGGATCGGGCGTCCATCGACATACGCCGCGATCATTTCGACGATCGTCGAGCGCGAGTACGTGAACAAGGATCAGGGCCGATTCACTCCCACGCTGCTCGGGGAAAAAGTGAATGATCTGCTCGTAAAGAGCTTCGAAGACGTCTTCGATGTGAGCTTTACGGCGCGCCTGGAAGACGAATTGGACGAAATCGAAGAGGGCAAGCTGCCCTGGAAGACGTCCGTCAAGGAATTCTGGGATCGCTTCGAAGTGGACCTCGAAAAAGCCGGCGACGAAATGATTTCCTACAAAGCCGGCATCCCGACCGGACAGAAGTGCGAAAAATGCGGCCAGGGCGAATTACTCGAGCGCATCAGCCGCCACGGGTTTTTCTTTGGATGCAATCGCTACCCCGATTGCGATTACACGCGCGACCTTTCCGATGTGGCCGGCGACGACGCCGAAGCCGATACCGGAATACAATATTGCGACAACTGCGGCAAGGAGATGGCAATCAAGCGTGGCCGCTTCGGCACATTCCTTGCATGCACGGGCTATCCGAATTGCAAGACGACGCGCAAGCTCGCCGCGGGCACGCGCAGGGCCCTCCAGCCGGACGTTCCACTCGACGAAAAGTGCCCGTCCTGCAACGAAGGCCAGTTGATCAAGCGCCACGGCCAATATGGCGAATTCATCGGCTGCCAGAATTATCCGAAATGCAAGTACACGCGCGCAATCACACTGGGCATCAAGTGCCCGAAGTGCGGCCAAGGCGAGTTTGTTCGCCGGGGAACGTCAAAGGGCCGGGGACGCGGAAGAATTTTCTACGGCTGCAGCCGCTATCCGGATTGCGATCATACTTCGCCGCACGAACCGATCGCTGAGCCGTGCCCGAAGTGCGGCGCTCCGTTCATCGTCGAAAAGCGCACCAAGCATGGCAACTTCCGCTCGTGTGTGAAAGAGGGCTGCGACTGGGAGAGCGAGATTGAAGTTCCGGCCGCGCAGCCTCCACAACTGGTGGAAGAAACTGTAGGCGCCCCCGCAAAATCCTAAGGCAAGAATTTTCTTGCACGCGACAAGGCAACGCGCGTACATTTCTCTGTGCCGGCACGCTCGGTTATCGGGCGTGGCCGGCATTTGTGCCTGACGTAAAGAGAAATTGAGTAACTCCAACCATCATTCGACCGCGCAACCGATCCTTCTGACGATCGCCGGATTCGATCCCTCCTGCGGAGCGGGAATCGCCGCAGACCTGAAAACTTTTGCGGCCCATAACTGCTACGGCGTAGCGGCGGTTGCGGCGCTCACCGTGCAATCTTCCGAAGGCGTGAAGTCCGTCTATGCCACGCCTGCGCCCATACTTCGCGCGCAGCTCGACACGATCGCCGATGACGTTCCTCTTGCCGCTGTGAAAATTGGGATGCTTGCGAACCGCGCCAACGCCTCGGTGGTAGCGGAATTTCTTGACGCTCGAAAATTCGCGCACGTTGTGCTCGATCCTGTGACGCGACCAACTGCCGGCAACGCCGAATTGCTCGATGAGCCGGGGCTGAAGTTTGTGCGTCAGGAATTGCTGAAGCGCGTCTCGGTGATTACGCCGAATATTCCCGAGGCGGGCTTCCTCACCGGCATCGATGTGAAGGACCTGGCCACAATGAAAGATGCCGCTGTAAAGCTGGTCGAGATGGGCGCGCGCTCGGTCGTCGTGACCGGCGGGCATCTGGAGAAGCCCATCGACGTGCTGTGCGACGGTGGGGTCGTTGAAACGTTCGGCGGAGACCACGTAAAGAGCCAAAACACGCACGGGTCCGGTTGCACGTATTCCTCAGCCATTGCCGCGCAGCTGGCTTCTGGGCTGACCCTCCGGCAAGCCGTGATCCTCGCTAAAGCATACGTAACAAAGGCGATAGAGAAGTCCTTCCAGGTGGGCAAGGGCCCCGGGCCCCTGAACCAGCTCTTCCGTTTCCACCAGGACCCCCCGACCAGGGGTGTCCACGAAGTGCCACAACACGGCATGCACCCGGCCGCCGAGCCAGCCGCCCACTAGGTCCAGCCGACGGTGCGTCTATCGTTCATTGTTACTTGCGCAGCACCCCCGGACGGACCGCGTTGGCCTGTACTATAACCCTGTGTTATAAAAGCGAAGCTGCCCGTTAATTCGAGGAAATTGTGCCGTTTATCAACTTTCCAGCCCGAGAGATCAACTGCAAGCTTGTCTACTACGGCCCTGGGTTGGGTGGCAAAACCGCCAACCTGCAGTGGATCTACGAGCATACTGGTACGAATCAAAAGGGAAAGATGGTCTCACTGGCGACCGAGACCGATCGCACTCTGTTCTTCGATTTTCTTCCGCTGGACCTTGGTACGGTGCGCGGTTTCAAGACGCGCTTCCATCTATATACGGTGCCCGGGCAGGTCTTCTACGAAGCGAGCCGAAGGTTAATCCTCAAGGGAGCCGATGGTGTCGTATTCGTGGCCGATTCGCAGGAAGAACGCATGGACGCGAACCTTGAAACGCTCGATAACCTGCGCGAACATCTAAAAGACCACAATCTGGATTTCACGACGATTCCCTACGTGCTGCAGTTGAACAAACGCGACCTGCCTAACGTGTTGCCGGTCGATGAATTAAAGAAGCAGCTCGCCGTGAAAAACGAGCCTTCGCTTGAGGCCGTCGCTGTCACCGGCCAAGGCGTCTTCGATACGCTCAAAGAAGTGGCCAAGCTCGTGCTCGCCGAATTGAAGAAGAACTCCTGATCCTCGAAGTTACGAAAGAGAATAAGCCACCTCAAAGGTTTGTCGAACCGCTGCCGGCGACCGGTTTGGATCAGTCGCTCGGGTCAGACGCCAAAGCTTCAACCCTTGTAAAATCGCTTCGGTCAGATTTCCTGGAGCGTGTTCGAGGGCGCGGAAATCGCTCAGTTTTCCGTCCGTTCGGGCGACCGCCAGCACGATCAGCGTTCCCTGCCAACCCATGCGTCTTGCTTCGCGAGGATATGGCGAGGTCGGGCAGAACGCACACTTCGCCCCCGAGTAGCCGTTCATGTTGGAAAAAGGAACTTTGCTCTGCGGCGTGTCACGAAACCGCGTGCCAAGCTCGGACAGCGCGTCACGGTGGTAGGGCCGAAGAGCCTCGAACAGCTGCGGCGATTTGGTGTCGCCGGTTCGGCGAAGATTCAGATCGATCGACGGCATTCTTTTTGAAAAGACAGCCTGCCGGAAATGAAGAAGTCCGCTTTTAGCCGCCGCGCCACAATTTCCTCAAGGCAAGGGCCGTTCGCAGTTTCCCTTTCGAGCCCCATGTTGTGGAGCGTATCGATCGATTGCGAACAGTCGATAACGCGGAACGAGGAACCTGCAGCACGCGCGAGAGATGCGCTTGCCTGGTCGCCGACGTGAACGCCCAGCGCGGTGAGCTGCCCGCGACCACTGATGAAGTCACAGACCAGAACGCTCTGGTGTTTTTCCCTGGATTGATTTATCGCGGCTGCGATGCTCGAGGCAGCCTCATCGAGCGGAGATTCTTGAGCCCGGGCGAAAAAAGGAACCAAGGAAGCGAACAAACACGCGCCCGCACATGCGCGTAAAATTCGCGGCCACATCCGAGATCCGATCTATCGATCGCGATCCCGGTCGCGTCCGCCGCCGTAGCCGCCTCGGCCACCGCGCCCGCCACCTCCGCCGCCTCCGTGGCCCCCGCGGCCGCCCCCGCCACCGTATCCTCCACGCCCGCCGCCCCCGCCGCCTTCACGCGTTTGCGGCCGTGCCTCGTTAACCACCAGCGCGCGGCCCATGAACTCTTTGCCATTGAGCGCCGCGACGGCTTTCTCGGCTTCCCCATCCTCGCGGATTTCGGCAAATCCGAAACCGCGCGGCTGCCCCGTAAAACGATCGCGAAGGAGCGTCAGTGAATCCGGCTGCACCCCAATCTCAGCAAACAGCGCTTGCACCTGCTCTTCGGTAGCCTTGAACGAGAGATTCCCCACGTACAATTTCTTCACGGTGGTGCTCCTTGCGCTTCCTGTGCGGTGCGAGAAGACGCACATCGGAGCTGAAGAGGCAAGACCCCGGCCAAGGGCAGTCAGCTTAGTGCCGGCTACTCCGGGCTGGAGCGAGCGCTCCAGCAACTCGCCAGCATCTTGCGCCTACTGGGGCTGTCAGTCAACTGTTGGCGAGGTTTTCTGAACCAAGTGCAACGACGAAGTAAGTTTGCCGATGCCGAGGGGCTAGGTTCGGTAGCTTGCGTTGATGTGCACGTACTCCTGCGTCAGATCGCAGGTCCAGATGCGCGCTTTGCCTTTACCTTCGCTGAGCTCAACGATCACAGGCACGTGCTTTCCGAGCATCCGGCGGCTCGCTACGCGCTCGCTGAACTTGTGTTCGCGGCCGCGCTTGCAAACGGCAATTCCGGCCAGCCAGATATTTACACGCTCAAAATTGAATTTCACTCCGGAACGTCCCGCAGCCGCCAGGATGCGGCCCCAATTGGGGTCACCGCCCGCGAACGCAGTTTTCACAAGTGGAGATGTCGCGATGGTTTGTCCGATCTGCAGGGCATCTTTGTCCGAAGCCGCGCCGCGAATGTCGAGTTCGATCACCCGCTGCGCACCTTCGCCGTCTTCGACGATCGCGTAAGCCAGCGCCGCGCACACTTTTTCGAGCGCCGCGCGAAATGCCTTGTAAGCCGTACTGCCTGCTGCGATCGACGGGGCACCGGACCGCCCGTTCGCCAGAATTGCGACCGTGTCGTTGGTCGAGCTGTCGCCATCGACAGTGATCGAATTGTATGTCGTGGCCGCGACCGACCGCAGCGCGCGATCAAGTACGGCGGGCGAAATGGCGGCGTC
>DATMLZ010000048.1:0-14596 GCA_035569955.1 Candidatus Acidiferrum sp.
GCGGATAATCTTGTTCGCGACCTGGATCGCGCTGGCAAGACGGTTCGATACGTCCGAGGCGCCTTCGGCCTGGTCGCCTTCATAAGGGAGATTCGGAGTTGCTTCCGCGTCACGGCAGTGAGCGAAAACGGTCTCGACCGTCAGCTTGCTCGCCACTTCTCCGGCATCGAGACCGCCCATTCCATCGGAGAGAACGAACAGACCGAGCTCAAGCGCCGCATGGAAGTTGTCTTCGTTGTTCGAACGCGAGCGGCCAACGTCGGAGCGTGCGCCGAAATCGAGCAGCGAGGTGGGGAGCGCTTTGGCGATCGTGCTCATTGAGTGGCCCCGCCGGCGTTGGATTGCGAGTCCGTTGACGAGCCGGGAATGTTGGCTTGTCCAAGCCCGAGGCCTTTTACTTCGCGCACGTTCGGGAAACCCTGCGTCTTCAGCCAATCGATTTCGCTGGGAATGCGCGCGGGCGCAACCGGTCCGGTGAACACGACGTAAGCCTGTTTTCCGCCTAATTCGCGACGCGGTACCACCACGGACGGGAGACCGAGACCCTGAATCCTGCGAGACGCATCTTGCGCGCGATCTTCGCGGTCAAAGCGCGCGACCCAAATGTAGGACGGTCCACCACCGCGTAGTACCGAACCCATTTGCGGAGCGGCATTTTGCGACGCATTTGTGGCGGTTTGATTGGAGGTCGCAGGAGCCGATTCCTTAAACGCCGAGTCGGCACGCTGTTGCACGTCAGCGGGCGCAGAACCTGGCGCGGCGGCGGGTTTCGCCGCGGCAGGCGCGGCCGTGTTCGCTGGCTGCGTGGTTGTCGCGCTCGCCGGAGCGGAGCTTGTGCCCGCCAGATTCGCGGCAGCAGAACCAGCTGGTGTCTGATCGGCCGGTTCGGTAGTGGGCGTGCTTGAATCGCTTGCCGTAGCAACAGGTGTCGCTTCGGCTTTCGAATCGACGCGGATGTCACCCGCGGACGAGCGGGAATCCTGCAGCATCGCCAGATCAGGGACAGACGGCGCTGCGGGCGCAGGCGGAGGCGGAAGCTTGTCCGCGATTTGCGCCTGCTGTGCCAAGCGACCGGCATTGGCGACCAGAACCAGAGCAAGGCCAACCACCGTCGCAAGAGCGAGCCACTTTTTCGCGGAGCGCTTTGGCGGAGGCGGAGCAAGGTGAATCGGCTGCGCCGCGGTCACTGGCGCTCCACTGGCCCGCTGCATCGCGAAAGCATCCTGGGTGGACCGGCCGGCAGTGGTGCTGCCCGCCGCGAAGGGCGCGCCAGTTGCCGATGGGGAAGCAAAAAACTTTTCCAATTCGGCGACGGACTGGAAGCGCTTCTCCGGCGCCTTCTCCAGGCACCGCAGAATCGCGCGTTCGATTCCGACCGGGATCGATGGTTCGACCTCATGCGGAGGCGTGGGGGCTTCCTGCAGCTGCTTCATCGCCACAGCGACGGCGTTGTCCGCCGTGAATGCCTGCTGGCCGGTGAAGATTTCGTACAGGATCAGGCCGAGCGAGTAGATGTCGGTGCGGTAATCCACGGCTTTGCCGGAAACCTGCTCTGGCGCCATGTAGGCCGGGGTTCCAACCATCGCGCCGGTCATGCGTGTGAGGGATTCCATCGAGCGCGCGATGCCAAAGTCCATGATCTTTACGTTGCCGCGCGCGTCGATCATTACGTTTTCCGGTTTTAGGTCACGATGAACGATTCCCTGCGCATGAGCCTCTTTGAGGCCCGAGCAAATCTGCTGGGTGATATCGATTCCCTTGCGCAGCGGCAGACCACCAAAACGATTGAGCACCGAGCGGAGGCTCTCGCCTTCAACAAACTCCATCGACGTGTAGGAGATACCGCCGATGCGGTTGAACTCGTGGACGCGGCAGACGTTCTTGTGTGTGATCTTGCGCGCAAAGAGCAATTCGTTCTTGAAGCGGTCCATCATCTGCTGGTCGGAGGCGATTTCAGGCTTCAGGAGCTTCAGCGCGACGGTCTCGCCGGTTTCGCGATCGAGTGCCTTGTAGACGTTGCCCATGCTCCCGTGCCCGGCCTCGGCAACAATGTTGTAGCGCTGGCCGAGCGCAGAAAGAGCCGCCGAGCTGAGATTCAAATTTGTGGCATGCGCCGAATGCAGCGACGCCGTCGTCGGTGATGCACCGGAGTTGGTACCGCGATTCGAGGCGCGAGTTTCTTCGACGGCGGGTGGTGCCTCGTTTGAAGGCAGAAAGAGGGTGTCGGCGTCTGGAACGTCACTGAGCAGGACAGTGTCCTGTCGCGGACGCGGGCTGCGAGACGCGTCAGAGGGCGACGCGGGGCGGTCCGCCCCGTTCGACGCCCGGGGATCGGTTGGCTGAGTCATGGCGCTGCTCTCTAAGGATACGAGAGAACCCGATCCACCGCCGGACGCCGCAAGGGGGCTGTAAGGAAAGAGTATCTGGTACTTTAGACACTCGAACGGCTCGACCAGGCCACAGGCAATTGCGCACTAGGAAGTGAGTGCGTCGCTCGCTGACTCGGCCAGATCGGGCGAGCGCCGCAAGCCCAAACCGCAAATACGGCAAAAACAACAGCGCCGACGACCAGGCCCCCTGCAGCCTCTGTCCACAGTAATCCGTGCGTGCCGAAACGGTGATAAGCCGCCCCTTCTAGCCAGATCGTGTAGGTTGTTGCAATCAGATACATTGAAAGCAGGATGCTGAACAACACGCTCGCGTCCTCTGTTTTCGCTCCAACGATCTCCACGACGAGCGCCGCATAGCGCGCCTGGCAAAAGCCATTGGTAAAGAGATAAAGAGCGGTGCCCGCAAGATATGTGGCTGGCACGGCTGCCGTCAGCAATACCAGCGCGGCCAGCGCACTTGAAACACCCGCAGCTGCATAGACCAGGCGCGTATCCCAATCACCGGGAATCAGCGCGCCTGCAAGAGCGCCCAAGGCCGTCACGACGCCGCCGCCCACACCGTTGATCCAGGTCCCATCGGTTACACCCACTCCGTAGTTTGACGCAATCGCGGCAAGCAGAAACATCGCTGCACCGGTTCCTATCGGAGAAATCAAAAGGATCGCGCCCCACCGCCGGCTTGATGAGCGCAGGAGTTCGTAAACTTCGTGTCCGATTTGAGACAAGCGGCCTCGAATAATGTGCGAAAAGGCAGGTGGCGGTTCCGGAACCGCGAGGGCCAGAAGTCTGGGCAGCGCGATAACCAATCCGGTGCAAAAGCCCACGAACCGAAGTGTTGAACGGGCGGCAAGCCAGATGATTGCGGCGCCACCGAGTGCGCCGCTCCCCTGCATCCCCGCTTGCAGCCAAGCCGAAGCCCTGCCTCGCGCTTCGGGTGAAAGCGTCTTGGCCGTCAAATCGCCGCACGCCCCAAAGACGCACGACGCCGTCACAAAGCTAAGCACGATCAATGCGGTCATCGGCGTCAGACGCGTGGGGCCAATCAGGGGGAAATAGGTACAGGTGACAATCCCGGTTCCAAACGCCGCCAGCGCAAGCTACGTTCTGCGACGCACCTTCACGTCGATCAGCGGCGTCCAAAGAAATGCGATTACTCCAGGAATGTTGACGATTGAAATGATGGAAGCGATTCTATCGACGCTCACTCCGGCTCTGGCGAGCAGGAAGGGCAGCGGGGTCGCCTGGAAGCCAACGGCGACTCCCAGGGGTAGAATCAGAAGGCTGAAGAGCCACGGCGCGGGGCGGCGGGGTCGCTCATGGCGCCGAGCGTACCAGTTTGGCACCCGCGCCGAGAAACGCGGGATGCGGCTATAAGCGTGACTTATGTCTGCATATCTTAAACTTCCTTGACAGGTCTGCTCGCCCGAAGCTACAGTTGTCTTGTTCAATGAATACAATCGGCATCTTCGGGCAGGGGCGTCTTGGCACTGACGTGCTTCGACTTCGCCTAGTAGTATTAGTATCTGTAGTAGTAGGCGCGCGCCGGCCTGGAGGGTGTGATTGAGCTGAGAATCAGGAAATTGAAAGCTCCTTCGACCCACCGGCCAGCGGAACTGGTCAGGTGGGTTTTTTAGTTTTGGGGTGGGCGAGATTCGCAAGGCTGAGGAGGAAGTGCCATGAGCGGCAAAGGCAAGACGGCGCAAGAAGAAAAGATCGCGACGGGAAAGAACGGCAAACCGATACTCACAGGCGCGCGAATCCTTTGGGAGTGCCTCGAGCGCGAAGGAGTAACCGACGTCTTCGGCTATCCCGGCGGCGCGATTCTGCCCGCCTACGACGCACTGAAATACAGCAAGATTCACCACATTCTCGTCCGCCACGAACAGGGAGCCACGCACATGGCCGATGGCTACGCACGCGCGACCGGCAAAGTCGGCGTCGCCATCGCCACGTCCGGCCCTGGCGCGACGAACATGGTCACCGGCATCGCGACCGCCATGATGGACTCCTCACCGATCGTCTGCATCACGGGGCAAGTGGGCAGCAAGCTGGTCGGGTCCGACGCCTTTCAGGAGACCGATATCACCGGCGTCACCCTGCCGATCACGAAGCACAACTATCTGGTGACGCATGCCGACGAAGTGGCGCATGCGGTTCGCGAAGCGTTCTTCATCGCCAAGTCCGGGCGTCCGGGACCGGTGCTGATCGACATCACCAAGGATGCACAGCAAAGTTCGTGCGAATTCGATTACGAAGCCGCGGAGCCGAAGATGCGCGGCTATCGTCCGGATCATTCGCCCGCGAAAGAAGAAGTCCAAAAGGCGCTTGAACTCATTCGCGCGGCGAAGAATCCCGTGATTCTCGCCGGCCACGGCATCACCCTGTCGGGCGCGGAGCACGAAGTGCAAGCTTTCGCCGAAAAAGCCTGCATTCCCGTGGCGATGACGCTGCTCGGACTCGGCGGACTTCCCGCTTCGCACTTTCTCAATCTCGGCATGATGGGCATGCATGGAGAGGCGTGGGTGAACGACGCGATTCAGAACGCCGATTTGCTGCTCGCGTTCGGTATGCGCTTTGACGATCGCGTGACCGGCAATCTGAAAACCTACGCGCTCAACGCGAAAAAGATTCACATCGATATCGATCCGGCAGAAATTAACAAGAACGTCAAAGTGGACGTCGCGCTCGTCGGCGATCTACGGCAGATTTTGCAGGAACTGCTGCCGCAGCTCGAACCCGCGAATCACACCGATTGGATCGATCAGGTTCGCAAGATGAAGGGCGATTCGGCCGTGCGTGACATTCAGAACCTCCCAGATAGCGGCCACCTCTACGCCGCGCACGTGATCAACGATCTGTGGCATGAAACCCGCGGCCAAGACACGATTGTCGTGACAGACGTTGGCCAGCACCAAATGTGGGAAGCGCAGTATTACAAGCATGAGACGCCGCGTTCTCTGATCACTTCGGGCGGATTGGGGACGATGGGCTTCGCTCTGCCGGCTGGAGTGGGCGCGAAGGTTGCGCGTCCGGAGGCGGATGTGTGGGTAGTCGCAGGTGACGGCGGCTTCCAGATGACGATGTGCGAGTTGGCAACGATCGTTCAGGAAAACCTGAACGTCAACATCGCCATCATCAACAACGGCTATCTCGGCATGGTTCGCCAGTGGCAGGAATTTTTCTACGACCGCAACTACGAAGCCACTCCACTTCTCAGTCCGAACTTCGTGAAGCTCGGCGAGGCTTTTGGCATCCGCAGCATCGCCGTGAGCAAGCGCGCGGACGTGATTCCGACCGTACGCGCGGCGCGCGCCCACAAAGGGCCCGTGCTGATCGATTTTCAGGTCGAACAGGAAGACACGGTCTACCCGATGGTCCCGGCAGGCGCTTCGCTGGGAGATATGATCCGGCGGCCCAATCCGCTGGAAGAAACCGCGATGGACGAATAGGAAACATCATGATGAACACACTTGTGGTTTACGTGGAAAACAAGCCGGGCGTTCTTTCGCGCGTCGTTTCGCTTTTTCGCCGGCGGAATTTCAATATCGATTCGCTCACCGTGGGCCGCACGGAAAAGCCGGACGTTTCGCGGATGACGATTGTCGTCGAGGGCGATACCGATCAGGTGCGGCGCATCGTTGCCAACGTCTACAAGCTTGTGAACGTCCTGCTCGTCGACGACATCACGAACAAGCCGGCGTTGATTCGCGACCTTGCGCTCATCAAAGTGAATGCGCCGCAGGCCACGCGATCGCAGATCCTGGATATTGCGAACGTCTTCAAGGCGCGCGTGCTCGATATTGCGGTCGAATCGATCACGATGGAAATGACGGGCGGCGAGGAGAAAGTCGACCGTCTGCTCGAAATTCTCGCACCGTTTGGCCTGCTGGAAGTGGTGCGGACCGGAGTCGTAGCGATGCGCCGGGGGACTTCGACCGTGGTGCCCACGGCCCAAGAGCAATCAACACCTGCCGCGGCACGGCAACACGATCCGACGGTCTCGTATTCGGTCTGACGCGCTCAGGCCGACTTGCGGCGATGCTTGTCGACGTCGCCGTAGGCGTGGACGCGTTCGCAAACCATCCGCAGCTTGTCTTCGAGATTTCCCGAGGCAGTTTTAAACGAATCGGCGTCAATCGTAAGAGGCGCACCCAGTACGACGAGCGGCGCGCCGTATTCGGGCGTGCGCATGGCCTGTTCGACAGAAAGCCCGCCGACCGCTTGCACCGGCACGTCCACTGCTTCGACGATCTCGCGCAGTTGATCAAGTGGGCTTGGCCACGGCTTCCCGGCAGCAGCCAGGCCGCGGCGTTGGTCGTATCCAATGTGATGAACGACATAGTCGCAGCCGAGATCCTCGAGCCGCTTGGCCGCTGCGACCATATCCTCTGCGCCCAAGTTGTCGCCCATCACCTTCACACCGAAATCGTTCCCGGCACGGACGACCATTTTGACGGTTTCAGGATGTGCACGCTCCATCACGACGATGTGCGTCGCGCCGGCCTTCGCCATCATTTCCGCTTCGAGCCAGCCGCCGTCCATCGTTTTCAGATCGGCTACGATCGGTACGCCGGGAAATTCCGCGCGCAGCGCGCGAACGCCGTTCATGCCCTCGGCAATGATGAGCGGCGTGCCTGCTTCGAGCCAATCGACTCCACAACGCATCGCGAGACGGGCGGTTTCGAGCGCTTCGGGAATACGGATGATGTCGAGCGAAATTTGAATGACGGCCTTCATATTACTCCGTAAAGTGCTGGTTGATTTTCGATTTCAAGAAACTCACCGATGCGCGGAGATCTTCCATTCCGTTCATTCCGTCCTCAATGGAAATCCATGAATGGAACCCGGCCGATTCGAGAGTGCTGAATATCGCGTCGTAATCGTTCAGTCCTTTGCCGATCACCCCGTGTGCGAGGCGGCTCGCGTATCCGATCGAGTCTTCCTCCTTGCGCAGATCCTCAAGCGTGCCGGTCTTCAGGTAGCGATCGCTCGCGTGCATCGAGACCACACGATCCTTTACGCGATCAAGCAACGCGAGCGGATCATCTCCGGCCAGAAACGCGTTCGACGGATCGTAGTTCACCCCGAACCACGGCGAATCGATCTTGTCGACGATCTCGGCGAACACGTCCATCTTTTGTGCAAACTCAGGATACTGCCAGTAGTTGTCCTTGTAATGATTCTCCATCGTGAGCACCACGCCGTGCTGTTCGGCGAACGGAAGGATGCTTTTGATCACCCGAACAACTTGCGCCACTCCGTCGACGCGAGAAAGTCCCACGCGGCGCTGTCCCGAAAGCACGCGGCAGAATCGTCCGCCGAAAAACGCGGTGATTTCGATCATGCGCTTTTCGCGATCTATCTCTTTTTGCAGAAGCACGGGATCGGGCTGCGTAAAGTCCGGTGAGCAGCAGAGCATCGGCATCGCGAGACCGTGTTTCAGGACCGTGTCTTTCGCTTTTTCAAGAAATGCAGGCTCGTCTTCGATGAATCCGGGATAAAACTCGAGTCCGTCGACGCCGAGCGTCGCCGCCAGTTCGATCCAGTCGAAAAGCGTCATGGTGTGGCGCACGCATAGCTCGTCCATGAAGCCTTTCGGGAAGGCGGCGAGTTTCGGTCTCATATCTGTTTGGTGGGATTCCGGCCGACGACAGGATATTGCTCGAAATCGAGAATCGCGCCGTTCACGAGCGGCGCTTCATCGGAAAGAAAATAGACCGCGGCCCAGGCGATGTCTTCCGGCGAAAGCAATCGACCCGACGGCGCGTATTCCTTCGGCAGATTGGATGGCCAGTTCTCCGGCAAGCCGTCTTTGATTTTCGTTTCGTACTCGTTTTTGGTGAGCGTCCAGCCGACGTTGAACTGCTGAATTCGCAGCCCCTCAGCTCCGTGCGCATCAGCAAGATTCCGCGTCAGCGTAGCGAGGCCGGCTTTGCTGATCGAATACGCGAAAAGATTCTTCTCGCCGCAATAAGCGTTCACCGAGCCGATGTTGATCACGCGGCCGCCGCCCTGCTTCCGAAAATAATGCATGGCACGCTGGATCAGGAGAAACGGCGCGCGCAGATTCGTCGCGATTACGCGGTCGAACTCCGCGGCGTCCGTATTGTCCAGATTGCCGCGCTTGGTTGTCGCCGCGTTATTCGCGAGCGCGTCCAGCCGCCCCCATTTCGCGGCGGCGTCATCGATCACGCGCCGCGGCACCGCTGGATCGTCGAGCATACCCGCGACGGCTTCCGCCTGCCCTCCGGCGCTCTTGATTTCGGCGGCGCCCGCCGCAGCATCTTCCATCGCCATGCCGTGCACAACGACCCGTGCGCCTTCACTAGCGAACACGCGCACCATTCCTTGGCCGATGCCGCTCGTCGAGCCGGTCACCAGAATGACTTTATCTTTCAGGCGCATGTTGGATGGAGATCTTTGCCAGGCCGGCGCGCGATCACGGTTTCAGCACTCCCTTGACGATCTCGCCGGAATGCATTTCGTCGAAGGATTCGCGCCATTCTGCCAAGGGCGAAACGCGGTTGAGGATCAGATCCAGCCCCAGTTTGCCACTCGCCAGGAGCGAAATGACTTTTTCCCAGGTCGGCCAGTTGTGCGAAAAGCTCCCCTGCAGCGTCACGGCCTTTTGCACGAGCGGATCGAGCGAAAAATTGAGTGGCTGCGGCCCCCAGCCAACTTTGGTGATGCGCCCAGCGGGGCGCACGATATCGAGCGCGAGCTTCAGCGAAGCGGAAACCCCGGCTGCGTCAATTACCAGATCGAGGCCGTAACCATCGCCGAAATTCTTCACCCACTCTTGAATGTTCTCGTTCTTTGCGCCCAGCGTGGTCTCCGCGCCGAGTTTTTTGGCCACGTCGAGCCGCTTCGCGTCCGCGGGGATCCCGAGGACGACCAGGTGGCCGGCTCCGGCGATTTTCGCCATCAGCGCGCAGAGCAGTCCGATCGGCCCCGGCCCAATCACCGCAACCGAATCGCCGGGGCAAATGTGTGAATGAACGCAGACGGCGTTATAAGCCACGCTGCACGGCTCGGTCAGTGCCGCTTTCTCAAAAGCGAGTCCATCCGGCACAGCGTGCAGGCAGCGCGCGGGCACGCGCACCAGCGGCGCCATCGCACCATTCACGCCGTAGCCAAACCCGAGCCGCTTCGGATCGAGATTGTAGAGTCCTTGCCGGATAAACGCCGAATCGATGGGGAGAACGGCCGCCGTTTCGCTCACCACGCGGTCGCCTTCTCTGAAGTTTCTCACGCGGCTGCCTTTTTTCGCCACGACGCCTGCGAACTCATGGCCAAGCACGACGGGGAAATTGACGGGCCAGCTTTGCGTGCCCGCGAACTGATGAAGGTCGCTGCCGCAAATTCCCACAGCCTGGACGGCAAAAAGAACGTCCTCTTCGCCGAATTCTGGCTCCGCAATTTCGCGCAGCTCAACCGAATGCGGTTCCTTTGCGTAATGAACCAAGCCGATCACGGTGTTTAGTCTGCAAAAGGAGCCGCGCAAAATCAATCGAAATAGGCACGGCGCTAAATCGTGCGGCTACGCCCGAATCCGAACTGCGCAACCTGCTGCGACGTATCCGCCGCGGCCGAGCGACGGTTCACCGCAAAATAGGATCCCAGAACCAAAAAAGCGGCACCGGCCTGGGCGAGCAGTGTTTCGACCGTAGGGAAAACCGAGAACCACAGGCCCATCCACGAGGGAATGAACCGAGCGAGCTCGGGCAGGTTGGTGACTGGAATCCAGTGCGCGAGTTGCATTTCCTGCGCCTGCTCGCCGACCATCACGATGAGCACGATGCCAAGCAGGACCCCGGTGAATACCAGCATCCTGCGATAAGGCATTCTTTGATGCGCGACGAATGTGAAAATCGCAACGAACGCGGTGAGAAACAGTCCGACGCAAACACCTTCCAACACCGTTGCGCCGCCGAGCCTGAGCCGATAGCTCTGCAAAAAAAGGACAACCTCGAATCCTTCGCGATAGACGGACGTAAAGCCGAGCAGAGCCATTCCACGCAAAAAGTTGAGACGGGAAACGGACTTGCCGTCCGCGTCGGACATCAGAGCACGTTTTCTTTTCGTGTGGAGCGAAATCCAACCAGTCCAATAGAGCTTGTGAAAGAACCAGTTCATCACGACCAGCAGCACCACGACGGCGACGAGCCCGGTCGCGGCCTGCAGCGCCAATGCCGAAACGCTCTGGCTGAGATCGTCAAGAAAGCGAACGGCGACCGTCCATGTCAGCAGCGCCGCAGAAATTCCGGCCAAGGCGCCGAATGCAACCGGCTTTCGCGACGAAGCGTGCCTCGATTCGATCCCGCTGGTCACAGCGGCCAGAACCAGCACGCATTCCAGACCCTCGCGAAAAACAAGCACTCCGATATCAAGCACTGCGGCAGATGCGCTCTTGCCCGGTGCGAGCGGGTCAATGCTCGAGGCTGCAAAGACAGACGGCCAGGCAAAGAAAGCGGCCGCGGCAAAACAGCAGGCGCTGAGCAAACCCGAGAGGAACCATTTACGAGATTTTATTCCTGCTTTCATCGTTCGCATCCTGCGCACCCGCCCAATGCCGGATCAGATTGTTGTACCGCCCCGTCAGCTGTACGGAGACCGGACGACTTGCGTTTTGCCCCTTGATCCGCTGGACGGCCATATCCAGATCGAAAAGCAGCGAGCGGCGGCACGGCGTCGCGCACCGTGCTCTGTATCCAGAAAAAAAAGCGATTCGTCGCTCAGTTTTGGTGTCTCTGGTCGCGTTACTTCGCTGCGCTTTGTTTGCAATCCCTGCAAAACCCCGTAGCCTGCACACGCAAAATCCGAATCAGGAGACTTCCCCGCTTGGATATTTCGGCCTTCAGCTTGGCGAAGAGCGGCCCGGCGTAATCCACAACCGCTCCGCATCGAACGCAGGCCATCCGGCACTGGTCTCGATTGGCCCGCGTCCGGTAAAAGTGCTTCTCCGCTTCGACCTGCCTGAGATCGAGCTCATCGATCAGCCCGCGCGTCTTGAGCAGCCCGATCGTGCGGTAAACCGTTGCGCGATCGATGCCCTGGTCCTGTTTTTTTGCTAGTTCCAACAACCCAGCTGCGTCGAGGTCGCGCGGCGAATCCTCGATGATCTCGACCAGCATGCGCCGTTGCTCGGTAATGCGCACACCGCTTCGAGCGAGCACTGCCAAGAGAGACGATCCTTCTCTGCTTGGTTCGCAGGTCTGGTTTTGCAGTTGCGAGATGTCAGCAGCTGCTGCCGAATTCACCTTAAGTCCCTTTTTCACAGCTTCTTGCGACTCCAGTTGCAAAAACTTCTCAACTACAATGTGATATTGGACCAATTTAGTACTAGATGTCAACCCGCGAAATGTAAGATCTTTGTAAACCTATGTCGTGAAGGGGGTACCTCCGAAAAGTCCTATGGATCGTTCGTCGAAGAACTTCGGGGCCGCACCAAACGGAGATCGTAAACGGCAAGCGAGCGCTCGGCAAAACGAACATAGAGAGACTGAGCAAGCGCTTTCGACTATCACCGGCGCTCTTCTTTCCTGAGATCGCCACCGCGTCGCGACGTTAAATAGACCCAATCTATCAGCCCCGAGCTTCTCCTCGGAGAGGTTCGGAGAGTTTGTGTTTAGTCCACCGTTGGGCTGGTCACTCTGCGCGCACCGGCGTCGCCAGCGCCACGCTGCGCCCTCCCGCCAGACCAGAAGCCTATTTGCCGAGTTGGTCTAGTCCGTTTTCGGTTCGTGGGTCAGTTTTCAGATATCATGGTTTTCCAATGCGCGAAGACGACCGCCATGCATAGCAGGGGCGAAACAAATTTGCGCTGAATCTGACGCAAGATGCGATACGAAGTCAGGCAGGAAGACGAAAACTGGCTCGTTTGGGATACGGCGCTGGACCACTGCGTGATGAAATCCGTCGTGGGCGCTGTAGACGGTTTGAGAAGCGCTATGGCCAGCAACTACACTCCGCCGAAACTTAAGACCAAACCGGCGATGTTCGGAACGCAAGAAGAAGCTCAACAATGCGCTGACACTTTGAATGACTTTGTTGCCTAGGCCGATATCGCGTCACAATTTCATTTTAGCGAGCGGCGCGCCAGACACTCAGTTCGTAGAAAACGTCAACCAAGGCTGTGCCGCCGTTGGGAGCTTTGGGAGCGTTGTCGAATTTAGACATCGGCTGATCGCAATTTGTTCCCGACATATCGCCGAAGGCGCCTGATTTTATCTGCAATCTCGACGCGACATTTGGATTATGGTCCGAACTGGTCCGGATACCACGGTTAGAGTTGCTGGCGGCCTTCAAAAAACCATCAAAAACATTGAGAATTTGGCGGATGAGCCTGTAAGCCGGATTCTTCGAGCGGTCCTTTGCTTTCAATATGTTACGTAGAATCAACAAAAGGTATCTTTCAGCAGTGTCAGTTTTGACAGAGAAGACAGGTTTTCTGTCACAGTTATGGCACAGTGGTCTGAACCACAGGCTTGACTCATCTTGATGAGTCAGATAGACTCAAGTCATGGCTAAGCGGCTGCAAGTAATTGTGCGAGATCCAGAATACCGAGAAATTCAGCGTATGGCGCGCTCGCGTCATATGTCGATCGCTGAGTGGGTCCGTCAGGCGCTCGATCTGGCGCGTCGGCGTGAACCAATAACTGATGTCGGAAAAAAACTTGAAATTATCCGCGCGGCCGTACGCCACGACTATCCTTCAGGTGATATTGAAGACATGTTGGCGGAAATTGAGAGCGGATACGGCAGTGGTACGCATACGTGATTTTCGTCGATTCGAACGTTCCCATGTATTTGGTCGGCGCACCACACCCTCACAAAGCCGACGCACAACGGTTACTCGAAAAATTGATTAGTGACCGTCATCGTCTTGTGACCGACGCTGAAGTGCTCCAAGAAATCCTGCACCGCTATGTCGCGATAAATCGTCGGGAAGCAATTCAGCCTGCGTTCGACGCTTTGCTCGGAATTGCCGACCAGGTGCTGCCGGTTGATGCAGTCGCGGCAGGACGCGCGAAGGAAATTGTTATGGGGCACCGACAAATATCTGCACGCGATGCGCTGCACCTCGCCATCATGGAGCACCATGGAATTGAGCGAATATTGAGCTTTGATGCCGGGTTTGACGGATTTCCAGGAGTCGAACGGCTCTCGTGAGCAGTTAGATCTCGAAGTCAATTCCTTGACTCAGGGCGCTGTTCCTTCCGATCGCCGAGCAATCAAGCGCTGCTGGTTACCGAATTCTCGCCCTTCTCGATGCCGTCGAGATCATCCAAAGGATGAGAACCCAAACTTTAGTGGAGTCTTTATTTCGAGAGATCCGAAGCACTCCTGATCCTAAAATACTCAGCCTACAAGTCGATAAAAGAAGAGCGGACGAGCCATATAAGCCGGATTCTGTCCTCAGTTGCGCATGCACAGCAAACGCAACCGAGTGGCGATCATTCCTCTAGGTCCCGGATCGCTCCGGAACTCAAGCAGCCTACCCGAGGGTCGCGACGCAGCGGTCCGAAGAACGCAACGTGTGCGGGCCGGGCCGGCCCTCCCCTCCTATTTGGCTTTGCTCCACGCGGGGTTTTCCGTGCCCCCGGCATTACTGCCGGGGCGGTGGGCTCTTACCCCACCTTTTCACCCTTGCCAAGCGCGCTCAACCGAACGAGGCGGGCTCCCGGTTTCGCCGAAAGCCTGCCGCCGAGGTCAAACTCACCGGCGGTATATTTTCTGTGGCACTTTCCGTAGCCGCGTTCGCGCTTCGCAAACAGCGGCCCCCTGACGTTATCAGGCGCGTCGCCCTTGGTTCCCCGACCGTGAGGCCGAAGAACCTGGAGTCCGGACTTTCCTCCCGCTTGCGCTTCATTCGTCTTGCGACAAACTCAGGGCAAACCGGCGATCACCCGGCTCATCCGCTCAGCTGATTATAAACCTGATTCGTGACGCGCGAAACGGCGACAAGCGCGGTTTACCTCACACCAATCCTGCCGTCGACATGATGCCCGTCATCGTGTCGTAATCGCGCTTCAGTAGTGCGATCACCTGCTCGCGTGGAATCGAAAGCTCGGTCGCGCCCTGATCGGGTCCGCCGAGCTGGGGCCACTCGGGCTCACACTCCATCGGACCGTTGAAGCCAATCCCCTTGAGCGTCTGCGCAATTAGCGCCAGATTGATCATGCCGGTGCCGACCGGCACCTGGC
>DATMLZ010000049.1:0-3631 GCA_035569955.1 Candidatus Acidiferrum sp.
CCCTACATCGCCGAGGTGGCGCGTGATCTGGTCCGATGGGTAGCCTCGCTGCGGTAGACGGCTTCTCGAATTGATCCTGCAAAACGAAGACGAAAGGCGGATTTCCGGGTAAAATCCTCTGCCATGTCAAAAATAATGGAAGGCAAGACCGCAATCGTTTTGGGAGTGTGGAACAAGTGGAGTATTGCTTATGCGATCGCCCAGGCGTTCGCGCGCGAAGGCGCGAATCTGCTGCTCACATATCAGAACGATCGTGCCAAGCTGACTGTCGAGGAGTTAGGTCGCGAACTCGGTGCGAAGGCGTTTTTCCCGTGCGACGTGCAACAGGAGGGCGAGATTGAAAAGTTGGCCGAATCGGTCGAGGCGGCCGGACACAGGCTCGACACGCTCGTGCACAGCATCGCTTCGGCGAATCATGAAGATCTGGGGCGCCCGTTTGTCGAAACGTCACGCGAAGGATTCAAATTCGCGCTCGAGGTTAGCGCGTTTTCGCTTGTCTCGGTCTCCAAAGCGCTTTCGCCGCTGATGACCGAAGGTGGATCGATCTTGACGCTCACCTACCTCGGCTCGACACGCGTGGTGACTAATTACAACGTCATGGGCGTGGCAAAAGCAGCGCTCGAAGCCGAGGTGCGTTATCTGGCTAGCGAACTCGGGCCGCGCAAGATTCGCGTTAACGCCATTTCCGCAGGACCAATCAAGACGATTTCCGCGCGCGGCATCAAGGATTTCTCGAAAGTGCTCGATTTCGTCGCCGCGCACGCTCCGTTGCGCCGAAACACAGACATTAACGAAGTGGCAGATACCGCCGTTTTTTTGGGCAGTGATCTGGGCCGCGGAGTAACCGGCAACGTGATCTACGTGGACGCCGGTTTTCAGATTATGGGGTTGTAAGCTTCACGCGGCGGGTGGATTCATCGACGTGTTCGAGACGGACGCGGGTGATCGGCCACTCGGTCCGAAGGGCCATGCGTTCGGGCCATTCGATCATCACCACGGCTTTTTCGGCGAATACATCTTCGAGGCCGAGCGTGTCGAAATCACGCGCGTCGCCGATGCGATAGAGATCGACGTGGTAGGCTCGCGTCGCGCCTTCATATTTGTGCACGAGCGTGAACGTGGGGCTCGTGACGTCTTCTTCCTTGGCAGCACCCAAACCGCTGGCGATGCCTTTGGTGAGAGTGGTCTTTCCTGCTCCCAAGTCTCCGGAAAGCAGAATCAGCGCAGGCGCTTTGAGCGTGGCGGCGATTTCGCGGCCCAGCGCGATCGTTTCTTCGGCCGAGTGCGTGACGAATTCGCGTTCAGCCACGATCGAGCTCTTTGCGGAATCGCGAAAGGGCCGCCGGAATCGCGTGAACCAGATCAGAAGCCATCAACGGCGCCTCGTTGCGTTCGCCAAAAGCGACGTCTCCGGCAAGTCCGTGCAGGTAGACGCCAAAGCACAGTGTTTCGAACCAGCCGATCGACGAATACTCGGCGCTGAGGCCCGCGAGCATACCCGTGAGGACGTCGCCGGTGCCGCCAGTCGCCATGCCCGGATTCCCGGTGGAGTTGATGGCAATGCGGCCGTCAGGGGCGGCGATCACCGTTTGCTGGCCTTTTAAGATCACGAAAAGATTCCAGGCAAGAGCGGCTTTGCGGGCAATCGAGATCCGGTTTGCTTGAATTTCTGGCACCGAACCCCCGACCAGCCGAGCCATTTCGCCGGGATGGGGAGTGATCGCAATCGCTTCGTTTTGGCGGAGCTCGCCGGCGCGACCGGCGAACGCGTTGAGACCGTCCGCATCGAGAATCACTCGTGGACCGAAACGCATCTTGGCGATCGCGCGAATAAATTCCTGCGTCTCTTTTTGCGTGCTGAGCCCGGGGCCGATGGCGACGGCACGCTTACGCTCGAGCAGCGATTCAAAGTAACCGCCTTCGAGGCTGCGAATCGAAATCGTGCCCGCCGATGTCGCTGCGAGCGGCTCGGTCATGATTTCAGGCGTGTGCGCGGCGATCACCGAAAGGGCTGGTTCGGGCGTCGCGACGGTGACCAGGCCAGCGCCCACGCGCAGCGCGGCCCAGGATGCGAGAACTGCCGCCCCCGTCTTCCCTACTGAGCCCGCTACGACCAGCGCATGACCATAATCACCCTTATTGCCGGCCGAACGGCGCGGGGCGGCAAACAGCTCAAACTCGCGGGCATCGAGCCATCGAGCGTCGCCCTTGGCAATGTCTTCGATCACTTCCGGGGGCGATCCGATATCGCGCACGATCAAAGTGCCCATTCGCGACGGCGCGTCCCTCAGAAGCATCCCGACTTTGGGCGCGGTGAACGTGATTGTGAAGTCCGCGCAGACCGTTTCGCCGGCGCTCTCGCCCGTATCGGCCGCCAGCCCCGACGGGATATCTACGGAGACAACCGTCGCGCGCTTTGAACGCCGCGTATTGAGGTCATGAATTACGCGCTCGAGCAAACCCGTGACGCGACCACGCATGCCGGTACCCAACAAAGCATCGACAATGATCGTGCCCGCGCCAAACGAGAGCCCAAGCTTTTCCCAGGCGGCTTCGCTTTCGGCAATGCGAACTTCGCCGGGATAGGAGCGCCAGCGATTCAGATTTTCGGCGGCATCGCCATGAATATCGACCGGCGAGGCACAGAGAGCCAACTCGGGGTCCCCGCCCATTTCGCGCAGACGGCGTGCCACCACAAAGCCGTCGCCGCCATTGTTGCCTTTGCCGCAAAGCACGATGATCCGGCGGCCGGCGAGATCGCCGAATCGCTCCTGAATGAATGCGGCAACGCTACTGCCTGCATTCTCCATAAGCTTGAGGCTGGGTATGCCCGCTCGCTCGGTTGAGAGACGGTCGACTTCCTTCATTTCGGCAGCCGTGAGAATTTTCATACGAACGCACCCGGTCCATGGCTCGAATGCCACGCCAGTATATCAGCGGTACCAGGACACTGCGGGCGCTACCCTGCCCGCGGTAGCGCCCGCGCGAGGTTGATTACCTGGTCAAAGGCGCCAACCGCTGTTCCATTGATTCCCGCTGCGACCATCCGCGGGCTTGGGCGATCGAAATCACGTGCAGAATCGCAAAGAGGGGCACGGCAAACGTCGGAATCAGAGTGAGCCGAAGAACGGTTATTGCCGACGTCGCGATGGCATGCGGATCGATGAATCGTGCGGCGGTTCCCAGACCCACCGCGCTTACCCGATCGGCGATCCCCGGCCAATTCCAGAGCAGGAAGGACGCGCGGTGGTGAGGACTGGCGAGCCTCAGAGCTAGGAACGGAGCGGTACGCTTTGTGCGGATTCATCGCTCGGCGATTGTCAATATCGCGAGCATCGCGCATCTCGAAGCGATCTCGCACCGAGAATTTGAAGCCGAGCTAAAAAGCCGAGCGCGACCGCGCATCAGCCGCACTTACAAGAATCTGCTGGAATGCCGCCTCAGCCAGTCTCTGTTAGTTGGTGTCCGCCGGCAATCGTGCTACGGCCGGCCGAGCTTGGTGCGCAGGCATCCGATCAATTCGGGCGAAAGATTCGTAATGCTGATGCCTTCCGACACCATGAATTTGCAGGCCTGGATGGGACGGGGCTGGTCGTCGTCCGGAAGCTTGCAGTCCGCTCGGCAATACTGG
>DATMLZ010000050.1:0-4094 GCA_035569955.1 Candidatus Acidiferrum sp.
GTCTTCAGTCCAAAGGCGGAGATTCGCGTATTCGGGCGCTTGGCTCGCGTTTTGCTGTTCCCAGTGGTGCGCGATGACGGCCAGTCTCGCATCGGCTTGTTTTTGCGAGACGCCCTTCTTCAGCATGGCAGTAACCCAGTAAGCGCGGTGCGAACGGTTACCCTCGTTGTAGTCGATATGGAGCGGAACCCACAGTTGCGTGCCCCACATCAGGAAATAGGGCGGCATGACGCCGATGACCGAGTAGTTTTCATCGTTCATGCGAATTTGACGCCCAAGAATACTTGGATCGCCCAGATAACGGCCCTGCCACAAGCTATAGCTAATGACGACGACATTAGGTCCGCCGGGTGCGTCTTCACCGGGCAGGAACGAGCGCCCAAGAAGCGGTTGCACGCCGGTGTTACGGATGGCGTCGGCGGAAACGGCCGTGACATCGAACGATTCCGGATGGCCGTTGTCAGTGAGATTGAACATGATGTGCTGCAAAACCGAGACGCTTTCGAAAATGTCGCCAAGTTGGCGGAGGTCGTTGTATTCCGGTACAGAGAAGAACCACGAACGCGTCTGCTGGCGATTGAAGCCCGCGAGCACGGCAACCCAGCGGCCGCTGCTCTCGAACTCGTACGGAAAAACGAGAGCCGCCTGCCAGACGCCGTAGAGAGCTGTGCTTGCGCCGATTCCGAGAGCCAGGATCAGCACGCAGAGGGTAGATACGCCGCGCTCTCGGACCAGAGCGCGCATGCCGTAGCGTACGTCTTGCCTGAACTGGTCCCACCAGAGCCAGCGACTCGATTCGTAAAAGCGTTCCCTGGCGCGCGTCACGTTGCCGAAAGCGCGATGCGCTCCTGTCCGAGCATCTTCATCGCTTAGGCCTAGCTCCCGCAGGCGTTCTGCCTCCAGCTGTATATGGGCTTCGATCTCAGCGCTGAAGTCGTTCGCCTTCCGCTTGCGTTGGAACATGGCCTAGCCCTCCTCGGACTCCAAAATGCGCCCGATCGCGGCCGTCAATCGATTCCACTTGGTGGTTTCCTCTACGAGTTGTTTGCGACCCGCCGACGTCAGCGCATAAAACCGCGCCTTGCGGTTATTTGCGGAGGTTCCCCATTTCGCGGAAATCCATCCGCGCTCTTCAAGCCGTTGGAGCGCAGGATACAGGGCCCCGTGCTCCACCAAGAGTTCTTCATCCGACGTCTGCTGGATCGCGCGTGCGATCCCTTGTCCGTGCAGCGATCCAAAAATCAGCGTGCGCAAAATCAGCAGGTCCAGGGTGCCCTGCAGCAATTCCAATCGTTTCCCTGTTTCTTGGGTAGACATATAACCCGAGCCTACGGCTGCCCGGGTAAGATGTCAACCCAAAAGAGCGGCAACGTCCCGCAAGCGATTCTTGCGTAAGCTGCGGGACCCCTCGCCGACGCGTCGCTTTCATCCTTCGCGCCAAACTGGCCGCGACTCTTTCGGAATGTGGCCGCCGATATGGCTGAATTGTTTCGGACCCGCAGATTGTTCGCTGCGTTACAATCGCGGCCGCCAACGGAGGTTGCCGATGAAACGCGCCGCAATAGTCGTCGCCGTGATTCTCGAGAGTCTCTTGGTCTCCGCGAACACGCTGGCGCAACAACCGCCGCTGCTCCCCGAAAAAACCGTTTCAGCTCTGGCGGGCGAACTCTCCGGCGAAACAGCGAAGCGCAATCTCGAGTTTCTCTCGCGCCTTCACCGCCAACGCGGCTCGCGCGATTTTCATTCTGCCGCGGAATTCATGGTTGCGCGGGCTCGCGACTACGGTTTGGCGGACGCGCACATCGAGCAGTTTCCCGCCGATGGCAAGATTTTCTACGGCACCCAGCGCTCGCGCCCCGCATGGGACGCCGATTTCGCCGAGCTCTGGGAGATGAAACAACAGGGAGGGCAGTGGGCTCCCGTCGAGCGTCTCGGCGATTTTCAGGCGATGCCCGTAACGCTGGCCGAGGATAGCGAGAGCGCAGACGTCACCGCCGACCTGATCGATGTCGGAAGCGGAACGTCCGAGCAGGACTATGCTGGAAAAGATGTGCGCGGAAAAATCGTGCTCGTCTCCGCGCAGCCGGGAGGCGAAGTGGAAGCTCTCGCGATCGAGAAATTTGGCGCCGCGGGCATCGTCAGCTACGCCCAGAATCAGCCGAACGCATGGCAAGGCGAGGACGACAATCTGGTCCGCTGGGGCCATCTCGATAGCTTCCCGAAAACGCCCACGTTCGCATTCATGGTTTCGCTGCGAACGGCTCGCGCGCTTCGCGATCGGCTGGTGCGCGGCGAGTCTATCCGCTTGCACGCGATCGTTAAGGCGGGACGGCACGCCGGTTTCTACGATGTTGCCACCGCCGTGATTCCGGGCGCCGACCCGAAGCTCAGCAGCCAGGAAATCGTTTTCAGTTGCCATCTCGACCACGAGCGGCCGGGAGCGAACGACAACGCCAGCGGATGCGTCACGATCCTCGAGATCGCCCGAACCCTCCAAAAGCTCATCGCAGAAGACCGGATTCCGCGGCCGGCGCGCACTCTTCGATTTGTTTGGCCGGCGGAAGTGGAAGGGACGCTCGCGTTGCTCAACGGCAAGCCGGAATTGGTGCCGCACATCCTCGCCGTCGTGCACATGGACATGGTCGGCGGCGGCGAAGTGACGAAGTCGATCTTTCACGTCACGCGCGCGCCCATGAGCTTGCCGACGTTTCTAAACGACGTCGCCGAAGCTTTCGGCGAATTTGTGAACGAACAATCGTATGAATTCGCGGCCACCGGCCATGCCGCTTATCCCCTGGTTGCGCCCGAGGGCAGCAAGCAAGCTCTGCTCGCACAATTTTCCGAATTCACCCCGGGCAGCGATCACGACGTATATGAGTGCGGCTCGTATCGCATCCCGGCCATCTACCTGAACGACTGGCCCGACCGTTACATCCATACCAATTTCGACGCAGCCGGAAACATCGATCCAACGAAACTTCTGCGAGCCGCGTTCATCGGCGGCGCCGGCGGCTACTTCCTCGCGAGTTTCGGCCAAAACGACGTGGCTCCGGCGATCCAGCAAATCGAAGCAGACGCCTTGCGGCGCACCGCGACCACGCTGCAGCGACGCGACGAACTCCAAGCTGAAAATGACGTTTTCAACGCGACCACTCTCGTCGGCGAGAGTTTGACTTTCGAGAGCGACACTTTCGCATCCATTCAACGTTTCCAGGCGCTCACCGCCGAGCAAGAGGGGGCCTCAAATCGTTTCGTCAGCGACCTCGCTCACGCCACAGGCGTCGGCGGAGTCGCCGGAGACATGAGGGGCGACCAAGTCGTAGTGTTCAGCCGCTCCGCCGAACCAAAAGGGGTGATGGTGGTCTTTGGTTACGACTACTTCGCCGATCACTACGGTGCCAGCCGCGCTCGCTCGCTGAAAGTTTCCAGCTTCGAAGGCCTCCGCGGCAGTGGCGAAGATTACGCCTACGAAATCCTGAACTTCGTCGACGGCAAGCGTAACGCCCAGCAGATTCGCGACGCCGTCTCCGCCGAATATGGCCCAATCCGGTTCGCTTACGTCATCGAGTACTTACGCGCCCTCGAATCCATCGGCATTCTCCAGGTCAAGAAGTGACGCGCCCGGCGTCTTCCCGGGCCGTTCCGACGCGACCGCACAGGTTTCGGCGCGTCCGCACCGTGTGCTAACATTGCTTGGCAAATAAGTCCGCCACCGAAAGCATGCCTGCCGCAACGATGAAAGCCCTCCGCAAAGTGCGCCCGCAACGCGGCGCAGAACTCGAATCCGTCGCCGTTCCTGCAATTGGACCCACTGACGCGCTTGTCCGCGTGCGCGCGGCTTCGATTTGCGGCACTGATCTGCACATTTACGGCTGGGATCGCTGGTCGGCGTCGCGCATCAATCCGCCGATGACCTTTGGCCACGAATTCTGCGGCGTGATCGAAAAAATCGGCGACGAGGTCATCACCGTGCGACCGGGCGATTTCGTCAGCGCCGAGATGCACGTGAACTGCGGTCACTGCCGCCCGTGCCGCATGGGCCAGCCGCACGTCTGCCAGAACGTGAAGATTATCGGCATCGATGCCGACGGTTG
>DATMLZ010000051.1:0-9071 GCA_035569955.1 Candidatus Acidiferrum sp.
CGATCGTCCCGTAGAATTTAAGTGGCATCGGTGCGCCCAGGTTAAGAATCGGCTTGCCCTGCATCTCCGCCGCAACAGGTGTGGGCGTCACGTAACCACGCTGCTGATCGTCGCCACCAGCTGCAAAATTCATGCCGATCGAAACACCGTCCAGGTGGTTTGATTCGGCCAACTCCACCGGGCCCCATGTATCGCCGTCCGCATACATCAGCAAATCGACTTGCGCTTTGGGATCCTCAAGGTCGGCACCATTTGAAAGGCCGCAAGCCGTCCCGTGCCATGAGGCTCCCGGCTCAATCATCGGATCGGCCGGATGAACGAGTTTGCCGACCGTCGAGTGCGCCACAATCCGGCTGCCCACGTCGTGATACCAAACGGCCACCACATATCCGCGCAGCGCCTTGTCGCCGGTATTCCTCATCGAAAGGCCAACGACATTGGTCTTGCCGACGAATCCCGATCCGCTGCAAGCGTCATAATCGGCCTGCGTCGCTGCAACGATCGATACCTCAAACGGAGAACCGCCTTCCTTGGGAGATTCGCCGGAATTAGAGCTTTGACCAAAGCAAGGAATCACTACCAGGCACAACAACGCAACGAACAGGTTCCCTCTGGGAAGGAAAGTTCGCATAGATACCTCCTGCCAGTTTCTTGGTGCGGCTAACAGCCAGGATGTTACTCCCAGCGGGGCAAGAAACCGAGGCCTGTCGCTCGGAGGTTCCGTTCGCAAGAAGATCGATTCGGTCAAATTGAGCGACGAACCAAATCTGAGAGAAAAAGACTCGCGCAGCAAACACGGCTGCTACTGCGACTGCCAGGGGCGCGTTTCCCCCTCTTACGCGTCGAGCGCGCCGCCGGAGCCCGATGGCAGCTCGATCGAATATTTTGTGCGCGCCTTTTCGCGATGAAGCTCAAGTGCGAGTTCGATCAGGCGATCGATCAGCTTTGGATACGGGATGCCGGAAGCCTCCCAGAGCTTCGGGTACATGCTGACGGAGGTAAAGCCCGGGATGGTGTTGAGTTCGTTGACGAAGATCTTGCCGGTCTTCTTTTCGAGGAAAAAGTCACAGCGCGCCATCCCGGCGCCGTCGATCGAGCGGAAT
Source organism: Candidatus Acidiferrum sp. (assembly GCA_035569955.1). Lineage (GTDB taxonomy): Bacteria > Acidobacteriota > Terriglobia > Acidiferrales > UBA7541 > Palsa-295. The sequence goes on from DATMLZ010000051.1 coordinate 1,104, forward strand.
GCACGGACCGCCAAATCCTGAAACTGCGTGACCTGCTTCTTTGACAGTTCTGCGGGGATGATCAACTGCGTGCCTTGCTCCAGATATTTTGCGGTGTAGTCGTAAAACTCGCGGTGCGGCACGATTTCGCCCGGAATCGACGCCTTCACATCGTCGTTGCCGAGTACGGCGACTTCGATCTCGCGCCCGGTGACGTTGCGCTCCACAAGAATCTTCAGCGCAAATTCCGCAGCCAGATTCATCGCCGCAGCAAGTTCATCCGGCGTCTTCACGCGTGACATTCCCACCGAGGAACCAAGTGTCGCGGGCTTGACGAAAATCGGATAACGGAATTTCTTTTTGATCAGGCGCGCAACCGCCTCCGGATCCCGCTCCCAATCCGGCCGCCGAATTGCCAGATAAGGAACGACAGGAATCCCCTCCTGCTCGAAAAGGCGTTTCTGGACGTCTTTATCCATGCCAACGGCCGAGGAAAGCACGCCAGGACCAACGTAAGCGAGGCCGGCAAGTTCGAGGAAGCCCTGAATTGTGCCGTCCTCGCCAAACGTCCCGTGGAGCACCGGGAAAACCACATCGACGGTAATCGCCGGCCGCCCCCCGCCTTGCGCAACCGGGACAATCGTCGCCGCCGTCGGATCGGGCGGAAGAAACACGCGTTCGCCGCTCTTTAAAACGTCCGGAAGCATTTTCTGCGCTCCGCTGCCCACAAGCCAGCGACCGTCTTTCGAAATTCCGATCGGTACGACTTCGTATTTTTCCGAATCGAGCGCGCGAATCACCGACGCGGCCGAAGCAAGGGAAACTTCGTGTTCGCCGGAACGTCCGCCAAACAGGACACCCACGCGCAACCGTTTTTGAGAATTCATGGAACCCTGGTCTCCGATGTGAAGAGGCTTTCCGCGCATTCGCAAAAGGCGTTCACAGAATTTTCTTTCCGAGTCCTGACTGAATCAGCTCGACGCCCAACGTGGCCGTCGTATTGTGCAAATCGATCACCGGATTTATCTCAACCAGCTCGAAAGAAATCATCGACCGCGTATCGGCGATCATTTCAAGAGCCAGATGCGCTTCGCGATACGTGACGCCGCCGCGCACGGGCGTTCCGACGCCAGGAGCGTCCGCCGGATCGACAAAATCCATATCGAGGCTCACAGCGATTCCGGCCGTATCATCACCCGCAAAACGGAGAGCCTCGGCCATCACTTCGCGCATGCCGCGTTCATCAATATCGCGCATGGTGAAAACGTGGACGCCGGATTCTTTGACAAAGCGCCGCTCTTTGGCGTCGAGCTCGCGAATGCCCACAAGCGATACACTGCGGGGCTCGACCATCGGCGTAATTCCGGCCAGGCCGGCGAGCTCCGGCGGGCCGCTGCCCATAATTGCCGCGAGCGGCATGCCGTGAACGTTGCCCGAGGGCGAAGTTTCCGGCGTGTTCATGTCTCCGTGCGCATCGAGCCAGATCAAGCCGATGCGCTTTGATTTCTTGTGAAAATGCGCAGCGGCGCCGGCGACCGTTCCCGCCGCGATCGAATGATCGCCGCCGAGAACCAGCGGGAAAGAATCCTCATCGAGCGCTTTTTGCACGAATTCCGAGAGCGTCTTGCAGGTCTCGGCGATTTCGCCGAGATACCTGGCCTTCTTTTCGCCGTACGGCTGCTCTTCGGGCTGCGGTACGGGCACATTTCCCACATCCTCAACCTGCCGTCCAAGTTGCTTGAGCCGCGCGTTCAAACCCGCGACGCGCACAGCGGATGGACCCATATCGACGCCCCGGCGGCTCGCGCCAAGGTCCATCGGCACACCGATGATGCGGATTTTTTCAGGCATGGGTGCGGTCTCCGCCGGCGACCCCGACCGCGGAGCGACACTCTAAGGATAGACGCGGTAAAGCATCCGTGGGAAGGGGATCACTTCACGGATGTGCTCGGTGCCGCAAAGCCACGCGACGGTGCGTTCAAGGCCGAGGCCGAAACCGGCGTGCGGCACGCTGCCGTAGCGGCGCAGGTCCAGATACCACTGGAACGATTCCTCGGGGAGATTGTTCTCGCGGATGCGGCGCAAGAGCGTTTCGTAGCTCGATTGGCGTTCGCCGCCGCCGATGATCTCGCCATAGCCCTCCGGGGCGATCATGTCGAAATTCAGCGCAAGCTCGGGGCGCGCGGGATCTTCTGCCATGTAAAACGCCTTCATCGCCGACGGATAGTGATGGATCATCACCGGCTTCTCGAAACTTTTCGAGATGATCGTTTCTTCGTCGCCGCCGAAATCGTCGCCGAATTTCGCCGCACTGCCGGCTTTTTGGAGCAGGTCGATGGCTTCCTCGTAGGTGATTCGCGGAAAGGGCGGCGTGATTTTGGCGAGCTTCTCGGGGTCGCGCTGCAGTACGGCCAGTTCGCGCTGGCGATTTTTCGCGACGCCTTGCGCGATGGCGCTGACCAGACTTTCGCCGAGCTGCATGATGTCTTCCAGATACGCGTAGGACGCCTCGGGTTCGAGCATCCAAAATTCGGTCAGGTGGCGACGCGTTTTTGATTTTTCGGCGCGAAACGTGGGGCCGAACGTATAGACCTTGCCCAGGGCGGCGGCCGTCGCCTCGACGTAAAGCTGGCCGGATTGAGTGAGATAAGCCTTCTGGTCATCGATGTAATTCACTTCGAACAGCGTCGTGGTGCCTTCGCAGGCGGCGGGCGTGAAAACCGGCGCGTCGGTGAGCGTGTAGCCCTGATCGTCCATGAAATTGCGCGCTGCGCGAACCGCTTCGGCCCGGATGCGCAAGATTGCGGCCTGGCGCGGCGTGCGAATCCAGAGGTGGCGCTTATCGAGCAGGAAATCGACACCGTGTTCTTTCAGTTGAATCGGATAGGGATCGGATTCGGCGACGCGCTGCAGAACTTCGACCTGGGACACGTGCATTTCGTAACCGCCCGGCGCGCGCGGTTCAGCTTGAACCTTGCCGGTGACGATGACGCTCGATTCCTGGGTGAGGCCTTTGAGCGCCTCGAACGCGGCGGGATTTTCCTTGAGCGACACGACGCCTTGCATCAGACCCGAGCCGTCCCGGAAAATCGGGAACAGGAGCTTCCCGGATTCGCGCTGGTTATAGAGCCAACCGCGAATCGTGACCACGGCGCCTGTGTGCGCGCCCGCCTGCTCGATGGCAATTCGGGGAATGCTGGATTCAGTGCTCATCGGTCAGCGCCGCAGAGTATCACGAACGGCCAGCCGCAACGCGCTCTGCAGTCTCTTCGAGCTTGTCGAACGCGCTGCGCACATCGTCCAGCGAGGGACCGCCGGCGGGTTTCTCCTTCAGTTCGAGCACGAACGGAAGTTCTTCGGGAGCCGCGCGGAGCGAAGCAACCGCCGCGTCCCAATCGATGCCGCCTTCACCGGGAAGCAGATGCTCGTCCTTTTCGCCGTGATTGTCGTGCAGATGGGTGGTCACGATGCGGCCCTGCATCATTTCCAGCGCCGGTGCGACGCCGCCTTCGATGTGCGCGTGGCCGATGTCGAAGCAGTAGCGCAGCCCTCCAAGATGCGTCTCCTTGATGAATTGCTGCAAAGACGCGGGACAGCCGAATTCGCCCGGCGTATTTTCGAGCGCGACGGTTACGCCACGCTGCTTGGCGAAGACGACAAGATGCTCAAGCGAATTGAACGCCGCGTCAAAAGAGCGGGAGTCGGCGGCCTGGCGGCCATGACCGATGTGTTGCACGAGATATTTGAACGGAATGCGCTCGGCGACTTCGAGCGCGCGTTTCACCTCGTCGACCGCATCAAGGCGGCGAACACGCTCGGCGTCCGAAATCGAAATGGGGAAGCCGCTCTCGCGGCCGGGCGCCAAATCGCGTTGCGTGGGCGCGTGAAGGGAATGCAGCGTGAGCCCGTACTCTCCAAGCGAACCGGCTAAGTCACGAATCACCTGCGGTTCGGCGTAGGTGAAATGCGGAGTCGCGCAAAAAATCTCAATATGGCGAACGCCGGAGCGCGAGATCTCCGCCAAAAGCGGAGCATTGAGCGGATGCCTTATGTAGCGGTAGGTCGAAAGAACGCGTTGCATTCAGGCCCCTAGGCAAGAGAGCGCCTACGAGCCTCTATCGTCAATGGAAAGAGAGTTGGCGTCAATAGCAGGTCGGACGATAAATCGCCTGGCGCTGTGAACAACGGCCCAAGGCGAACGCAGCAGATCGGATTACGCCGCCTCGGAGAGGAATTCTACTTCGAAGCTGGAAGGAACCATGCCGACGGCGGCGCCGCGCGCGAGCAGTTCGCGAACGGCCCGGCGGCCTTCGTCGCCGTAGTCGAGCGTCCAGCGGTTCACGTACATGCCAACGAACTTGTCGGCGAGTACCGGATCCATGTCGCGTGCAAACTGCAGCGCGTAATTCAGTGCCGGTTCGCGGTGTTCGAGCGCGTAGCTGACGCTATCGCGGATCACGCGCGCGACCTGATAGCCCAATTCGGGACCAAGGCTGCGGCGAATCGCATTGGCACCGAGCGGGAGCGGAAGAGAGGTCTGCTCCTGCCACCATTGACCGAGATCGACCACGCGATGCAAGCCGACTTGCTGGAAAAGGAGCTGTCCTTCGTGAATCAGAAGACCGGCTTCGACTTCTTTCGCCTGCACGGCGTCCAATATTTTGTCGAACGGCATCGTGACCGTTTCAACGTTGGGTTCGAAAAGCTTCAGCGCAAGATAGGACGTGGTGCGCGTGCCGGGAATCGCGACTCTGCGTCCGGCAAGATCGGTTTTCTTCAGCGGATGCGACGAAACGACGATCGGTCCGTAACCTTCGCCAAAGCTTGCCCCGCAATCAAGCAGCACGTACTTATCGGCGACGAAGGCGTATCCGTAAAAGCTCACTGCCGTTACGTCATATACCTCGCGGTGCGCGGCGTTGTTGAGAGTCTCGATGTCGCAGAGGATGTGGTCAAATCTCACTCCGGGCAGGCGGACTTTGCCCGTCGCAAGCGCGTAGAACATGAAAGCGTCGTCGCTGTCGGGCGAATGAGCGAGGGTCAACGTGGCCGTTTGGGCCGATTGAACCGGTGTGGACATGTCTGGGCTCCGTCCTACCGTTTCGGCTAGCGCTCGTCGTGGGTCAAGACCACCAACGTTGGTCGCCGCGGGTATTCCTTACGTGGGCGAGATGTGCGTTGGTGCCAGCGCCTTCCGGTGTGTTCGTCGAACGACGCGGAAAAGCATATCACAGCGTTTGCTGCGCGCCTAGACGTTCAGGCACGTGCCTCTGTGGAAAACTTTCGCGCTTATTGCACGGTCGGTTCAGATTCGGCAGCCGTCGGAAGAATCGACGCGTGATGCGCGGCGAGCAGCCATTCGCCGTCGCGGCGGACGAAAATATTTGTCGCTTGCACGACGGCTTCGTCAAATCCTTCGGTGAACGCCGCTGTAATGCGCGCGGTGCACGCAACCCAACCCACGTTGCCTTCGACCCGGACGCGCACGCCGCTGAGCGCGACGCGCACGCGACTGGTATTCGCAAAAACGCGCGCCCAGCGTTCGCGAACGTCGTCCCAACCAAGCAACAGGTCCCAGCCCGGCTGCACGCACTCGACCGAATCATCGTGCGACCACACGGCTTCCATTTGCGCGAGGTTGAGCGACTCAAACGCGGCGTAGAAACGCCGGTTCGCAAGCCTCACGGCTTCTTCGGCCGAATGAATTTGCTGAGCAGGTTGAGGCGACATGAAAAGAATCGCTTTGTGCCAGGCCCGTCACGCCCGGGCGGCCGGCATTCCCGGCGAATTATAACCGAAGCGGCCGGCTACTGGGTTTTTTCGTCCGGCCAAAGCGGATCGCCGCCCGTGGCTGGAGCGCCGTGCTTGTCGGCAGCGTGAATTTGCCCGCTCGTGTCGCGGAAAAACGATTCGCGGCCGGACGTGCCATAGTCGTCAGGCATGGCTTCGATCTCGTATTGGTCGCTGAGCGGATCGGCCCCGCTCACCACTCGGTAGCGAAAGCGATAGCCGCCGTCGTTTCCGGCCGCAAGCGGTGCGCTGAGAAGTGAAGCAAGGTCAGCCGATGCTTCGTCTTTCGGGGCGGGCCCGAGTTCGGCAAGCGTTTCCGGCAATTTGCCGAACGAATTCTTGTAGCGTTCGATGGCGCCCGCAATAGCTCCCACCGCGGTTGCGGCCGCCTCCTCGCGCGCTTCCAGATCGGCCTGCGCCCACTGGACGGAAAGCTGCTTGATATCGAGCAGCACGAGCCCGAGGGAGAGAAGTTTCCAGCCGCCGGCTTCGCGGACCAGGCCGATATCGGCTTGCCGGCTGTTGGCAGTGGAAAGCGGAATGAACGCGAGATTCTCGTGCAACCGGGTGGCCCCGAAATGGAACTCGGTCACGCCGCCGGGCGCCTCGCAGCGAAGGATCGTGCGATTGTCCTGATCGGAGGAAAGAAGCGGGTGGCCGGGATCATCGGAAAGCGAAAATCGCTGAACGAAACGTCTGCGCTCTTCGGCAGGAAGCGCGCGAAATGCGTCCGCATTGTCCGGAGTGAGGAATCCGGCGAACTTCGCTTCGTCTGCGCGACAGGCGGCGGCCAATATATCCGAGAGCGTGGATGCCGGATCCGAGGCGCTCTGCGGCTGCGATCGGGCTTGCCGTGCGAGCGCACAAGCTGGCGCAAACAAGGCCGTCGCGAGAACCGTGAGAACGAAAGTGCGAGAATTTCGCATCAGGAATGGGATTTCGCTCCGGCCAGGATGGTTGCCAGATCGCGTGTGAACTTCGAGCGCGGCATAACTTCGTCGCATCCGGCGGCGCGGGCCCGTTCGGCCAGTTCCGTTTGCACATGCGAGACAAAGCCCACGATGGGGACGCCGGGCGCCTTGGATTTGGCGCGGGAAATTGCTTCGAACGGATTCGCGCGGGCGTTGAGGTCGACGATGAAAATATCGGGCTTGGACCCGGCGAATTGTGCCGCGAGAGCCTCAGGAGTCGCGCAGATTTTCAGATCGGCGCCCAACTGTTTCGCCGTTTCCAGAATCTTCGCTTGGAAGAAAATGTCGTCCAGATAGGCCACAACACGCGCCATTGTGTTCTCCTTGGCTATCTGGATGATTCTACACGCGCAACAGGCGGTCCTTGCGGACGGGGAAACCTTAGTGGTCGGGCGTCTCGTGAGCGCCGACCGTCTCGTCGGGCACATCGCCCACGCGCCCCTTCACGCGATCGTAGACGCTGTAATGGCAAGTCGAGCCGATGGCCTCGTTGTAATAAGTCGGCACACCAAGATTGGTGCGCAACTCTTCGTTGAACTTGCGCAGATCGGCGAGTTGGGCGACCCGTATGGGGATCTTGGCGCCATCGTGGGTGAGCAGGAATTTCTGATAGCCCGCGTCCCAAAGGTGGGTGAACTGACCCTGCGCCATGATCGAGGGAATCACGGTCATGTGGAACTGCCCTTCGCTCGATTTGCGCAATTCCGCGCCGCAGCCGTATTTCTCGAGGCGTACGACTCCGCCCGAGTTCCGCACCATGAAACCTTTTGGCGAAAGGGACTCGATTTGCTGCTGATTGAACGCTTTGTTCACATACCACATGGCAGTTCAGCATATGAATTTCGTCCGGGGCTGTAAAGCCAAAAAAATGTCGAAGCGGCGGCCGCATTCGGGCATCATATGGGGTATGTTCCGCACGCGATGTTGCAACGTCCTCGCCTAGCAGCCCGACCGGCTTCCCATTCCGTGTAAATGCTCGAATTGATTTGTTAGACTGTACGACCGCGCGGAGGTCCAGCCGGCGTTCCGAGAGCTCGGGACTTTCCGGGCGACCTCCCCGGACCGAGGTAAGCGGGGTTTTCGTTTGACGACGCTCAAACAACCAACGGTGCCCGTAGCAACGCTGCCTAATGCGCAGCCGATCGGCGAGAGTCTGCTTGACAGGATCGGGAATACGCCCCTGCTCACGTTGAAACACATCAGCGCGGAATTTCCCAACGTCGGCATT
>DATMLZ010000052.1:0-12964 GCA_035569955.1 Candidatus Acidiferrum sp.
CCGCCAATCTCGCTTCCGAAAGGCAAGTGGCCGCGTTGATTCTGGAAGCGCCGTTTCCGTCGGCTTCGGCCGTGGCGCGGAAGGCGTTTTGGTTTCTGCCCGGAGTTTCGCTGCTCACCTATGGCCAATTCGCGACGGGCAAAGCGATTCAGCGCGTCAGCGCGCCGGTGATGATCGTTCATTGCAAACAGGATCCTGTGATCCCGGTCGCGATGGGACGGCAGGTTTTCGCGGCCGTGCGTTCGCCCAAGGTTTTCCTGGAGATCAACGACGAATGCCACGAAGAGGCATCGCTCCTGTCGCCGGTAAAATACCGCGCTGCGCTCAACGCGTTTCTTCGCTCGTTGCCGCGATAGCGCCGTACGGCTCGGCTCACTTGTCGCGGAACAAAATCCTCGTCGGCCGTCGCTATGCCACAGGTCGCGAGCGCAACTATCTTGCAACTCGTTGCGGCGGCTGCGACGGTCTGGCGCATCCTCGGCCGCTTGATCCTGCCGGCAAAAGCCGAATCCGCAGCGCGGGATGGGCATCGAAATGGCAGGCAGAGTTTTCCGGAGAGTCGATGAGCAATGCTACGATTGAGCCGCTGATTCTGGATCTGCTCGAATGGCTTGCGATCCGCGAGCGACCCTACGAAGAAGTGATGGATGCGTGGCGAACTTGCTGTCCGCGCCTGACGGTTTGGGAAGATGCGAACGAAAGAGGGCTGATTTCCGCCGAACGGCGTGGCGCTGCCCAGATCATCGCGCCAACACCCGCTGGCCTTGCGCTTCTTGAAAACCGCAGGCGGTCTGCTTCGCTCTGAACTTTCGCTCGCCGCCCTAGTGCGCAACCGCCTTTGTCCCGCCGCCACTGGCTGGCGTCGAGAACTCCACATTCATCCACTTCTTGAGCGCTTCCATATTCTGCGGGCGTCCGAGGAAACTCTTCACCAAGTCGTTGGCCGATACCGAGCCGCCCGGCTCGAGCACGGTGCGCCGGTAACGCATCGGCGTATCGCCCGCCAGCAGGTTCTCTTGATCGAATTGCTGGAAGAAATCTTCAGCAATCACCAGGTCCCACATGTAGGTGTAGTACGCGGACGAATAACCCGCCAGATGATCGAACGAAGCGAAAAAGTGGCCGGACTCGGGAATCGATTTCAGCAGGGAGAAACGGTGAAACGCGTTCAGGCAGACGGCGCTCGGATCGGTATCTTCCGGATTGCGTTTGTACATGTTGTAAGAGATGGAGGCAAACATCACCTGTTGCGACACGTCGCCCGCGCGTCCAAAGGCAGAGGCGCGATTCATCTTCTGGACCAGACTGGCCGGAATCGGCTCGCCGGTCTTGTAGTTCTTCGCGAATTTGGCGAGCACCTGGGGGCTGTGCATCCACTCTTCCAGCATTTGTGAAGGCGCCTCGACGAAATCCATCTCCATCGAGATGCCGCTAATGCCGGCCCACTTCTGCTGTCCGCCGAGAATGTGGTGCATCAGATGGCCGAACTCGTGGAAGAACGTGACGACGTCGTCGTAATCCATCAAGCCGGGATCAGTTGCGGTCGGCGTGGGCAGATTGCAAATCAGGGCCGCCTCGGGCATTTGCTTGCCCGCAATTCCATCGAGAAGGGGTGCCGTTTCGTCGTGCGTGTATTTTCCGGCGCGCGGATGCATGTCCAGATAGAAGCGGCCGATCATTTTCCCGCCGTCGATCACCTCCCAAGTTTCAACCGAAGGATCCCAAGCGGGAACGTCGTGCTCCTGGCGGAAGGTTATATGAAACAGCGCAGCGGCCGTATCGAGGACTCCTTGCTTCACTTCGTTGTAGGGCAGATAGGGCCGGATCGATTGCGAATCGAACGCGTAGTCGGATCGACGCAGGCGCTCGGAGAGATAGCGATGTTCGTACTCCCAAATATCGGTGGCTTTGGGATCGGTCTTGCGTTTTTCGGCGAGCAGCATGTCGTACTCGCGCTGCATCGTCGGACGAGCCGCCGAACTCAGTTGATCGATGAAATTTTCGACGTTCTGGCCTTTGAGCGCCATCTTATCGGCTGCGTTGTAATCGGCCCAGGACGAGTAGCCGACCAGCGTAGCGATTTGGTATCGCATCTTCATCATGTCTTCGAGGATGTCTGTGTTCTTGGGGTAAGCGCGCTCGGTGAAGGCGGCCCACACGCGATGCCGCAAATCGTCGCTTGCGGCATAATTCAGGACGGGGAAAATGTCAGGATAAGAGGTCGTGATTTTTATTTTTCCGTCTGGGCCGGGTTTGTGCGCGTCGATATAGTCTTGCGGCAAGCCGGCCAATTCGCTAGCGTCCTTCAGCTCGATCGTTCTCACGTCGTCGGCAATGTTGCGCTCGAACTTTGACTGATCGTCGGTGAGCTGCTCGTTGAGCTTTTTCAACTTCTCGCGCGTAGCGTCGTCTTTGTCGACGCCGGCGAGCTTGAATTCGAGAAGCTGGCGCTGCACGTAGTAGCGGCTCGCCGCATCGGCTTTGGACATGTCCAGCGCCGAGAGCGCTTTGTAGACCTCCTGATTCAGGCTCAGAGCTGTCTGCGCAGCGCTTACTTTGTTGAGCATCTCGGTGCCCTTATCGCGGTACGCTGCCTCGGGATTGGTTTGCTCGACGACTTGCGCAAGATCAGATCCCGCATTCAGTTGCCGGGCCGCTTCGTCATAAGGCGCCAGTGTGTTTTCGATCGTGCGCGGGCCTTTCACGGCGACGAGCTGGTCGATGGATTTTTGCGCCGCTTCCATGCGGTCGTTTTCCAGCCTTTCAAAAGCGGGAACGTCAGGCTTGGACGCCCAAATCGTCGGCTGGTTGTAAGGCACCTGCTGGGCGGCCGCGACGCTGGCAAAAAGCAGAGCAGCGAGAACAGGAGCAAACGATTTCATTCGAGCCATAGGGGCGCCTCCCTGGAGAATTCGCAAACGTAAGTGATAACAGAAACCAGTCTGCCGCAACAACGAGTTTCGTGGGAGGTTAGACGGCCGGGAGGGTGTTTGGTTTGCGGAAAGCCCGCGCTGAACCGACGCGTTTGCACGGGCCCCGCTATGATCAGAGGCAGCTGCTAGATGTGCTGGCCGTTGCCGTTTGAATTCATAAACCGGGGTACGTTGCGCATCGGCGTCGGAGCCGATGGCTCGGGCGGCGTTGGCACTGCGTAAAACCGGTTCGGCTCAATCGTCCGGCTGATTCTGTCGATCGTTTCTTCGACCTGGCGCGAAAGATAGCTTTTCTGTGAGTCGTCGACCAGATCGAGAATGCGGGCCTTCAGTGATGCAAAAACGATCTTCGGATCGGGTGACGCGTCGACCACATCGAATCCGAATTCCGCACTCAGCCGGTCGAATTCGGTGAGCAATGCCTTCTGATAATTGCAGAAGCCTTCGTACATATCGTGCCCCGGGTGCAGATCCATGCCGGATTCCCAATAGTCGAATCCGCGCGAGAAAATCACACGCGGCACCAGCTGATCGATGCCGACGCGAAGATAAAAAACGGCGTCCGGCTTGAGCGCGACGCTATAGATGCTGCGAATCCACGCAGGATCGACGCCGCGCACAATCGCGCGGGCCATCAGCGAATAAATGTAGCGGTCGGTGAGGACAACGAATCCCGCGCGGAGCGCGGGGGCGATTTCATTTTCGAGCCGGTCGACGAAATCGGTGGCGTAAAACAGGCTCTGGGTCACGCGACCGAGATTGTTGCCTTCTTTCGCGCGGCGAATTCCATCGCCCGCGAGCGGCGAACGCGTCATGCCCGTGTCGAGCACGGCGTGGCCGAGTTCTTCGAGCCAGGGCTTGAGCAGATTGATTTGCGTAGTGCGGCCTGCGCCGTCGGTCCCTTCTATCACAATCAACTTGCCTGCAAGATCGGAGAGCTTCATTCCCGGCAGGAGCCTCCCGTACGTCTCCCTCATGGTCGTATCCTCAATTCCTGCGCTCCTTCGAGATGGCGCTTGGCAATTTGCCGCACTTGCGATTGCTGGACCTCGACCGGCAGCGTTGCGTCGATCACCGTGAGTCCGAATTCAGGAATCATCCGTTCGTACTCATCGAGGATTCGGCCCTGGAATTTCCGGAAGCTTTCGATGGGATCGTCGCTCAATCCGAGATCGAGGCCCGCTTCGTAAAACTTCAGGCAGTCGCGCGCCGCCGTGATGCGGCCGATTGCCGTCTCAAGAGGCACGCGGAAGTAGAAGGCCACGGTCGGGCGTACGGCGAAATCGTATAGATCGCGCACCCATTTGCGATCCATGCCCCGCGCCACATCACGGGCGAAAGCCGTGTAGCAGTAGCGGTCGCAGAGCACCACCGCGCCCGCTTTCAGCAGTGGCAGAATGCTTTTTTCCGTGCGATCGGCGAAATCGGTGCAGTGGATCAGCGAGAACGTCGCCGGCGTGAGCATCTTCTTTTTCTTGCCGAGCTTGGTGGTGTCTTTGACCAGTGGCGAGGAATTCCATTCGCTGAAGACGACGCCGTAGCCCTTCGCCTCCAGCCACTTGTGCAGCAGGCTGAGTTGAGTGGATTTCCCGGACCCGTCGATGCCCTCGACGATGAAGAGCCGGCCCGGATGTCCGGCGTCGTTCGACGGTTTCGGCTCCGGTACAACCGGCCGAGCGGGAAGAAATATTTCAAATGGCCCGATTCTCACCCCGGGATTGGTGTTCATCTCACCCATCTGTTTAGCGTCCGGCGGTTCTCGAGCCAAACCGAACGGCTTCGCTCACTCCTTTTGCGCGTGATTGCCGGGATCATTGCCCCCGACTGGTGACAGACAAGTTCCATTACTCATGGATTTTGCGCAGTAGCAAAGTGAGACGCGGTCGACAGAATGTGTCCAAAGGGTGACGGGAAGGTTCTAGTACCACCGAATGGCTCAAGACAGAAACTCTGCCAGGGGCTCCCAATAGTTCGCTTTCCAACCGTCGGCCAAGTGTTGCGCTTGGCCCTCGGGGAAACCGACGTGGTCGAAGACAAGCTTTGTGCCCGGGCCGTTGTCCGATAGCGCGAATCTTGCGATCGAGTAAACTCCCGGATCCCAATCGACGACGCGCCAGGCCTGCACGATCCGCTCGTTGCGCACGAGCTCGATTTGACGGCCAATGATGTGACCACCGAAAATAACGAACCGTCCGCCCACGGTCTGACTCACTTCGGTGGCTTTGTCTCCCAGTGCCATGCCGGACTTTACGGCTGCGCTCAGTTTGATGACTTCGCTGAAAAGCTTCGCGTCGGTCAGTGCGGCGTACACACGCTGGCGGCCGGCCTTGAACGCAACCTCCTGATGAATCGCCTCGGCTGAGTGCGAAATTTCATCGGCGCCAGCCACAGCGGCGATTGGCGCGAGCGCCATGCCGCCGAGTGCGGCTGCCGCGCCGGCAATAGCGCTTCTGCGAGTGAGCCGAACCGTTCCTTGCTTCATGTCCACCTCCCAATGAGTCGTGCCACCGCGCCGCGAAAGACGCATGGGAACACGGAATCAAAATATGATCAAAATAATATTTTAACGGGCATCGCCGGCAAGCTATGCTCGCCGCCCGTCTGCAACAAGAGGATCCATGCCTTATCCGGCAAGCCATCGAATCGCGGTGAAGCGAAAGATCGTGGACAGCGCGCGGCAGCTATTCAACCGGCGCGGATTTGACAACGTCTCGATAGGGGAAATCATGGCGGGCGCTGGACTGACGCACGGAGGCTTCTACAGCTATTTCCGGAGCAAAAGCGATCTCTATTCGGAAGTACTGGGATGCTTTTTCACCGACCCTCAATCGAAAAGCAGATGGAAGGGCGTCGACGTCGACCTTTCTTCGGCGGACGTAGGCTCGCAGGTCGTGCGCGCATATCTATCGACGCAGCACTTTGAAAACGTCGCGGACTCCTGCCCTATGGTGGCGCTGCCGAGCGATGTTGCACGCAGCAACTCGAGCGCAAAACGAGCCTTCGAGAATGTCTTTGCCGCGATGGTCGGCGTGTTGGAAAAAAGCGAGGCAGGGAAGAGCGGGCGACGCCGGCGGGCAAAGGCGATCGCAGCCCTGTGCGTTGGAGGGATGGTTGTTTCGCGATCGATGCTGGATCGAAGCGAGGCGGACGCCTTGCGCGATGCCTGCATGAACGTCGCACTTGAGCTCGGTGGCTGGAAGGGCCGCAGGAAGAAGCGGACTGCGAGCGCGCGTAGATTGCTGCCATAGCGCCAATTGATTGACTTCGCTCAATGTCTCCCCTAACCTAATTCACTCATCCGAAAATTCGCCGTTGGCGCGAACCAGAGCGCGCCGCGTGTGTTCTGAAAGGTTTTTGAAAAAAATGGCTGACGATTTGAAGCTCACTACGCGCGCCGAAGATTTCTCCGAATGGTATAACCAGGTCGTGCTGCGTGCTGAACTTGCCGACTACGCGCCGGTACGCGGCTGCATGATCGTTCGTCCCTACGGCTGGGCGCTTTGGGAGAACATCACCGCCGCGCTCGATAAGCGCTTCAAAGCCACTGGCCACGTGAACGCGGCTTTCCCGCTGCTGATTCCGCAGAGCTTCATCGCGAAAGAACAATCGCACGTCGAAGGTTTTTCGCCTGAGCTGGCGGTTGTTACGCACGGAGGCGGCGAAAAACTCGAGGAGCCTCTGGTGATCCGCCCCACATCGGAGACGATCATCGGCCACGCTTACGCGAAATGGATTCAGTCCTATCGCGATCTGCCGGTGCTTATCAATCAGTGGAACAGCGTCGTGCGTTGGGAGCTGCGCACGAAGCTTTTCCTGCGCACACTTGAGTTTTTCTGGCAGGAGGGCCACACGGCCCACGCTACGGCCGAAGAAGCTGAAGTCGAGACGCGGCAGATGCTCGACGTATACACGGATTTCGCGATTAACGAAGCCGCCGTGCCGGTGATCCCGGGGCGCAAATCCGCCGCCGAACGGTTCGCCGGCGCCGATCAAACGTATTCGATCGAAGCAATGATGGGCGACGGCAAAGCGCTGCAGTCCGGTACTTCGCACAACCTGGGCCAGAATTTCGCCAAGGCTTTCGAGATTCGCTACCTCGACAAAGGCGGGGTCCTTCAACACTGCTGGACGACGTCGTGGGGACTTTCGACGCGTTTCGTAGGCGCGATCATCATGGTTCACGGTGACGATCAGGGGCTGATCATGCCTCCGCGCTTGGCACCGCATCAAGCCGTGATCGTGCCGATCTTCAAGACGGACGAAGAGCGCGCGACGGTTTTCGAGACAGCCGCTCGCTTACGCAAGGAATTGGTCGACGCGGGTATCCGCGTGAAGGTTGACGAGCGCGATGGCATGAGCCCCGGATTCAAATTCAACGACTGGGAGATGCGCGGCGTTCCGCTTCGCATTGAACTCGGACCCAAGGACGTTGCCAAAGGCACGGTGGTGCTTGCGCGGCGCGATCGTCCCGGCAAGGAAGGGAAGTCATTCGTTCAGCAGCAGGGGATCGGGCCCACGGTCGTGGCTGCCCTGGATGAGATTCAGAAAGCGCTCCACGATCGCGCGCTTGCGTTTCGCAAGGCCAACACAGCGGACGTGGATGATTACGGCGAGTTGAAGAAGGCCGTTGAAACGGGTTTCGCCTTGGCCTGGTGGTGCGGCAGCGGCGACTGCGAAGCCAAAATTAAGGAGGAGACCAAGGCGACGATGCGCTGCATTCCGCTCGAACAGCCCGGCGGATCAGGCCGGTGCGTCTACTGCGGGCAAACCGCGAAGGACAAAGCGATCTTCGCGAAAGCCTACTAGCGCCGCTTTCATCCTGTTTGAGCCACCAGGCCCCTCCCTCGGTGATTTTCTTGGGAGGTTTTTTGCCCACAAGCCGCGTTTACTGATCGTAAACAGCTCTCGCCTAGCTCCTATCTCTCGCACCCGCGCGGTGCTAGCGTAGTTCTTGGTGATCTGCCCATTCCTCTCTCCCGCTCTTGCCGCAGGTCGCGCGATCCATGGAGCGTAATTCTCAATTCGGCAAGCGCCGCGGCGAACGAGGCGGCTCGAAGCTCAACATGCTTCTGGCGATCTTGATCGTAGGCGGCATCGCTTACGTCGGGTGGAAGCTCATCCCGCCGTATTTTGCGAACTACCAGTTCCAGGATGCCATCGAAACCGAATCCCGGTTCGCCCTGACCGGCTATCCCAAGCGCAGCCAGGATGACATTCAGAACGAAGTTTTCAAAAAGGCCCAGGAGCTCGGCATCCGCGTGAAGCCGGACGACGTGCACGTGGTGATGGATGCGACCACCTGCGCCATCTCGCTTGACTATTCGGTCCCGATCGACTTGCAGGTCTACCAATTCAGCCTGCAATTCCACGATCACGCGGACAATCACACCATCTAGTTCAAACAAGCCCGATTTTTGGAATTAGCCGCGATGTGTGTACTTGCTGACACAACGAAAACCAGCCCTGTGATTCCCGGCATCGCCCGAGAAATCCTTATATGAACCGCGCTAGAATGGGTTTGCGCTCAAAATGGGGGCAGTACTAGAGCTCTCGGGAGGCAATGGCCAGCTGCTTGCCATAGTCGGTGGTGGAGAGACCAAGCTTGCGCATCCGAATCGCTCCTGGCTTCTGGACCTCCCGCGTCGGAATCGGGATCCTCTGTTTCTTTCTCGCCCTTTTTGTCGTCGCCGCAGGTGTTTTGACCTACTACTACGTCAGCTTCGGCAACATGATCAACCAGCGGCTGACGGGCCAGATATTTGAAAACACATCGAGCGTTTATACGGCGCCAGGCCGCGTTTACAACGGCGAAGCCATGCGGCAAGCCGACTTGACGAGTTATCTGCTGCACGCCGGATATCAGGAGAGCGATGTGCAAGGCTCGCCGGGGTTCTTCCGAGTCTCGGGCGCGTCGGTCGAAATCCATCCCTCGCAGGATTCCTACTTCAAGGGACGCAACGCGATCCGCGTTGGTTTTTCACCCTACGGTGTCGCACACATCGTCAGCCTTCCCGACGGCGGCCAGCTCGATTCGGCACAGCTCGAGCCGCAGCTCATCACCAATCTTTTTGACAGCACGCGTGAAAAGCGCCGCGTCGTGCGCTACGAGGATTTGCCGCCCGATCTGGTTCATGCGCTGCTCGCTGCGGAAGACAAGCGGTTTTTCGAACATGGCGCGCTGGACGTGATTCGCGTTTTCGGCGCGGCATTCCATGACGTGCTGCGCGGCGAGAAGGCCGAGGGCGCCAGCACGATCGATATGCAGGTGGCGCGCACGTTTTTTTTCACAACCAAGCGCGAGTGGAGCCGCAAGCTCAAAGAAATTCTGATGGCGGCCGAGCTCAACGAGCGCTTTTCGAAACAGCAGATTCTGGAGCTTTACGCCAACGATATTTATCTCGGCAACCGCGGCAGCTTTTCCATTCGCGGTTTTGGTGAAGGTGCAAACGCCTATTTCGGCAAAGACGTTCGCGAGTTGACACTTGGCGAAAGCGCGTTCATCACCGGGATCATTCGTTCGCCCAATCGCTATGCCACTGCCGAACGCCACCTCGATCGTGCCGAAGAGGCGCGCGACCGCGTCCTTGGGCAGATGGTCGAAGACGGATACATCACCGCCGATCAGGAAATCGCCGCGAAGCGCACCAAACTGAAGTTCGTCAACGGCGGAATGAGCTCAAGCTCTGCTCCCTATTTTGTGGACATGGTGAAGGATCACCTGCTCGAGAAATATTCGGCGAACGATCTTGAAAACGAGAGCTATCACATTTACACGACCCTCGATCCTGATCTTCAGCGCGCCGCCACCGACGCCGTTCAGGTGGGCGCCACCGGCGTTGATAAGCTGCTTGCGAAGCGTTACGCCGCCTGGAAGAAAAAGGGAGAGCCCGTTCCGCAGGTGCAAGTGGCACTGGTGGCGCTCGATCCGCACACGGGCGAGATTCGCGCGCTTGTCGGCGGACGCGACTACGGCGAAAGCCAGTTGAACCACGCGCTCGCCCATCGCCAGCCCGGCTCGGTCTTCAAGCCGTTTGTCTATGCCGCCGCGTTCAACAACGCGCTGCAGGGCAATCAGCCCGTCATTACGCCAAGCACGACAGTCGACGATTCTCCGACCACGTTTGAGTTCGACAACAAGGACTACACGCCCAATAACTACGGCGAAGAGTTCTACGGCACGGTCACTGTGCACGACGCGCTGATGCGCTCACTCAACGTGGCTACGGTTAAAGTGGCCGAAATGATCGGTTATCAGCGCGTGGTCGATATGGCCCGGCAGATGGGCGTGCAGGACAATATGATGGCGACGCCCGCGCTGGCGCTGGGTTCCTATGAGATGACCCCGATCGACGTCGCTGCAGCCTATACGGCATTCGCGAACGGCGGCGTGCGGGCCGAGCCGCTGTTCCTGCGCGGCGTCGTCAACAGCGAGGGCAACACCGAAGAAGTCGCCGCGCCCAAAACGCGCGCGGTGCTCGACCCGCGTATCGCCTTCCTGGTCACCAGTTTGATGGAAGATGTGATCAGTCACGGCACGGGCTATCCGGTCCGCGCACTCGGCTTCAACGCGCCGGCCGCCGGAAAAACGGGTACTTCACGCGACGGGTGGTTTGCGGGATACACTTCGAATCTGCTTTGCATTGTTTGGGTCGGATTTGACGACAACCGCGATCTGAATCTTACCGGCGGTCAGTCGGCCGCGCCCGTGTGGGGCGAATTCATGAAGCGCGCCGTGGCGCTGCCGCAATACAAGGGCACCGACGATTTCGAGCCGCCGGATGGAATCGTGCAACAGGCGATCGATCCGGATACCGGTATGCTCGCCGCTCCGGCATGTCCGAAGATGGTGCAGGAGTATTTCCTCGCAGGAACGCAGCCCACAGAGTATTGCGATTCCTCGAATCATGCAGGGCCGGGAAGCGGCCCCGGCGAATGGCTGTCGCATCTTTTCAACGGCGGCGCGGCGAATCCCCCGCCACCCACTGCCGAAAACGGGAATCGACCACCCGGCACTACGAACCCGCAAAATCCGGCGCAACCGTCCAACCCCAGTAACCAACAGCCGGAGGACGAGAAGAAAAAAGGCGTCCTCGGCCGGATATTTGGTATCTTTGGTGGAAGCAAAGAGCCCGCGGATAATCCAAAGCCACAGAACTAGAGAGCGTCCGCCGGCCATCGGTCCGTTGTGGCAAAAGGAGCAGGGCCATGCGACGTTTTGCCCTCTTCACCGTTCTCGCAGTTCTGGTTCTCGCGGTTTCAGCTTATTCTCAACAAAATGTAGTTTCGTCCACGAGCAACACTCCACCGAGCTCTTCGCAGTCATCGCCGACGCCCGCGCCGGTAATGACTGGCGCAAAGACGCTCGAAATACGCGCAGATATCCTGATGGCGCGCAAGGAATATGCCGCGGCGATCGACGTCTATCAGGAGCTTCTGAAGGACAATCCCAGGAACGCCATGATCCTGAACAAGACCGGCGTTGCCTACCAGCAGCTTGGCGGGCTTGATGCGGCGGCGAACTTTTACAAGCGCGCCGAAAAGGCCGACAAGAAGATGTCGAACCCGGTGAACAATCTCGGCACGCTCGAATACGGGCTCCATCACTATTCGAAAGCAATCGGCTATTACAAGCGCGCGCTGACGCTCGGCGCTTCACAAGCGACCGTGTACAGCAACCTCGGCTACGCCTACTTCTCGGAGAAGAAGCTCGATCAGGCGCGGCAGTGCTTTGACAAGGCGCTCGCGCTCGACCCGACCGTCTTCGAGAACCACGGCGGCTCGGGCGGCACCGTGATGCAGCAGCGCACGGCGCCCGATCAGGGCATGCTCAATTTTTTCCTCGCAAAGTCCTATGCGAAGATCGGCGATGCTGAACGGGCCGCCCACTTCCTGAAACTGGCGCGCGACTATCAGTACAAAGATCTCCAATCGGCGTACAAGGACAAGGATTTTGCGCTCGTGATCAAGGACCAGCGCGTGCAAGACGTGCTGCAGAACCGGCCGTCCTATACCGACACGGCGACGCAGGAGCAGAAGCCCGCCGTCAACTGACCCGTTGACTGCTTCGGCTGTTATTCTTGCTATAATGCGGGCTCGACATGCCTTCTCGTACATGGCGGCGTTTTCCCGTCGTTGCTTGGCTTGTCGGGTTCGTTGTCACGGCCGGTTTTCTCGCATCGACCAGCTTATTTCCGCGCCCTGTCCAGGCTGCCGCTGAATCCTCGTCTCCAGTCGTCGAACTCCACATCGACGGCGAAATCGAACCAATCCTGGCCGAATATCTCGTCGACGAAATTGCCCGAGCAAACAGCGAGCACGCCAGCCTGATCCTGATCACGATCGATACGCCCGGTGGCTTGGATACTTCGATGCGGCAGATCGTGCAGGCCGTCTTGCAATCGAACACACCCGTCGTCGGCTACGTTACGCCGACCGGATCGCGCGCCGCTTCCGCCGGATTCTTCATCCTGCTTTCCACCGACATTGCAGCCATGTCTCCTGGCACGGAAACCGGCGCCGCTTCTCCGATCATGGAAGTGGGCGGCAACGTCGTCCAAATCGACCAGACGTTGCGGAACAAGATCACGAATGACGCAACGGCGTTTCTTCGCAGCTACGTGGTCGCACGCGGTCGCAACGCAGACCTTGCGGCCACGGCCGTCACCGACGCAAAGGCCTGGAGCTCGCAGGAGGCGCTCGACAACAAACTCATCGACCTTGTCGTCGGCTCGCGCAGCGATTTATTGGCACAACTCGACGGCCGGACAATCCGCCGCCTCAACGGCTCGACCGCACAAATTGCGTTGCCGCATCCGGTCGTTTCCGTGCGCGAGATGAACGGCCGCCAGCGGTTTCTTTCCTGGGTGGTCGATCCCGACGTTTTCTTCATCCTGCTGATCGTCGGCGTGCTGGGGTTGTATACCGAGTTCACGCATCCGGGCGTCTTTGCGCCCGGCGTGATCGGCGGCATCTGCCTTGTGCTCGCGCTTTTTGCGATGCACCTGCTTCCCATCAACGTCGCCGGCCTCGCG
>DATMLZ010000053.1:0-3907 GCA_035569955.1 Candidatus Acidiferrum sp.
ATCGGTCTTCGGCCTGCTCGAATTGCTCGACGATCGCGGCGGTCGCGAGGACGGCTACAAAATCGCGCGCGATCTCAATATCAGGTTCGGCGATTTGCTCAAGGTGATGAAGGCTGCGGAGATTCTCGGCTTCGTTTCAACACCGGCCGGCGACGTGGTGCTCGAGCCGCTCGGAAAAAAATTCCTCGAAGCGGACGTCAACGAACGGAAACTGATTCTGCGCGATCAGTTGAAGAAACACGGCCTCTTCAGCTACTTCATCCGCCTGCTTCGCGGTCAGGAGAACAAGTCGCTTTCCAGGGAAGTCGTGCTGGAACATCTCGCGATGCTGCTGCCGAGCGAAAAGCCCGAGCGTCAATTTGCCACGATGATTGGATGGGGGCGCTACGCCGAGCTGTTCGGCTATAACAAGGACGAGGACCGCTTCTATCTCGATAACGAATAGGAGAACACGCTATGGCTACAGATGCTGAAAAAGTCGTGACGGAATTCTGCAACGCATGGCCGCGCAAGAATATCGACGAGCTGCTCGGCTTCTTCACCGACGACGCCGTCTATCACAACATCCCAGTCGATTCGGCCCTGGGCAAAGACGCCATCCGCGGCGTCATCAACACTTTTCTGCCGATGGCGAAATCGATTCAATTCAAAGTGCTGCACAGCGCCGGCAACGGCAACGTTGTCTTCAACGAGCGCGTCGACATCTTCGACCTGGGCAACGGCAAGACGATCTCACTGCCAGTAGCCGGCGTGTTCGAGGTCACAGGCAATAAGATCAGCGCATGGCGCGACTACTTCGACCTGGCAACGTACACGAAGCAGATGCAGTAGCTTCTTTATACGAAGGAGATGCCCTAGCTCTCATTTATCTGGTCCCCTTCCCGCGCGGGAAGGGGTTAGGGGTTCGGTTCCTGGGCGTAGCCGACACGCGAACCGCAGCAGAGCCCGGCGATGCCATCCGACTACCGCGCGCCAGGAAATGCGCGCGCCAGGAACTACATGAGCTCTCACCTTCGTCAGAAGCGTGTTGATTACCGCCTGCCGCCATACGGTCGCACGCAGTCTTCTATTCTGCCAGGGTTTCGTGCTTCCAATGCGTTAATCTGCTCAAAGCTGCTTGATTTGTTGTAAGCAAGAAGCCAGTTTTCACGCAGAGTGTTGAAACGCTTTAACTTGAAGCGCAGAATTTGCCCGAATTTCTCGACGCTGCGCTAACGTGGCGGCTCGATTCGCAGCAAGGAAGGGGACAAGAACTTATGAGGCAGCTTCGGCCAGGAAACCTGAACCGGAACCTCCAATCGCTTGGCGCGCTGATGGTGTTGTCGATCGCATTGGGCATCGCGATGTGCGGACGTGCAGAAGCGGCGACCTTGTGCGTAAATCACGCGGGCTCGGGGAGCTGCTTTTCCTCTATCGGCGCTGCGGTCGCGGCGGCCTCACCCAATGACACAATCAAAGTGGCAGACGGCACCTACAAAGAAGATGTGATTATCGATAAGAGCCTGTCGCTCTTTGGGGCGAGTCAGAAAAGAACGATCATAGACGCGTCCCGACTTTCCAACGGTATCTATATAGACGGAATCGACAATCCCGGCCTGAGCAACGTCGTGGTGAGCAATTTCAAAGTCGAGAACGCAAACTTCGAAGGCATTCTTGTCGCGAATGCCTCGTCAGTCACGATCAAGAATTGCATGATCCTGTTTAACGACAGGAATCAGACGACTGCACCGTCTTGCCCGGGGATACCGTCTTTCGAAACCGGAGAGAGCTTTGACTGTGGCGAGGGTCTCCACCTGACCGGAGTGGACCATTCGACCGTTTCGAACAACACTGTCGAGGAAAATACCGGCGGAATCCTGCTCACCGACGATACCGGAACAACCCACGACAACGTGGTCACGGGCAATCTGGTGATGAACAACCCGTTCGATTGCGGGATTACGCTGGCGTCGCATCCGGCGGCGGCGCTGACAGGATCGAGTTCTCCTCTAGGGGTTTTCCACAACACGATAGCGGCCAACAGCTCGTTAAATAATGGGCTGGTCGTACCGGGGGCAGGCGCCGGCGTCGGCATCTTCGATTCCGTTCCTGGCGCGAAGGCCTACGGCAACACCGTCATCCACAACAGAATCGAAGGAAATGGCCTGCCCGGCGTCGCACTGCACAGTCATACGCCCGGCCAGAATCTCAACGGCAACATGATCATTGGCAATCGGATTAACGGCAACGGCCAGGACACTTCGGACGCGGCAACGACCGGGCCCACCGGAATCAACATTTTCGGCGTCTCACCAATTACCGGAACTGTCATTTCACAAAACGTGATAACGCATGAGTCGCTGGACATTGTGGTGAGCACGCCCGGGGACGTGGAAGCGGATAACAACGATCTTCACGGCAGCGGCCGAGTCGGCGTCCAGAATGTCGGCACCGGCACCGTGGATGCCACCGATAATTGGTGGGGATGCAAAGACGGACCGGGTGTCTTTCCGTGCTCGAACATCAACGGACCGGGTACGGTATTGTTTTCGCCGTGGCTGAGAAAGCCCGCGAAATAGGAACTACATTGACGCAGCGGGCGCGGAACTCGGTCCTGGGTTTCGCTCTCTGACGCTCTTTCAACTTCGTTCACACGACCGTCGCGGTGTAACATTCAGCCCACGATGGCCTCGCACATCACTCATGCCATCATCGGCACCGCCGGCCATATCGATCACGGCAAGACCGCGCTCATCAAAGCGCTCACCGGCCAGGACACCGATCGCCTCAAGGAAGAAAAGGAGCGCGGGATTTCGATTGACCTGGGCTTCGCATACTTCACGCTGCCCGACGACACTCGTGCCGGTATCGTCGATGTCCCCGGCCACGAGCGCTTCATCCGCAACATGCTCGCCGGCGCCCACGGTATCGACCTCGTGCTGCTTACCGTCGCCGCCGACGACGGTGTGATGCCCCAGACCGAGGAGCATCTCGACATCCTGCATCTGCTGGGCACCCGCCGTGGCATTTTCGTGATCACCAAGGCCGACCTCGCCGACGCCGCGCGCATCCGCGATGTGCGCGACGAGATCGAGCTGCTGGCAGACGGCACTACGCTCGCAGGCACGCCGGTCATCGAGGTGTCGTCGATAACCGGGATCGGCTTCGACAAGTTGCGCGAGGAGATTGTGCGCCAGCTCGACGGCTTTCAGGCGCGCCGCGCCACCGGCGTCTTCCGACTTCCACTCGATCGCGCGTTCGTGATCAAGGGACACGGGATCGTCGTGACCGGCACCGCGATGGGCGCCGAGGTGCGGGTCGGACAGAAACTCCGCGTGCTGCCATCAGGCAACGAGGTCCGCGTGCGCTCGATCCAGGTGCATTCTGATTCCGTCGAGAGCGCGGGTCTATGCCAGCGCGTCGCGCTGAATCTTACCGGCGCCGAAAAGATCGAACTCGCGCGCGGCGACGTGCTCGCCGACGAGCGGCTCGATTCCGCAACCGCGCGTTTCGACGCATGGCTCGAGATTCGTCCGGCCGCCAAGCGCGCACTCAAGAACAACACGCGCGTGCGGCTGTTCATCGGCACCACTGAGACCGTCGCTCGCGCGATCGTGCTCGACGACGCAGGCGCGATCGCACCCAAAGCAGCCGGCTTCGCGCAGCTCGTCACCGAGGACCCGGTCGTTGCTCTCGCTGGCGACCGCTTCGTGATCCGCGACGAAACCAATTCGCGGACTCTCGGCGGCGGCATCGTGCTGAATCCGCTGGGCCGGCGCGTCCGCAAGCCGATCGAAGCGTATCGCGCCAATCTCCGGATGCTCAAGGACTCGTCCGGCGGCGACGCGCTCGAAGCGTTGATCAATCTGCAGGAAAGTTTCGCGCTCGGCACGATCAAGCTTGCGACCCTGATGAACATCCCCATTGC
>DATMLZ010000054.1:0-12861 GCA_035569955.1 Candidatus Acidiferrum sp.
CGGATACCCAAACCCGCGAATATCAGAGTGATCAATCGTCGCGATGACCGCCTCGACCGCTCCCTGCACGGCTTTACTTCCCCGCGAAAGAAGCGCAAACCACCACCGCGAAAATGTTGCTTGAAATGTTCGTCCATATCAAAAATGCAGCTTCAACCCCACCTGCAGCTGCCGCGCGCCGGTCGTCCCGTCATTCTGCTGGCTCTCGTTCAATGACTGCCCAAAAAAAGGCCCATCCTCGATGATGTAGATCGGCTGCCCGAAATCCGGATGGTTGAACAGGTTGTAGCACTCGGTCCGCAGCTCGAAGCTCACCCGCTCGTTGACGTGAGTGGTCTTGGCGAGCACCAGGTTCCACTGGTCGACGCCTGGTCCGCGAAAGCGATTCCGGCCCGAATTTCCTCCCCGTCCATAGGGTGGCTCGCTGAACAGCCCCACATTCGGCCCCGTTTGCGTGAGGGAGGAAATCACAGGTACGAGCGACCCGTGCGGATTGTAGTCCGCTCGTTGCGTCGTCCCGGTCGCCTGACTGTCCACCAGTGAGATCACGTCAAAAGGAAAGCCGGTTTGCAGCGTGGTTATGCCTGACACAGTCCATCCCTCGAGCAACCGCCCCACGGCTCGGTTGTTCAAGCGCGCGGCGCCTCGTCCGACCGGCAGATTCAGCCCGTAATTCGCGACGAGCCGGTTGGTCACGTCGAACCCTGAATTCCCGCGCTCGGCCTTCAGATCGAAGCTGTTTGCGGGATAAATCAGTTCTTCGGGCTGCGGCTGCAGCGGATCGCCCGAATCATCCACCGAATGCGCCCAGGTGTAGGAAGCCTCGAAAAAAAGCCCGCTGGCCGTCTTTTTGGCAATCGAAGTCTGCAGACCGTTGTATGCCGAGAATGCGATGCTGCTGTTCAGGTTTGCGTGGTAGAACGCATTGTTGTCGACCGCGTCAAACGGCAGAAGACCGCGCTCCTTGCCGAAATACACATTCGATCCACGGACCGTCGTTGAGGTCGGTCCGTCCGTGCAGCCAAGGGCGTTTGACGGATTCTGGCAGTAGGCGCGCAACTGTGCGACGAGCGAAGGTATCGGGGCATTCCCGTCCAACACACGCAGCAAGCGATTCCCCTTCGTCCCCACGTAGTTGATCTCGAGCACAGTGCCTCGGCCCAGATCTCTCTGCACGCCAAGATTCCAGTCCTGCACAAAGGCGACATGGACGTTCGGATCGATCAGCGACGGGAAAATGGCCGAACCCTGTTGTATCGTCCCACTCGGAGTGACCGTCACGGGAACCGGCGTGTTCGATACCTGGTCGGCCGCCACGGCTCCGCGAGTAATGAAGGCTCGATCGACCGAAGTGCTGTCGAGCGGAGGATTTCCGCGTGCGTTCCCGATCAGATTAAAGAACAGGCGGTCGTGGAAAATTCCGTATCCGCCGCGCACTGAGGTCTTGCCTGTCTTGAACGGATCCCAGGCGAATCCCAACCGCGGCTCAAATCCCCGAGGATCGTTCTTGTAAAGCTGGTCTGCACCGCCGCGGGTGACCGGATGGAACGAAATCGGAGCCGGGCCGGCGGCTTGCGCAACCGTCACTTGTGAAAACAGGTCGTTGGTCTCAAACGGCGTGCCGTCCCATTCATAGCGCAGGCCGTAGCTCAGCGTGAAATTGGGCTGGAGCTTGAACTGGTCCTGCCAATACGCCGCGAAATCGTGTTCGTGAAAATGCCGCAGATCGTTCGGCTGGCGCGCGCCGGAATTGTTGAAAAATTGCGCCTGCGACTCGGTGTTGAGTGCGCCCAGAAGCACCCAGACCATGTCCTGCACTTCAGGTCCTGGATCAAACGACAATCCCTTCAGCGCGGAAGCCGCGTTGCCGGTGAAATTGTTGAAGCTTGGCTGCGATCTCGATCGGAACCCGTCAAAGTCATTCGTGTATTCGGAGGCAAACTGGATCCCGAGCTTTGTCGTGTGCTGGCCCCTGATCCACGTGATGTCGTCCCCTTCACTGTAGGCCCCGAACCAGCGGTGTTGCGCGTCGGTGTCCCCGATCGCCACGCAACCAGCGGTTGAAAGATCGGGCGCCGAAAGCGACGGGAATCCCCAATCGCGTCCTCGCCCGTAGACATCGGTCGAACCGAGACCGTTGATTGCGGCGTCGCCCTGGCATCCATAACTTTGGTTCGCACGAAGCGCCCCGAAGTTAAACGAGTTCAGCATCGACGGGCTGATCGCGGTGGTCAGATGCAGCGCCCAATTCTGATTGAGCCCCAGAAACGAAACCCCGCCAATCCCCGGCAGCGTATCGAGGTGTGATTGATTGCTTTCGTTCGAATGATTGGCCACGTAGCGCACAGAGAGCGCACTCGCCGGCGTCAGGTTGTAATCGGCTCGTGCCGTGAAATTGTTTGCGTTCAGCAAGTCCGGGCTGGGGTAGAAAAGCTCGTCACTCACTCCCGGAACGAACACAATCGGACTGGTTGGATAGGTCGAAAGAACGTGGCGAACCTCAGGATCAAGTGACAGCCCGGTCGCGTTGTTTGCTGCGTTCGGATGGCTCACGTCGATCGTTTCTGTGGCCGACGAATTTGGATCCGCGACGGTAAATACGCCGGTCAATAAACCCGGGTCGGGCACGGTTGCGGCGTTGGTCAGCGTCGTCGCGAACCGGTTCGCTTCGTAGTTGAAAAAGAAAAATGCTTTGTCCTTGATCACAGGACCACCCGCCGAAACACCAAACGTATTTCGCACGTACGGGTTCTGCGGCGTGCCAACCGGATTGAAGAAATCGCGCGCGCCGCCGAATCCGTTCCAGCGGCCGAAGTAATACGCGTCGCCGTGAAGCTGATTGGTCCCGCTGCGTGTCACGATGTCGACCACCGAGCCGGAATTCCGGCCGTACTCGGGCAGATAGTTGTTCGAAATCACGCGGAACTCTTGCACATTGTCGGGATTCAGAATGGTGAGACCGCTCGCCGGCACGCCCGCGTCGTTGTTGTCCTCGCCGTCCAACTGAAAATTGTTGTTCCGCTCGCGCGCGCCATCGATGGAGAAACCGAGCAGTCCCGAGTCGGTCGAGGTCGATCCGGGACTGAGCAGGATGAGCTGATACGGGTCGCGCAGGATCAAGGGCAACGACTCGATTTGCCGTTGCTCAATCACAGTGCTCACCTGTGCATCGGTCTGGTTGATTGGGGCGATTCCACCGCCCTCAACCGTTACCGAAGCCTGTACGCCGCCGACTTCCAGCGTTACGTTCAGCGTCAATTCCTGGTCTACGGTCAATTTCAACGCTGCGATCTGTTCTTCGCGAAATCCGGTTTTCTCGACCGTGACGCTGTAGACGCTCGGTGGCAGATCGGAAATCGAATAGGCTCCCGTTGCGCCGGTCGTGGTGCTGCGCGAAATGTTGCGCTGCATATCGATCGCGGTCACTTTCGCAGCTGGCACGATTGCACTGGTCGCATCCGTGACCGTTCCGTTGATCGAAGACGTCTGGGCGCTCGCGCCGCCGGCGAGCACCGCGGCAAACGCAATTGCGCCTAGAATTTTTGCAAGGGACAAGCGGTAGCAATTCGAAGACATGGGCGTACTCCCCCCAAAATGAAGTTCGGAGTTACTCGGCTAATGCAAATGTAAGCCCTTGCAGGGCGCGGAAATATGCAGTACAGGACGATATTTTCGATGATTTGTCGTTCAAGTACCTCTTGCGGGGAGTACGGAATTTCGTTGGCACTTCATCCGTATTTTCATAGATGCTTTAGAGACGTCGAAACGTTACGGCGAGGATCGATCCAAAAATTCCCAAAGCGGGAATCAGCAAAATCAAAATCCCGTGACGAAGCGCGGCCTGTCCTTTGGCGCCGCTGGCCGCCGCGTTCTGATAACACATCGCACATCCTTGCGCCACCGCGTGCGGCGCGAGCACTGCTGCCAGCGCGGCACAAATAAGCGCGATGGTCGCCATTCGCATAATCATCTTTTCGTCTGTCATCGCGAACTGCGCCTTCATTTTATGGAAGGAGGAATCTGCACTTTTCCCGCACAAGTGCGTTGTCGCTGCAGTCGATCCTGATGCGAAGTGGGATTTGAACCAAGCAGCGGGGCCTTCGGCGCGGTATCTATTTGCCTCCGCGATCGAGCGACGAATCCTCATCTTCCACCGACCATCAGCAAAACGAATATCGCGCACCATAGCGCCGTCAAAAAGTGCCAATACAGCCCCGCAACGCGCGCCGCTGTCGCGAGAGCCATGTGGCGCAAGTTTCGCGTCGCTGCGATCAGCAGGGCGGTGATCCCGCCCAGCAGATGAACGCCGTGCACAGCCGTAAATAGATAAAAGAAACTCGCATCCGGATTCGATGCGACAAATATGCCTGTCCCGGCCATGGCCCGCCAGGCGAAAATCTGTCCGACCAGAAACGCGATTCCGAGAACCGAAGTCGCATACCACCAGCGGCGGAAAGTTTCCGGGCGATCCGCGCGCAATCCGCGCCGCGCGATCTCCAAAGCGGCGCTGCTCGCCAGGAGAAGAAATGTGTTGAGACCAAGCAGCGCGCGCGGCAACTCGAGCCGAGCTTCGAGGTTGCTGGTTGATAGTCCCCGTCGGACCACCCACGCGCTAATCAGCGCGGTAAAGAACATCAGGATTCCCGCGAGCGCCAGGTACATGCCGGTGACATAGACGCGCTGGGGAACGGCGGGATCCGGTTGACCGGGCAGGCTGATCGGTTGAGTGGTCATGGCCATGTCTTCTGGCAATCTACATCCGCACTCACGCTATCACATGGCCTGCTGCAGACCAATCGTGGTGGAAGGGCGTGGCGGAAGGGCCTGGCGGAAAGGCGGCGAGGCAGCCGCGGGAAGGCTATCGTTGGGCGATCTGGGTGGCGGAGGCGGCAGCGGGGCGGCGGAGGCGACGTTCGAGAGCGAATCCGAGCGCAACGAGGCTGCCACCCACAATAAGCAGGTGCAGCCACCAGAGTTCGGTGGAATTGTCGACAACGAACTGGAAATAGAAAGTGTAGACGTTGATGATCAAGAACGTCATGCCATAGCTTTTCAGAATTCCTTGCCCCGTTACCCCGGCCAACCAGAGAGACAACACGCTGACCAGAAGCCACAACGCGCTGAAGGCGATTCTCTCGCCGTCGCTCGCTTCCCAGTTGACCGTTTCATTGAAGTATCCGAAGACCGAGAGAAACCACAGCGCGAAATGAATGTCGAGAAGGCCGAGGTGGGCGTAGACGCGCGAGAAATTCTGATAGGCCCGCTCAAACACCGTGGCGTGCAACCAGGCGATTCCCAAAAACACGAACCCGACTGCGAGAAACCGGAGCGGATAGGTCATCGAAAGCCAATAAGCGCCCCAGTCCGACTCGTAGCCAGTCTCGCCGCCAAAAAATACAAAGAAGCAGACCGCGGCATGGATGAGCACCAGGCGATTTTTCAGCGCGTAGGCGAGGATCGCGAGCGCGAGGGCCTGGATTCCGATGAGAGCGGGCCAGTTCTTCGAGCCGTGGGAGAAGTCGATGGCCAGGACGAAAATCAGTCCCTGAAGCCCGAAGCCAGCGGCCATCTCGAGCGCCGCGCCTGTTTTGGCGAGACTTTTTCGACCGGCGAGATACCGGCCGAGCCAAATCAGCCCGATCGTCGCGAGCAGGAGACCGAACTCGGCCAGGTGGATCGCGTTCACATATTGTTTTGCGACAATTACGACGCCCGCGCCCGCGGCCACAGCGCCCAGGATCGTGAACCACCGGGCGAGAACCAACAGATCGCACGGCGTCGTGGGGTATCGCTCTCTAATTTTTTGCGCTTCGCCAAAAGTCAGAATATTCTGCGCGACAAGGCCGTCCAGCTCGGCGTTGATTCCGCGGTTGAGCTTCGCGCTCATGCCGGTCTCCGCTGCGCGCGCCGCAAAACGACCTCGCAAAGCGCGCCGGCCACAAAGAGCGCGAGTCCTCCAGCGAAAAAGAAAACGCCCGCATGCATACGGTTCCAGAACTCCTCGTAATAGCGTGTGTAGGCGTTGATCGCGAATGCGGTGACGCCGAACCCCGTGAAGAGCGGACTGTGCTCGAGCGCGCCGGCGACAATTTGCAGGATCGCAGCGATAAACCAGATGCCGATCCAGAGCGGCGCCGCGGCATGGGGAGGATCAAGCGTGAGAATCAGCAGCGACAGATTCAGATAGATCAGGCCCATTACTTCGTAAGCCTGATAGAAGCGACCGGTCTGTTCACGCAGAGTTCTTTCGTGAAAGACGCCGATCAGGACTACGACCAACGCGGCAAGCGACATCAGGCGCGGGTCATCGACAGCCAGTTCATATGTGGAGCGCCCGTACATATCGGTCCATGAACCGACCCAATGAAACAAGCCGATGAGCGTTACGTAAAGCAGGAAAGAATTCTTGAAGCGATAGGCCAGAATTGCCGCAGGAACGATCGTGACGATTCCCGTGACGAAAAATACTCGCGGGCCATCCAGACCGGCTGCGTTGATCGCGACGCCGATGCCGAGCACTGCCGTGATTACCCCGAGAAACAAGAGGACTTTCGAAGAAGCCGGATAGCGCCCGAGTTTGTCCATCGAAAGATGAATGGCGGGAACCGTAAGGCAGGCGCCTGCGACGATCAGCAGGAATGCGATTACGCCTTCCGAGCGCGACATCGCGCCGATCAGGCCGAGTACTCCAAAGAAGGCGACAATTCCGCCCGCGATGCCGAGAGATTTTACGGCTTTGGCGATCCCGAAAGACTTTGCGCCGAAGCGCTCGCGGAGAAGATCGTGCGTCTCGTTGGAGATCAGGCCGTCGGCAAGCCACAAGCCGACGTCGTGGGCCATGCGCTCCCTCGCTGCCTCATTCGCCATGCTGGGATGACCTCTTGCGGGGAGTTTACCTTCGAAGAGAGCAAAACGCACGGCACGAAGGCCGACGGGTATACGAGTTGGCAACCGACCAGCCTTGGGGAGCGATCAAATCGCGGCGCACGATTTTTGCGTACACTGCTTTTTGCCTAGGGGAGTTTGAGCAGGTCCTGGGCGTAGTGGATGGGGACGCCGAAGTTCGAGCCTCCGAAGTCCTTCACGACCGCGAAAGTGACGCCGATCACTGCGCCGTCGCGATTGATGAGCGGTCCTCCCGATCCGCCCGAGGTGGTCTGCGCGTCGTACACGATTTGGTCGGCGAGCACGTCGCCGATGTGGCCCTGCGTCACAAGCGGCCGGATCAGTTTGCGATGGAGGAGTTCGTCGGTGATTTTCGTCGGATCGCCGCCGGAATCCTTCACGATGTCGTTCATCGTGTCGTCTCCGGCTCGCGCGAGAATCGCGCTGATTCCGGTGGCATAGCCCAGCGAAATCACGGGCTGCCCGCTTACGGCTGCTTGCTTGCGCGCGTCAATTTTCAGAACCGGCCGGTTCGGACTGGAGAGATCCGGATGAAGCAGTGCAAGGTCCGCCTGGGTGGAAATCTGCGAAATCCCCACCGATATTCCCGAGGGAGCATCCGGGAAATACGCGGTCATCTCGGCGATCTCCGGGTTCAGTCCTTGCTGAAAGGCGGAACTCAGATCGTCATTCTTCCACCAGGGCTGCGCCACGTGGTGATTCGTCAGGATTTTGCCTTCGCCGACAAGAAATCCCGTTCCAAAAAAATCGGCGTGAACTTCGGGGCCGCGCCCACCGAGCGTATAGACGACATTGCCGCTGGCGTCTTTGAGCGGCTCGCCATCGGAATTGATGCCGCCGTAGTGGAGGCGCTGCCCTGTGGTCTTGTCGTTGAACGCGACCGAAATGTGCAGAAGGCAGACACTGGGCGCGTACGTTCGAATCACCTGTTCGGCAGCGTCGGCCTGGCTGGCGATTTGCTTCAGGCGGCTGGTTGTGTCGTCCAGCTGCTTTTTCAAATCGGCGACATCTCCGGTATTTCCACTCGAAATTTTCTGCTGCAGGTCTTCGGTCTGTTTCTGGAGCTGGTCTTTTTGAAGGGCGGCGTCGGTTTGCTGCAAGTCCGCACGCATTTTTCGGGCCTCGGCGACGAGCGCCTCCTGCCCCGCGACGCTTTCGGTCAGCTGCGCGATCAACGAATAGGCGCGCTTGGTCTCCTTATCGGCACGGCGCGAATAGAGCAGGAAAATTCCGGCGATGACCACGGCGACGCAAATGAGCGCGGCAACCCCGATTTTCAGTGTGCGATCGAGAACGGTGGCGTCGTGCGCCATCTTCTCGGTAACGGCAAGGGCCTGGAATGCGGTGTTGGCAATCTCCTGGCCTTCGGCGGCGATGCGCGTTTTGTCCCACAAATCTTCATAAGCGCGTCTCTCACGGAGCTGGACTCGCACACGCGCCAGCAACTCGTCAGGGTCCCATGGCGGAGAAATCACATCGTCAGCGCCGAGGTCGAGGCCGCGTGCGCGTTCCGCTCCGCCGCCATGCGTCAAAAGAACGACGCGCGTGCTGGCGGTAGTTGCGAGGGCCTTGATTTCGGTCAGAACGTTAGACGATTGCAGATCCGAAAGTTCGGCGGAGAGCAGAAGCAGGTCTATGCCGCCTTTCTGAACGATCTCGAATCCCTCCTGCCGCGCAGGGGCGGCCGAGACGTCGTAGCCTGCCGAGTGCAGCAGGTCCAGCAGTCTTTGCCGGGACTGCGCATCTTGTTCGACGATCAGTATCTTTTCGTGTTTCGTAAGCACGCTTTCAGCTCTCGCGTTGCGGAGTCACCGGGATTGTATCGTAAGCAGAATCGAACGGCGCGTTTTGCGGAATGAAATCGGCCGCAGAGTTCGGAACGCTATAGTCGTAGGCGCCGCGGAAGACTTCGATCTTTTCGGAGCCGAAATTATCGGGTGGCGGTGGAGAGCTGACCGTCCATTCGAGCGTGTTCGCGTTCCATGGATTGGGGCCTGGGATTTCGCCGTTTTTGATGCTGTTGAAAAAATTGTAGAAAAAGATGCCCTGCGCCGCGGCTGTGAGCAGCGCGGCGACCGTCATGAACGTGTGCAGCGGCTGAAGCGCGGCGAGGTAGCCGGCGCCGGAATCATCAGCGTAACGGCGGATGCCGCCGGCGACACCCAGAAAGTGCATCGGGACAAAGATGCAATACGTGCCAACGAACGTCAGCCAGAAATGCCACCGGCCGAGACTTTCGCACATCGCGCGGCCGAACATTTTCGGAAACCAGTAATAGGTGGACGCGAAAATCCCGAAAATCGCGGCGACTCCCATCACCAGATGAATGTGAGCGACGACGAAATACGTCGAGTGGAGCATGTTGTCGACCGCCGGCTGCGCGAGAAAAATGCCGGAAAGACCGCCAGTGATGAAGATCGATACGAAGCCGAGCGCGAAAAGCATGGGCGTCTTGAACTGGATTTTTCCGTGCCAGAGCGTGGCGAGCCAGTTGAACGTCTTCGCCGCGGACGGCACGGCGATCGACATGGTGAGCACGGAAAACGAAAAGCCGGAATAGGGATTCATGCCGCTCACGAACATGTGATGCCCCCAGACGCCAAAGCCGAGAAGCCCGATGAGGCCGAGGGTGGTGACCATCGCGGGATAGCCGAAGACCGGTTTGCGCGAAAAATTCGCCAGTACCTGCGAGGTGACCCCCATGCCGGGAAGGATCGCGATGTAAACCTCCGGATGGCCGAAGAACCAGAAAAGATGCTGCCAAAGCAGCGGCGATCCGCCGCTGTGCGTCTGCAATTGTCCGGTTACGACCAGACCAGCGGGAAGGAAGAAGCTTGTGCCGAACGAGCGATCGAGCAGAAGCAGGACACCGGCGGCGAACAGTACGCTGAACGAAAGCAATATCAGGATCGAGGTGAAGAACCAAGCCCACACCGTGAGCGGAAGGCGCATGAGGGTCATGCCCGGCGCGCGCAGATCGATCGTGGTGGCGATGAAGTTGATCGAGCTGAAGATCGAGCCGGCGCAGAAAATCAAAATGCTGACAAGCCAAAGCGTTTGACCGGCGCCTTCGCCCGGGCCGGTGATGTCTCCCAGCCCGCTGAGCGGAGGATAGGCGGTCCATCCGCTGATCGGCGCGCCGCCGGGAACCAAAAAGGCCGCGAGCAGCACAACGAATGCCGCGAAGGTGAGCCAGAAGCCGAGCATGTTGAGAACGGGAAAGGCCATTTCGCGCGCGCCGATTTGGAGCGGGAGGAAGTACGTGCCGAAGGCGTTTTGCGGCGCCGTGGTGAGAACGAAAAACACCATGATCGTGCCGTGCATGGTGACCAGGGCGAGATATTGCTCGGGCGTCATGATTCCACCGGCGATGAACGGCAGGTGCCCTTTCGGCCACGCGAGGTGATACCGCATCAGCAGCGAAAGAACGACGCCGGTCGAGACGGCGATCATCCCGAGAAAACAGTATTGCAGGCCGATGACTTTGTGGTCCGTACTGAAGAGGCGAAATTTGACTGGCCCGCTCACTGAGAGGCCGCCTGAGTCTTCAGAAAGTTTTCGTAATCGGATTCAGTCATCACGTTGAGTGTGGCGTGCATTTTTTGATGGCCGAGGCCGCAGAGCTGCGTACAGACGATGTCGTATTGGCCGACGCGGTCGGCCGTGAAGTGCACCGGAACGATCAGACCCGGGACGGCGTCCTGCTGGAGGCGAAGTTCGCGGACGAAGAAATTGTGGATTACGTCCTGCGAACGAATCAGAAGTTCGACCGGTTTGCCGACAGGAACCGCCAGAGTGCCGCTGGTGACGATGTCGTCGCGCCCGTCCGGATCGGCTGGATCGATGCCGAGCGGGTTCGACGTCGCGGCACTAATCAGCGCGGGATCGAGGCGGCCAAAGCGGCCGTCCGGACCCGGATAGCGGAACGCGAATTGGAACTGCATCCCGGTGACTTCGATCTGGAGCGAGCCCGTTTCGGGGCCGGTGTAGCGGACCGCGGCCCAGGCTTTGCGTCCGAGAGCGCCGAGTCCAAGAAAAAGAACGATGGCGGCGCCGATCCAGAGAGTTTCGAGGGCGTTATTGCCGGGAATGAAGCGGGCGCGCTGGCCCCGATCGCGAAAGAGCCAGATGCCGAGAACCAGCGCGAGTTGCGTGCTGACGAAAAGAACTCCCACCAGATACAGCGTGAGGCGGAACTGGTGATCGACCGCACGAGCATCCGCGGTGATTGGCCCAGGCGCGGCGAAATGGCCCGAGGCAAAAATCACGACGACGTGCACCACAAGAGTGACGATGACGAGCGCGAAGAGTATGGCGGGAAGCGTGGAGCCTTTAACGCGTGTCGTCATTTTTTGCGGAGCGGGCGCTTGTGCGGCGAAGGCGCCGAATTTACGGCGGTATTCTACATGGGTTTCGGCGGTCGAGCCGGGCGAACTTGTCGCAACGGACCGATGTGCGGCTATGTTGCGATGCGGCATTGCGACGGGAATGCGGCGCGTGGCAAGATATCGGGCGCGTTGGGGGAAGCCGGGAGCGGCTTTCGGCAAGCAACCGCTCCGCGGGCAAGTGCGTCGAACGATTGAACTTTTAAACGCGGCGATTGGGCCTGGTGCTTCGGCGGCGGGCGAGAGATGGTTGCGTTTCGCGACTGCAGTGTGCAGCGCGATATAAAACGGTTAGAAAGGTCACATGCAATTCAAAACAGCACTCATCGTGGCGGCGCTCGGATTATTTGCCTTACCTGCCTGGTCGCAAACCGGTCAGTTGAACGCATCGGCGGTCATCACCGCAAATCTTCAGGGGCAGACGTCCGCTTCAGGCGTGACCGACACAGCGACGTATTCGGGCGGAATCGTGTTTAGCGTGCGCTATCACTTTCGTGCACACTTGGATTTCGGTGCGAACGGAGGATTTACAACGTTCACGCAGTATTACCGTCCGGTACAAGCGCAGGAACAGGCCAATATTTATGAGGGAACGGCTGTGGCGATTTACAACTTTCGCGACGCCGCTGTGAAACTGCGGCCGTTTGTCGAAGGCGGCGGTGGGGTGCTGTACTTTTCGCCGGTGGCGTCCGGATCAACGCCGGGTGGGGCAAAGGTTGTGCAGCCTGCGGTGGTGGCGGGGGTGGGAGTTGATTACAAACTCGGTGCGCGCTTCTCGGCACGACTCGGGTACCGCGGTCTGTTTTATAAGCCGGCTTCCTTCAACGTTGCCTCGCAAACCGTGAATACGATCACGCAAATGGGCGAACCTTTCATCGGACTCGTGCTGAAATTCTAGCCTCGCGTTTTGTTTGCCTTCGGTTAAGTGAAGGCGATCGCAATCTGAGCGTTCAGTTGCGTCAAGATTGACCGCCAAAAAACGTCAATTTTCGAGGCATTGGCCTGGGACGGCCGACGGCCTCGCTGCCGCTTTTGTGCGTTCCCCTCCCGTATCGCCATCAAAATAAACGCCTTGCATGAGTGTGCCCTAAAAGATAATCCCGCAAGGCTGGATTGGCAAATTCATTGCGATTTGTTCGGCGTATCCCCGAAGGGATACCGAGCTACCGCAGCTCTGAAATCCATCGCCCAGAGGTCACACAAACCATGAAGAAGAAACAGAAGGGTTTTTCGCTCATCGAGCTTTTGATCGTCGTGGCGATCATCCTGATCATCGCCGCCATCGCCATCCCGAACTTGCTTCGCTCCCGCATGGCTGCCGCCCAAGCGTCTGCCGTCGGCTCGGTTCGCACCATCAACACCGCAGCGATTTCTTACAACTCGACCTACGGCAACGGCTTCCCCCCGTCGATGGCCGCCATTGGCAACAACGGTACGACCTCGATCAGCTGCACCAACGCTGAGCTGATCGACACGGTTCTCACCAGCGGCAGCAAGCAGGGCTACAACTTCGTGCTCACGCACGGCACGTCGCAGGTCAGCAGCACGTCGAGCTCCTGCACGGCCGGCT
>DATMLZ010000055.1:0-8864 GCA_035569955.1 Candidatus Acidiferrum sp.
AGGACGGCAAGTGGGTGTTCACATCCGATCAGAACAAGCCGAGGCTTGCGGTGATCGATACGTCGAACAACACCGTGAAGAGCTGGGTTGATCTGCCGGACGTGGCGTACGGAACGGCGGTGACTCCGGACGGGAAGTACCTTTTGTTGACGCAGCCGAAGACCTCGAAAGTTGCGGTGATGGATTTGAGCACGATGAAAGTGACAAAGTCCCTCGATGCACCGAACAGCCCGCAGGAAATTGTGGTGCAACCGGACGGAAAGCGCGCGTACATTTCGTGCAGCGCCAGCGGGAAAGTGGCCGTCTTGGACCTTCAGACGATGCAGATGGAATCGCCGATCAATGCCGGCAAAGGCGTTGATGGAATGGCGTGGGACGGGCAGTAAGGGAAACTAGTCGTTCGAGCCCGCGGCTTTGGCGTGCGGTTGAGTTGACGACTGAGAATGCGGAAGCGCGGAACGCGATTCGGCCGAGGCCTTGGATCGGTGATGCTGATTTTCGATGCTCGCGCGAATGAACGCAGCAAATAGTGGATGCGGGGAAAGCGGCTTTGATTTGAATTCGGGATGGAATTGGCAGCCGAGGAACCAAGGATGATCGGCGACCTCGACGATCTCGACGTACACACCGTCCGGCGTGCGGCCGGTAATGCGGAATCCGGCGCGCGTTAGAATTTCCGCGTATTCAGCATTGAATTCATAGCGGTGTCGATGGCGTTCGGAAATTTCGCTGGTGCCATATGCCTGCGCGGCAAATGAGCCGGGTTCCAGCTTGCAGGCCCACGACCCGAGGCGCATGGTGCCGCCCATTTCTTCGACGCCGAGCAGTTCACGCAATTTGTAAATCACACGATTGGGTGTGCCGGGATCGAATTCGGTGCTATCGGCACGCTCAAGTTTTGAAACCGTGCGCGCATACTCGATCGTGGCGCACTGCATCCCCAGGCAGATACCGAAGAACGGAACCTTGTTCTCGCGCGCGTAGGTAATTGCGTGCACCATTCCCTGAATTCCGCGTTTGCCGAAGCCGCCTGGAACCAAGATGCCGTCGACATGGCGCAGCAGGCGCTCTGCTGTGGCGGGCGAATCGATATCTTCAGCTTCAATCCAGTCGATCACGACGCGATGACGGCTAGCGAGTCCTCCGTGCACGAGAGCTTCGCGAAGGCTCTTGTAGGCGTCTTCGAGCTGGACATATTTGCCGACGACGCCGATGCGAACATCGCCTTGCGGTTGCTCAAGCGATTCAAGCATTGCCAGCCAGTTGCTCAGATCGCGCGGCGGCGCCTCGAGACGCAGCAGGCGCAGGATCTGTTCGTCGAGACCTTCGGCGGCGAACGACATCGGAACTTCGTAAATATTCGGAACGTCGGGAGCGGAAATGACGCAACCTACGGCGACGTTGCAGAAAAGCCCGATTTTGCTCTTCAGATCGGCGCCGAGCGGACGATCGCTACGGCAGATCAAAATATCCGGCTGAATTCCAATGCTGAGAAGTTCTTTGACGCTGTGCTGCGTGGGCTTGGTCTTGAGTTCGCCGGCCGTGGGAATGTAGGGCACAAGCGTAAGGTGCGCGAACACGACATTTTCGGCGCCGAGTTCGAGGCGCATCTGGCGGATCGCTTCGAGGAACGGAAGCGATTCTATGTCGCCAACCGTGCCCCCGATTTCAACCAGCACGATGTCGACGCCGTCGGCGACTTTTCGAAATGCGGCTTTGATTTCGTCGGTGACGTGCGGGATGACTTGGACCGTCTTGCCAAGGTAGTCGCCGCGGCGCTCTTTCGCGATCACCGATTCATAGATGCGGCCGGTGGTCCAGTTGTGGTCGCGCGTGAGGCGTGCGCTGGTGAAACGCTCGTAGTGGCCGAGGTCGAGATCGGTTTCCGCGCCGTCGTCGGTGACGAACACTTCGCCGTGCTGATAGGGCGACATCGTACCGGGGTCAACGTTGAGATATGGATCGCACTTCTGGAGGGTGACGCGGAGGCCGCGGGATTCAAGAAGGCGGCCGATGGAAGCTGCTGCGACTCCTTTGCCTAGCGAAGAAACCACCCCGCCCGTGACGAATATGTATTTCGGGCCGGTCCGCAAAGGGCTCGACTTCCTCCAAAAGGAATCGCGGTACGAACCATTATCGGGGAGAACAGGATTTGTGTCAAAGGGATTTCGATTTGGCCGAAAAGACGCGCAAATAACTGTCGATCAGGCACACGGTCGCCGAGGAACAAGCGAGGATGAAGATGTCCGCCATCTGTCAAATTCACTCTCGACTCAAGAAATGAAAGTGCTGATCTGGCCGGACTTGCGGCACGAGAAATAGTAGGGCGTGCACGCTGCGAAATAGCGCACGCGTTAATTTGCTCCTTCGTGAGACAGAGCGCGATTGGCAAGTGATGGGGCGGCGCAGCTGAAGTTTGCCGCGGCCGCGGGGTCGCCCGAGCCGTTGTATTTGGCTTCGAGCGGATAGGGACAGAGCGGGCGTGTGCGAATCGGTTTACCGGAAGCGAGCTCGGAGGCGATGAGAGAGTCAGGTTCTCTGCCTTGCTCGACCCAGTTTTCGATGGCTCCCATTTTGTCGAAG
The DNA here is from genome assembly GCA_035569955.1 of Candidatus Acidiferrum sp. Lineage (GTDB taxonomy): Bacteria > Acidobacteriota > Terriglobia > Acidiferrales > UBA7541 > Palsa-295. Next base: position 2,584 of record DATMLZ010000055.1, read on the forward strand.
TTGTCCGGTCCTTCGCCGCCCGAGCAGTGGGCCATACCGGGCATCATGAAGAGTCGGACCCAACTGTTCGTGGTTACCCTGAGGTGCACCGTTGCCATCTGCATGGCGTCGAACAACTCGATACTGGCTTCGGGAGCGACCTGCTGATCGGCCCAGCCGTGATACATGATGAGTTTGCCGCCGTGTTTCGCGAAGGCGGATAGATCGGGATCGAGGGCCACGATGCCTTCGGCGTCTTTGTTGGCGAGGGCGGTATCACGATCGACGTCAAACGTGCGCCAATCCCAATTCGGATTCTTGACGACGAATCTGAAGTAATCAAGGAAAAGGGCGGCGGGTGCCGGTCCGCCGGCCAGACGCGCCCAGCGAAGCTCGGTGCCGGGTTCGAGACGAGGGAACAGTTCGGCGCCGGTCGAGGATTTCATAGGGCTGAGAATCGTCCGCGCAGTTTGCACCTGGCGCGCCGTAAGGCACGTTGGGCCGTCGGCTCCTTTGCAGAGCAAAACTTTTGGATCGAAATGGCAGATACGCGGGTCGTTGATGAGGCCGTCCTGAAGGCCGTCGAGTTTGTCGCACATATCGAGCACGGCCCGATGGATCATCGAATACTTGCTCGGCGGAATGTAATCGTCGGCATTCTTGAATGACGCGTTGGCGATCCACATGGCCCATGCATTGCGTTTGAAGGTGGCCGGATCGCCCGCGATGACGCCGTTGAAATCGTCGGGATAGCGGTACGCCTGAAGCAGTCCTTCCCTGCCGCCACCGGAACAGCCGTTCCAGTACGAATAGCGCGGAGCCTGTCCATAAAACGCGCTGATGAGCGCTTTTGCTTTGAGCGTCATTTCATGCTCGGAGCGATAGGCGAAGTCGATGAAGCGTTCGGGATGATTGAGAACGAAATCGCCGCTGTCACCTTCATGGCCGTCGTCGCTCGAGCTGGTGGCATATCCGCGTTGAAGCGCAGCCGCCATTTCCGAATACTCGATCGCACCGCCCCACCCGCCGTTGCCGACGGCCTCGAATTTCCCGTTCCAGCCCGAGAGCGGGAGCCAGACTTCAATGCCGATGTCGGAGTCGGCCGTTGGCTTGAGCGTCGCGGCAACGCGGCAGAAGGCGGGGAGATTAGTGATCGCACGTGTGCCGGATGGCGGCGTGAATGCGCCGGCCGGGACTTGTTCGGCGGTAGTGATCGTGGCGCCGGGGAACGCGAGCGAAGAAAGACTCGAACAAGAAGGCGGGGCGGGGGCGGCCGCCAGAACCGATGCATTCGCTGCCAGGACCAGAATCAGAGCGAGCATTTTCATAAGTGCACAAGCTCCCATGGACGCGAACGAGCGACGGAGATACCGCGGATTTCGTTCGGATACTTGCCCGAAACAGCGCAGTAGAAGTGGTAGAGCGCGCCGTCATGATAGATCACCGAAGGCTTGTGCGCATAGGTTTCGTCGATCGTGCCGGGCGCGCCGGTGTCTATGATCACCTCGGGTACTTTCGAGAAATGCGTGGGATCGGCGCCGAGCGCCAGAAGTTCGCAGGCGCGCGAAGGGCGACGGTAATCGTAGCCATAATAAAACATGGCGAATCGGTGGCCGAGTTTCACCACATACGGATTCGACGCAAAATGGCTGTCGCGCGCGTCGGGCACGGCGGGCGTCTGATTGCGGCGAGGATCGTCAGCTGGGAACGTGACCGAGCCGCGCGGCCCGTTCTTGAGCAGAGGATTGAGCGCCGCGCGAGTCCAGGTTCTCAAATCGATTGAGGTTGCGACGCCCGACTGCTCCTGCCAATCGCCCGTGGTGTGGTCCTTGGCGTTGTAATAGAGATAGTAGGTGCCGTTGTCGAGAAGCAAATCGGGTCGGTAGAGGCCTCCCTGCTCCCAGGGTTCGCCGTCTTGAGGCTGAAGGATCGGATCGGTCAAATCCCAGTCGAGAAGGTCGGAACTGGTGGCAAGACCGATGACCGCCGCACCCTCTTCGTACCCTGCTGCAGGATAGGCATTCCACGCTGCGAGATATTTGTTGCCGACTTTGATTGCTTCTCCTGTGCCCTGCAGATTTTTGTCGCGAAGGATGCTGCTGATCGCCAGATTGTATTTGGTGTAGCGCGAACCGGGCGAGCGAGGGCCGACCAAGGCAACGCGCTGCCACGTCAGAAGATCGCCTGATGAGGCAAGGCCTGTTTGATAGCCGGTGCCGTCAAAACCGATATAGAGCATGTAGAACGAGCCGTTCGTGTGAAAAACGATGGGGTCGTCGACGCTGCGGCCGTCAAAGGCGCCTTTTTCCTCGGATGCTCGGAGGACGAGGCTCGGATATTTGTAGGGCGTGCGGAACGGCGCGACCGGATCGGCGGCTTGAGCCGTGGCGCAAAGGTACGTTGCGCATCCAAGCGCTGCGCCTTTGAGGAATTTCCTGCGGTCGAGCATGCCGCAGTGTACATCTGGAAGAACGGTCTTCACTTTATTTTCAGGGGAGCCCATGTACAATCCGCCGCGAGTTGAGCGCTAGAGAGCGAGGAGGGTGCAGTGAAGAAATCGACGATGAGGGTGATTTGGGCGTTGGGGACGGCGGCGGTATTGGTAGGCGCCGCGATTTCTGTGGCGGCACAGGCGAGTTATCACCTGCTCAAGACTTATAGCTTCGCGGCAGCGCCAGGAAGCACGGGCGAATATTTCGATTACGTCACGGTAGATTCGGCGGCCCGGCGCGTTTATCTGGGACGCGGCACTGCCGTCGAAGTGATGGACGCCGACAGCGGAGCGAATCTGGGTTTCATTCCGGGGTTCACACGACAACATGGCGTGGCGATCGCGCAGGAGTTCAATCGCGGATTCATCAGTGACGGCAGTGCGGGCAAGATCGCCATCTTCGATTTGAAAACGCTCAAAGTGACCAGCGAAGTGAAAGCCGATCCTGACACCGATTGCATGGTCTACGATCCGATTTCGAAGCAGGCGTTTTCGATGAACGGTGACGGGAATAGTTCGACGGTGGTGAATGCGCAGACCGGCCAGCTGGTGAAGACGATTCCTCTTGGCGGCGCGCCGGAGTTTGCCGTAGCCGACGGCAAAGGGATGATTTACGCGAATCTGGCGGACAAGGATCAGTTGATTGCGATTGATACCAAAACGCTCGAAGTGAAGTCGCGTTGGCCGGTAGCTCCGGAGGGCGAACCGACCGCCTTGGCCATCGACCGGGAGCACCGGCGTCTTTTCAGTGCGGGACGCAAGCCACAGACGCTGGCGATTCTCGACGCAGACACCGGGGAGGTGATCCAGAGCTTCCCTATTTCGGCCGGGACTGACGCGGCCGCGTTTGATCCGGAGACGGGATTGATTTTTGTCTCGACAACGGAAGGAAACATTCACGTTTTCCACGAGGATTCGCCCGACAAGTACAGCGTGGTTGAGACCGTCAAGTCCCAGTACGGTGCGAAGACCATGGGGATCGACACCAAGACACACGAACTGTTTCTCGACACGGCGGATTTCAATGCGCCGGCCGAGTCAGCGAACGGAAGAGGCGGGCGCCGCACGCCGGTCGCGGGAACGTTTCGTGTGCTGGTTTACGGGAAATAAATCTAGTTGTCTTTCCTCAGATGAATGCGGCGGTAGACCGTGTGGTCCGGCAGCATGAGCACGCCTTCCATGCTGCCGCCGTCGACATGGAGGCGAAATATTCCTGCCGGAAGTTCGGTTTGCAAGTCGTGTTGCGCCGCGTCGTAGCGCCAATCGCTCGAGCCCATCGTGATTTCTTTGCCGTCTACGATTTTTGCGCCCACGATGTGGACTTGGTCTGAGCTTCCCGCAACTTCCGAGACGCGATAGACATTCGTCTCGTCGTGACACGGACTATTGACCACGGCGCACTCGGAATGACCCCGCCAAACCCCGATGAGCGGAAAGACCGGATTGCCGGAACTGACTTGGCGCGCCGGGGGCGAGGAAGCCGGTGCAATTGCCCCAGCCGAGAGCACCAGCGCGATGCCAAGAAATTTGGACATTGCCTCAGAGGGGAGTTAGACGCGCGACCACGGTGCGCTGGTAGCCGAAAGTTTTGCTAGTGCGAGGTGGCCAGGACGTCCGAGACCAGCTGGCTGAGAGCCTCGCGGGTGGGGACTTTGCCCTCAAGGTGCGGCTGCCAATCCTTGACGAGAGCGGCGCGGAATCCGGCCCAGCGAGGCTGATCCCAGAGGCTCGCGCCGTCGGCGTATGGAATGTAGTCCGAGTGAGACTGCTCGACGTAATAGCCGGACGTGAAGTACAAAATGGCGTGGAGTAGATCGGGCGGCGCGTTTTTGCGGTGGCCGGCGTAGTCCTGCAGGACCAAATTACCCACATTTTCAACCATCGTGTGCGAGGCTTCGTGAAGAAGCGCTTCGAGCGCCGTGAGTTTTTGATTGCTCGGGTCGAGGCTCGAGATCGTGATGCGCGTGGGATGGAGTGTCGTGTACGCGCCGGAAGAGTTTGCGTAGCCGGCGACGTCGACGCGCAATGGTGCGTCGGGCCACGTTGAATCATAGGCGGTAGCGATTTTTTGCGTGAGAAGGTCGCCGTCGCGGTCGGTGAGCGTGGCAGCAGCGGCGATCCAATCGCGATTTGCTTTGTCGTGAGTTGGCCACCAGTGCGTACGATAGACGCTGGATGCGTTGTCGAGAACGCGAATCAAGCCCGGTTCAAGGCGCGAGCGACTGAGCGAGGATGAGTTCTCGAGGTCTTCGAGCGTGTTTTTGATATTGCGCATGCGATCGTTGGTGAGCAGATCGAGCAAAATGAAATTTTGCTGGTAGTAGGCAATCGCCGCGTCCCAGCTGGCTTTCTCCTCGCCGGTCAGCGTAGCGGAAATCGTGGAGTCGGCTGTGAATTCAGCTTCGCGACCGCGGCCGGGCGGGGCGCTGCGCGTGATGGCTTCCTCGTAGAGGAAAAGGTGCATGTTGATCCAAAAGCCGCTGTGATACTCGAAGTAGCGGTCGGCGGTGACGGCTGTGGCGGCCGACGTTTGGCTGAGTGAGACGGGAGCGGCGAAACCAGGCGAAGGAAATGCGATGAGCGGCGCAAGTGCAAAAGCGAACATGCGCGCGAAGGCAAAGTTCCAGCGGCGGCGTTCCCCAGACACCCTAATCCCCCAGTACTTCAGGCGGAGGCTTGTTTCGTGCCTTCGCGGATGAGCTTTTCGACACGCTCCGCATCGGCGGGGACGTCCACGCTTACAGCGTCGTGGGCGGTCTCGACCACACGAATCCGGAAGCCGTTCTCGAGCCAACGCAGCTGCTCAAGCTGCTCGACTGGTTCGAGCTGACCGGGCGGGAGTGTAGGGTACTCGACCAAGGCGTCTTGGCGAAAGGCGTAAAGGCCGAGGTGTTTCCAATGGGACACGGCAACGCCCGATTTTGTGTCGCGAACCCATGGGATTGGTGCACGAGAGAAGTAGAGAGCGTTGCCGTCGAAGTCGAGAACCACCTTGACGATGTTGGGGTCCATGATGTCGTTCGCTTCTTCAATCGCAATGCACGGAGTCGCGATCTGAACGGACCGATCCTCGATCATCGCTGAGACGACGGCGTCAATTGTGGCCGGATCAATCAGGGGCTCGTCGCCCTGCACGTTCACGTAGATATCCGCCGGAATGTGGGCCGCGACCTCGGCGACACGGTCGGTGCCGGAACGATGGTCGGAGCGGGTCATCGTAGCTTCTCCGCCAAAGGCTGCGACCGCGGCGCTGATTCGGTCGTCATCTGTAGCCACCACGACACGGGAAACCGTTTCGGCCTGGCGAACGCGCTCAACAACGTGCTGGATCATCGGCCGGCCCGCGATGGGAGCAAGCGGTTTTCCCGGAAAGCGCGTGGAAGCATAGCGCGCGGGAATTACGGCGAGAACTTTTGTGGCATCAGGCATGGTCTCAAAAAAAAACCAAGGCGATTTTAGCACTTTGTTCGGCGGGCCCCACCGAAAGTTGCCGATGACGTAATGACTGAGGACAGTAGAGTCACGATGTCGAGTCTCAAGGCTTTTTGCGGCGCCGGGTGAAGGCTTTGCCGGATCGATTTACGACCGCAGCATCTGCGAAAACCGTTGTGGACCGTTGGAAAAATGCGGGGAGTACCCTGGTGGTTGACCAACACAGTTCCAGGCGCGTCAGCTATCTCGGAACTAATTATCGCCCCCAATGAATCCATCCTGATGGATGGCCCTTTCTCCTGGAAACTGGGACAGTAGAACAACCGTGTGCTATTTTCGCATTCGGAATTGATTTGCATTCTATCTGTAACTTGTAGCA
>DATMLZ010000056.1:0-2938 GCA_035569955.1 Candidatus Acidiferrum sp.
TCCTCCTCACTCGCCAGCGGCCGGAGCAGCCCAGCAACCCGCGCGACTTCGCGCAACGACGGGCGTCGCAATGGCATGCCACTCGCCGTGATCAGGGCAGGCAAATCGCGACTCGCCAGGTGCAAGCGTTCGCATAAGGCGCGCCCGTATTCGCTTTGAAAATCGATCAACCGGTGCGGGACATGATTTTTGTCGAGAAAATCGTCGAGTTGCTGGCCGTCTCGCGAACCATCCGGCGCGAGAATGCGCAGTCCGGCAAACTCGCGATCCCGCTTCAACCGCTGCCGACGCATCATGAACGCGCGCACGATCGGCTCGCCGACACCGGGCAGCTCCGCGAGCGCCTCGCGAAGCCGATCTGCGGGCACTTCCAGAATTTCGCTCTCATCCGCTTTGCCTCGCGCATTGGCCAGCGCCGCGGTGCCCAAGAGCATCGCCCCGTCCCCGATGAAAATGCGCGGACCTGCAGTCACGAGGATTTGCTCTTGCCCGTCGCGCGACTCAAAGGTTTCCAGCACGCCGCGCAGGACCGCCGTCAACCCAAGATTACGCTGGCCCGCTTTGTATACCAGTTCGCCGCGCCGCACGATGCGGCGCGCGCCGAGGGGCTCCAGCATGGCGAGCTGCCGGTCATCGAGTTTCGGGAAGGCGATGCTCTCTGTATCGCGGTAAAATTGCTCGTCTTTATCAAGTTCGGTCATAAGCGGATTCGGTAGAGGGCAATGCTCAGGCTTCGTCCCGCTTGATGTCATTGCTACTTCATGAAGTCACGTACGAGCTGCGCAATCTGATCCGCAGCGGTGTCGAGCGCGAAATGACCCGCATCCAGAACGTGCACTTCCGCCTTCAGCACATCTTTGCGATAGCGTTCTGGTTCACCGAGTTCGAACGAGAGATCGTACTTACCCCAAATCACCAGGAGGCGTGGTTGTTTCTCACGCATCCATGCTTGCCATTTCGGGTAGGCGTCGACGTTCGTTCGATAATCGTAGAAAAGGTCGCTTTGAATTTCGACCTGACCGGGCTGATTCAGAAAGTAAAACTCGTCCGTCCATAAGTCCGGATCATAACGTTCCACGTTGGGATCGTTGCCGACGTGTCGCGTCCGCGTTGTCGCCAGGGAAAGGAGATTGGTGCGAAGCGCGCTTTCGTTCGCCGCGCGATCGGCCCAGAACGCGCGTCGCGTTTTCCAATTCGCGCCCAAGCCTTCGTTGTGCGCGACCGCGTCTTGAACAATGAGCGCTTCGATGCGCTCCGGATGGACCAGTGCCATTCGAAAACCAACCGGGCCGCCGTAATCCTGCATGTAAAGGGTGTAATGCGAGAGGCCGATCGCTTCCGTGAAGCGATTCATGATTTCGGCGATGTGATCGAAGGTATAAGCGAATTTTTTTGGATCGGGCCAGTCGCTGTGTCCGTATCCCGGATAATCGGGCGCGACCAGGTGATATCGATCTGAAAGCCTGGCCAGGAGCGGCTCGAACATTCGCGACGACGAGGGAAGTCCGTGAAGGAGCAGAAGTGTCGGCGCGTCTTTCGGGCCCGCTTCTCGATAAAATATGGAGAGCCCATTAATCTGCGTTGTGCGATAAAAAGTCGGGTGTTCCATCGGAAGTTCCTTTCCTTGGGTTAACAATTGAAGTGATTCGAGCCCCACCGAAACCATCAAAGCCACGTGGGAGAGCTGCATCACGGCGCCACCTCGAAAATGATTTCCAGTTCCACCGGTGTGCCGAGCGGGAGGCTGGCAACGCCATAGACTGAACGGCAAGGGTTTTTCTCTTTGCCGAAAACGTCCTGCAGTAACTCCGAAGCGGCGTCAGCGACCTTCGGCTGATCGCGGACGTCTCCCGAAGTGGCCACCGAGACGCCGAGCCGAACGATTCGCTTTACTTTGTCGAGCGATCCCAAATGTTTTCTCGCGACTGCGAGGACGTTGAGTGCAGCGAGGTAAGCGGCCTTGCGCCCCGCTTCCACATCGAGCTCGGCGCCGACGCGTCCAACAAATTTCGCAGCGCGGCCTTCAGTCGGAAGCATGCCGGTCAGAAAAAGCAGGTTACCCGTCTGCACTGCTTCCACGTACGTGCCGAATGGTTCTGGCGGCGCCGGGAGATTGATCCCGAGTTCTTTCAACCGCTGCTCAGCACTGCGATTGAGATTTTTCATGGGTTACCATTTGGTTGCATGCCTACCGCGCGATTTGGCCCACATAGTATCCGAGCCGATTCTCGACATCCCCAGGCTTGTGGAAGCCGCCGGCCATCAGCGCTTTGATTCCATCCTGGGCGGCGGGTCGCCCGAGCGAAGCGATGCACGCATCCCACCCGGCGCCGAGTTCGACATCCGGTGGCAAGCTGGTATTGACGAGGCGCTTGGTATTGGCGATCGCCCATTTGTCGAACCCGGCGATCCGGGTCGCTAGCGCCTCTACGAACGCGTCTAGATCGGCGTCGGGCAGGGCGCGATTAACGTAGCCGTAGGCCTCGGCCTGCTCTCCCCGGATATCTTCCGAGCTCAAGAGCACCTCAAGGGCGCGGTTTCGGCCGATGAGTTGCGGCAGCCGAGCCATGGGCCCACCGCCGGGGACCATCCCTACGCCCACTTCCCATTGCGAGATAATGGCCTTTTCGCGGCTGGCGAAACTCATGTCGCAAGCGAGCGTGATCTCACTGCCGTTACCGGTCGCACGGCCGCGGATGAGGGCAATGGAGACGACCGGCACGCGGGTCAGACGCACGAGAAAGTCCGGCCAAGGCGGCAAGCCTGTCGGACCAGCCGGCATTGCGGTCAGATCCTCCAGCTTGGCCAGGAAATCGGAATGATTCAAGAAGTAGTCGTCGACCGCGCTGTCGAAGACCACGACCCGGACCTGCTCGTCGGCCTCTAGAGCGTTGATGACTTCCTGAAAGTGCCGGACCATTTCCGGGCCCATAACGTT
>DATMLZ010000057.1:0-10718 GCA_035569955.1 Candidatus Acidiferrum sp.
GGCTGGTGAGCTTTATGGATTATGATCTGGGATACTTCGATTTGGAGACGAGGGTCTTGGAGCCGCTCGAAAATCCCTTCGGCCCAAAAGTGTTACCCATGTCTTAGGTACGTTGTGTAACCCATGTCTCCGGGCTGGACCAGAGGAGAATGGCGCGCCCGAAGGGACTCGAACCCCTGACCTTGTGCTCCGGAGGCACACGCTCTAATCCAACTGAGCTACGGGCGCGCTGTGAAGCAGAACCCTTCGATTGTATTACGTTTTACCAGCGCGAGCCATTCCCGGCGTAATTTCCCAAGACGGTCGGGCTTACAGCTGTCTCCGTTCGCCGTTCGTGTTCAACAGTTCTCTGACGGGACGCACTTCGATACTTCCCACCCGCGCCGGCGGAATTTCTGACGCCATTCGGATCGCGTCGTTCATATCAACTGCCTCGATCAAATAGAAGCCCGCCAAGCACTCTTTTGTTTCCGCGAACGGGCCGTCTAACACAGCCACTTTGCCCTGACGCACGCGCACCGTCACGGCCGTGCGAACCGGTTGAAGCGCTTCTGAAGCAACACATCGGCCGGAATCGCGGAGACTCTTGTCGTGCGCCATGCATGCGTCGTCCGTCATTGCCTGAATATCTTTCTCTTCACCGTAAACCAAACATAGGTATTTCAATCGCGATCTCCTCGCTGTGGGATCGATCGAATGCTTCCCAATTGATTACCACAATTGGTCGTCCGGGGCGCTCTTGGAGATCTCGCGAAAGAAACAGCAGACGAACCAGACGCGGCGGATTCGTATTTATCGCCGCCTACGGAGAGGGGCGACCGAAAACGGGTTCGCCCAGCGGCCCGCACTCTACTGCTTCGGCCGGCCCGCGGATTCGGTAAGCCACTTGATCGCCGTGTCCTGTTCGTCATTGGTTAGCCGGTTGTAGTCCCACGGCGAACTGATCATAAGTTTGTCCGGAGCGCCATAGAGCGCGTAGACCTTGCTGGCCCGCTTCACGGCGGCTTCGACGTCGCTCGCCGTGTCGTCGCGGTCGAGCAGCGGATTGAGCACGTATACGGGTCGAGGCGCTATCATCCCAATCACGTCGTCGAAGTCATAGGGCACTTGCGCTTCGTGTCCGACGAAAAATCCGAGCCGCGGCAGAATGTCTTTCACATAGGCCAAGCGCGCGATGCCGCCGGTTCCCGTCGCGGCGGTGTCGGTGCGCATCGGCGTGAAGCCGGCGGCGGAAACGACTCCCGACACCCGTTGATCGAGCGCTGCCGTGTACAACGCAACCGTTCCGCCGATCGAATACCCGAAAAGATAGATGTGCGACGTATCGACCAGATCGTCTTTTTCGAGCGCATCGACCGCCGCCTCGGCATCCTCAACCATCCGGCCGAGATGCGACCAGTGCGGATAGCGTTCGTAGAACGGTCCCGTTTCCGTCAGTCGGCTGCCGAACCCGCTCTGATCGTAAGCGAGCACGGCATATCCCTGCTGCACCAGCGCGAGAATCGGATGCAGATCATTGGTGTGATAGACCCACATGTAGCCGAGCGGATAGCTGTAGCCGTGCAGCCAGATGGCCGTCGGCAGTTTTTTGCCTGGCGGCGTGTTTGCGGGGAAATAGAGGTCGCCGCGAATTCCACCGCCGAAGACGATTCGCCGCGTCGCGGTTGCGCTCTTCTGCGGATCGCTCCAGCCAAAACTCTTCCCGCCTGTCCCGACGACCCACGCTGGAATATCGGGCGTCACTTGCATGGGGTTGGGAATGTAGTTGGAAGCACTGGGCGCGGGGCCGCGACCACGTCCAGGAAACGCGAACGGTGGCGCTTGATCTGCGGGCGCCAGTTTCGCGGGCTGGGTTCCCATCATCCACTCAACCGATTTGCGCAGATCTGCCACTTTCGCCTGCCAATCGGCCACGGTCGAAATCGTGGTTCCAGCGGAGGACTTCAAAATATTGTCTGATGATTGCCTCGGATACTTCGTCAAATCAACCGAATCACCACTCAACTTGCGCCACGCCTCCCAGTCCCATGGAAAGATCAGGCTGTTCGTCCACTTCTGGTTCGAGCGGCCAAACTGCTGATCGAGCCAGTCGAGATCGGCTTCTTCGTCATTCGCGCCGTGAAAGCCGGGCAAACGAAACGTGCTCACCGCGTTCGGCGCGCCGAGCAGTTTGTACACTTTCAGCGCCGTGTAGTAAGTCTGCTCGTTGCCCCATGTGCTCGACACCTGGTCGTTGTGGCCCCACTCCATCAGCAGCGAACGCGGTGCGATCAGCGCGGCGATCAAATTTCCGTCCACCGGCAAGCGGTCTTCCCGCCCCGAGAAAAATCGCAGTTGCATCGCGAACCAAGTGGGAAACGCGCGCGTCGTCGTTTCGATGCCCTCGCCAAAACCTGCCTCACCCGACGCGCGGAACGGCAGCACTCCACCAACGCCCGTGCTGCCCGCGATCACGGCCGTGATGCGCGGATCAAACGCACCGGCTATGGCGGCCATTTTGCCGTCGCGTGAGTAGCCGAAAATTGCAACGTGCTTCATGTCCGATTGCGGCAGCGTCTCCAGATAGTCCACGACGAGGCTCGCGCACCATGCGCGGCGCGGCAGCAACGCGAAATCGTTCTGAGGATAGAGCGATGAAATCGCCGCGGCATCGTCCATCGCGTCGTTGCCGGCATATCCTGCCGAAATGTAGCCGCGGCGCAAGAGCGACGGCGCCCAGCCAACCAGGCTGCTATTGATCAGAATCGGAAACGGCCCCTTGCCGTCCGGAATATAAACGCGGGCGCGCATCGCGCCCTTGCCGTCGGATCCGAATTCAAGTTTCAGATTGCGAACGGTGTAGCCCGGTTGATGCGTTTCATCGATCACGTCAACGTGCTCGATCTTCGGTCGTGCCGGAAAAGTCCCCCAAACATATTTCTCGAACAGATTCATGATCTCTTCGCGGCGCGCGGGCCATTCGGCGGCGGCTTGCACCGTGCGACCGTCGAGAAACGTCAGCGGATCGGGAAGCTGGTCGTGTTTGGGGAGGCTATTCCAGTTGGGCGGAAGCGCGCCGGTCTGATTCAGCCATGCGTCAAACGGCGGATCCGAGGGCAGGATCTGCTGCATTTTTTCGAGGTACTGCTTCTGCTCCTCGGTCGTCTTGCCATCCTGAGCGCGACCGACGGCGCAGCTGACCATGAAGACGAGCAGGCAAGCCAGTCCGTAACGCGTGAGCCGGTTTCCGAGCATGTGGAGAACCTCCCGTTCGATTCGACCGCGGACCGGTAACGATAACGCAATGAAGCTCAACCCGCCACAAAAGTTTCGACGCGCTACAAGGCGAACAAGCCGCGGGGGCGATGGTATAATTTCGCGCCTTTGGAAAATTGATCGCGATGAGTCCCCAACTGGCCGAATGGCTCAATCACGCCGAAACACACGGCGTAAGACTGCTGACCATATTGGTTCTCGCCCTTGTCGTGGCGCGCGTGTGGAAGGCGTTTACGGCGCGGCTCGTGGAAATCTCCAAGGGGCAGACGCGCGTCGGCCAGATGCGCGAACAGCAAACCCGTACGGTCGCCGGCATCCTCTATAGCTCGGGCACGACGCTCGTGGTCGCCGGTGCCATCCTCATGGCGCTGCCTGAGTTTGGATTCGACGTGACCCCGGTCGAAGCGATTGCGGCTGTCGCGAGCCTCGCGTTTGGATTCGGCGCGCAAAACCTCGTGAAGGACATCATCAACGGCTTCTTCATCGTGATCGAGGATCAATACGTCGTGGGCGATACGATCCAGCTCAACGGCGAGACAGGCCGCGTTGAGCATCTCACCTTGCGGCGCACGGTACTGCGCAACCAATACGGCGCGATGGTCACGGTTCCCAATTCTCTGGTCGGCCAGGTTTCCAACCTGAATCGCGATTGGTCGCAAACGTTTGTCGACGTGACGATTCCCTCGGACGAGCAGGTCGGCCGCGCCATCGCGACACTCGAGAAAATTGCTGGCGATTTCCGCAGTGATGCAGATTGGTCCGCGGCTCTCGTCGATGGTCCGCGAGTGCTCGGCATCGAATCGCTCACGCTGGACGGCACGGTGCTGCGCCTGCAGGTGCGCACAATCCTCAATCGCAAAGACGATGTCGCCCGTGAGCTCCGACGCCGGATCAAGCTCGGATTCGAGGAAGCTCGCATCCTGCTCACAAACACTCACAAAGTCGAATTCCACGGCGACCTGACCCCACCCAACCCGGCGTGAACACCAACATCACCTCGAAATCGAAAGCTCGCCAAGGTTTCGATATACTGTCGGTCCGAGGCGCGGTACCCAAGAGGTAAGGGAGAGGTCTGCAAAACCTTTATGCGTGGGTTCGATTCCCACCCGCGCCTCCAACAACGCCAAGCCGTAAGAGCCACGGCTGAACGTTGTTCTTTCGCTCCAATCCATTACAATTGCGGCAACGCCTATGGTGAAATCCAAGAATCGCTCTCGTTCTCTCGCCTATGCGACGCTGGTTGTTCTCTTTGTATTTTCGTCTATCCAATGGGTACGCACGTGCCGCGACAGCATTGACTACATTCTGCACGGAGAGCAAATTGTCCGGCCTCCATTCGGCTTGAACGAAATTACGGGCGAGGTGAACGGCCGTTCGCCAGAGGCGAAAGCAGTAGGCCTCGAAAATGGAGACATTCTGCTGGCCGTCAACGGGCATCCCTACGAAGGGCTTGCGGATTACTGGGGAGCGTTCCGCAGTGCGAAATTGGGAGACTCGATACGGGTCCGCGTGCGCTCGACCACGCCGACCGGCGCGGTCGATAAGGACCTATCGATCGAATTGCCGCCGTTCACGTACATGGGGCTGACTAAGGCAGGGTCTCGCGCCTTTTTGTGGATTATCCTGCCCAGCATCCTTCTGCCGTTCTTTTGCCTTGTGCTTGGATTCTGGGTGGCCACGGTTCGAATTGGAGATAAATCGGCGTGGCTCCTACTGTTTATGCTGCTGGGCTTTGCGTACATAATCACCGAAAGCCGGACCTTGTACGGCAATCAGGACGCCCTGCAACCCTTTCTGACGGGATTCGTGTGGGGATTCCGCACTCTGATGGCGTTGGCATTAGCGTTTTTCGGGATCGCGTTTCCCGAACGGCTCGAGTTTGACCGGCGATACCCGTGGGTCAAATGGGCCGTTTTCAGCCCACTTGTGATCGAAGCAGTCTTGGCAGCCGCATGGTCGGGGCTGCTGCTGCATCATCACGCCGCGGCGCGAAGGCTCTGGCCTTTGATTCGACCGTTCAACAACGTCGACGATTACCTGACGCCGGCCGCATGTATCTTCTTTTGCGCGGTCCTGATCTATAGAACGGCGACGGCAAAAAGCCGCGACGCACGCCGACGGCTCGTCTTCCTCGATGTGGGCGCTGCGGTCGGCATCCTTCCGTATGCCGCGCTGATCGTTGTCTCGATCGTCACGCACAAAAACTACCCGGGTTGGCCAACAATTGTTGCGATTTCGGCGCTGCTGATATTTCCCCTCACGATGGCATACGTAATCGTGGTTCATCGCGCAATGGACGTGCGCTTGGTGATCCGGCAGGGACTGCAATACCTGCTGGCGCGAAACTCGATTTTTGCTCTGCAGATCGCCATTGCCGTAGGGATCAGTCTTTTGGTTGCCACGATGAGCGTGGGTAGCAGCGTGGCCGGGCGTGTCCTGCTTTTCGCGATCGGCCTCGCATTGATCGCTGGAATTCGGGTGTTTGCGCAGCGCCTGCGCAGCTGGATCGATCGGCGCTTTTTTCGAGAGGCATATGAAACTGACGCGATCCTGATCGATCTTGCGGCGAAGGTGCGCTCAATCGTTGAGACGAATTCTCTGCTGGAAACCGTCGCCACACGCATCGCCTCTTCTCTGCACGTATCGCGAATCGCTATTTTGCTCAATCAAGGTGGAGCATTTCGTCCTGCCTATGCCCTTGGGTACGGCAGTCAGTTGGACGCAACGATTGCATCCGAAAGTTTGACGGTAAAGCGGCTGCGCAAACAGGCGCACGCGCTGGTGAATTTCGAAGACGCCGATTCGTGGGTGCGACTCGCGGATGACAACGAGCGCGCCTCTCTCGAGCAAATGCAGGCCGAATTGCTGTTGCCGATTTCTCTGAACGAACAAGTGCTCGGAATCATGAGCTTGGGCACCAAGCAATCGGAGGAAGCGTTTTCGACGACCGACATTCGGCTGCTCGATTCGGTGGCGGCGCAAACAGGGCTCGCGCTCGAAAACGGCCGGCTCACGCAGGCGGTCGCCACCGAAGTGGCCGAACGCGAAAAACACAAACGCGAGCTGGAGATCGCGCGCGAAGTGCAGGAGCGCCTCTTTCCCCAGGAGTATCCTCCCGTGGCGGGGCTCGACTACGCGGGCGCATGCCGGCCGGCGCTCGGTGTGGGCGGAGACTATTACGACTTCATTTCGCTCTCGAAAAACGAATTAGGCATCGCGATCGGAGACGTTTCTGGCAAAGGCATTCCCGCGGCACTGCTGATGGCAACTCTCCGGGCTTTCTTGCGAGGGCAGACGGTCGAGCGAAAGAAGGACCTCACCGCGCTCATGGCAAACCTGAACCGGCTCGTGTACGAAAGCTCGGAGAGCAACCGTTACGCGACATTTTTCTACGCGGAGTTCGATTCAGCCTCGCGGACGATGAGCTACGTGAATGCCGGGCACAATGCACCGATGGTTTTCCAGCGACGGAACGGCGCGCCCCAAATCGCGCGCCTGGACACGGGCGGTCCGGTGATCGGACTGATGGATGGTATGGAGTACTCCCAGGGGCGGGTTGAGTTCGAACCTGGAGATCTTTTTGTCGCTTACACGGACGGGATCAGTGAAGCGATGAACGCCGCAGACGAAGAGTGGGGCGAAGAGCGCCTGAAAAGCGCCGTGCTCACCAACCAAGGCGTGCCTGCAAAAGTTTACATGGAGCGTCTGATGGCTTCTGCGGATGCATTCGTCGCGGGTGCGCGCCAACACGACGACATGACACTGATCGTCCTGCGCGTGTTTTGAGACGGTTCCAGGCAGATTTACGCTGCGACCTTTTCCATGGGCCCCATCCTTGCGGCAAGCGAGCGGCAAAAATGCGAAAATATCTCATGCCTACGTTCCTGTTTCTAACGTCTTTCGGGTGCGCCTGCGCGGTCTTGGCGGGCTGCGATCATCACGATAGGGGCGAACTCCCACCGAACGTCGGCCCTGGTCCGGTTGCCGACAAAATTCCGAAAACGATCACGGTCCACGGCGACACGCGCGTCGACAACTATTTCTGGCTGCGCGAAAAGCAAGATCCGAAAGTGATGGACTACCTGAAGGCCGAAGAGGCTTACACCGACACAGTGATGAAACCGACCGGCGCCCTGCAGGACGCGCTATTCAAGGAAATGGTCGGCCACGTAAAGGAAACCGACGAGTCCGCTCCTTATCCTCGCGACGGCTACTTTTATTACACGCGGACCGAAGAAGGAAAACAGTATTCGATCTATTGCCGCCGCAAAGGTTCGATCTCGGCGCCCGAGCAAGTCATTCTCGACGTGAACCAGCTCGCTGCCGGACAGAATTTCATGTCCATCGGCGTCTTCGAACCGAGCGACGACGGCGACTACCTCGTTTATTCGACCGACACCACCGGCTATCGCCAATACACGCTTTTCATTAAAGATCTGCGTACCGGCAATTTGCTTCCCGATCGCATCGAGCGCGTGGACGACGCAACCTGGGCTTCGGACAACAAGACGATCTTCTATGTAACCGAAGACGCCGTCACCAAGCGAAATAACAAATTCTTCCGCCACACAATCGGCGGAAACGCGAGCACGCTCATCTATGAAGAACCGGACGAGCTTTTCGATATCGGCGTTGCCCGGTCCCAGGATCGCAAATTCATCCTCCTCGAGGCCGCGGCCAAAACGTCGACCGAAATTCGTTATGTGCCGGCGGACAAGCCGAATTCTCCGCTTTTGCTCATGTTGCGCCGCGAACCCGGCCACGAATACGACGCCGATCACGGCGGCAACCTCTTCTACATCCGCACGAACAAGGGCGCGACGAATTTCCGCGTCGTCACGGCGCCGGATAAAGACCCCAGCGAAAGGAATTGGAAGGAGCTCGTCGCGCATCGGCCCGAAGTGAAAATTGTCGCCCTCGTACCCTTCGCAAAATACCTCGCGATGTCGGAATGGGAAAACGGCTTACAGCAGATTGAAGTGCTTGATCTCGCTACGCAGCAGCGTCGTCGCATTGCATTTCCCGAGCCGGTCTACGCGGCGGATTTCGGCAACAACTTCGTATTCGATACGAACCTGGTCCGCTACAACTACCAGTCGCTGGTCTCGCCCAGTTCGGTCTTCGACTACGACATGAGCGCCAACGCTTCATCGCTCATCAAGCAGACCGAAGTCCCCGGAGGCTTCGACCGCGCGAACTACGTCTCTGAACGCTTGTTCGCCACAGCAACTGACGGCACGAAAATTCCGATCTCGCTTGTCTATCGCAAAGGCGTGAAGCTCGATGGATCGGCTCCAATGCTGCTCTATGCTTACGGCTCGTACGGCATTTCGATCCCGCCGACGTTTTCGTCCGCCCGTCTTCCGCTGCTCGACCGCGGAGTGGTTTTCGCCATCGCGCACGTGCGCGGTGGAGGCGAACTCGGTGAGCCATGGCGCAACGACGGCCGCATGATGAAAAAGATCAACACGTTCACCGACTTCATAGCCTGCGCCGAATTTCTCGAGGCACAGAAATACACTTCGAGAGACCGCGTCGTGATTCAGGGCGGCAGCGCCGGCGGAATGCTGGTCGGCGCCGTCGTGAACATGCGTCCCGATCTGTTCAAAGCGGGGATCGCGCAGGTGCCGTTCGTCGATGTGCTCAACGACATGCTCGACGCTTCCCTGCCTCTTACGACCAGCGAATACATCGAGTGGGGCAATCCCAACGACAAGGCGGCCTACGACTACATGGCCCGATACTCGCCCTACGACAACATCACGGCGCAAAAATATCCCGCGATCCTCGTGAAGACGTCACTTAACGACAGCCAGGTGCCGTACTGGGAGGGCGCGAAATTCGTTGCCAAGTTGCGAGCCACAAAGACCGACTCGAACCCTTTGCTGCTGAAAACAAATTTCGATGCGGGCCACGGCGGAGCCTCCGGCCGCTACGACGCCCTGCACGAAACGGCGTTCAACTGGGCCTTTGTGCTCTGGCAGGCGGGGATTTCGAAGTAGTGCGTCCCGAACGGCAATCTCGCTGAGGCCGCGACTGGCGATCCTCTGTCGCGGCGCTTGACGGCCTCCTGTGTCTACGCGCTCTGCGGAAAGACGGAACCGGCGATCGCCGAACTTCAGCGCTGTGCGCAAAATGGTCTGCCAATTACCGTGCCTTCGAAAATGATCCGCATCTGCGGTCGCTGCACGATCATTCCGACAACATCGCGCCTATGCGCAATTTGCGCCGCGACTACGAAGTTTTCCGCGATGAATTCAACATGGCAGAAGCCTAGCCATCGGTCGCATTTGAGTCAGGAAATCCCGAGGCCTTTGCGAATTTCCGCGACGATCTGCTCCGGCGTTTGATCGACATCAACGGTGAGCGCGTCGGTCGGCTCTTCGAGCGCCTCAAACTGGCTCGCGACGAGCGATTCTTTTGCGTAGTGGCCTTTGCGTTCTGCGACGCGCTTGGCAATCTCTGCAAGACTGCCTTTCAAATAGACCCATTTCACTTCTGGGCCAACGCTCAGAATCTCCCGGTACGATTTTTTCAGCGCTGAGCAGGCCAGCACGCCGCTCTGCCCGACCGCGATCCAGTCCTGGATTTTCTTGCGCAGCGCTTCGAGCCACGGCTTGCGCTCCGTGTCGGTAAGTCCGATGCCCTTGCTCATCTTTTCGACGTTGGCCGGGGAATGAAAGCGGTCGGCGTCGGCAAACTCCCAGCCCAATTCACGCCCCAGAATCTCGCCGACAGTGGTCTTGCCGACTCCCGTCGGCCCCATCAGTATGACGATCATCGAATCCGCAACTCAAAGGGCACGCGCGCCTGCACAGGCTCCATCACGCTCACAATTTTCTGCAATTGTTGTTTCAGCGAGACGGCCCGGCTCGATTCGTCCCACTCATGCTCCATCAGGAGCTGCCAGAGGCTCTTTTCCGCTGGAAACTGTACCAGTTGCACCGATTCGTTTGCGGGAATGTGCGCCAGCTGTTTGGCGACGTCAACCGCCCGGTCAAGCCCGCCAAGTTCGTCCACAAGGCCAAGGTCCTTTGCCTGCTGGCCGGACCAGACCCGTCCCTTCGCGATCTTGTCCACCGCTTCGACCGACATTTTTCGGCCGGCCGCCACGCCCTTGGTAAAGTCAGCATAGGTATCGTCGAGCGATCGCTGAATGTAGGCGCGCTGCTCGGGCGAAAAATTCTGCTCGTCGGAAAAGAGCGTCGCGTTGTCGCTGGTCGTCACCGAATCGCTGCTGACGCCGAGCAAACTGTAGAGCCCCGCGAGATTAAACTTACCCACCAGCACCCCGATCGAGCCGGTCACAGTATTTGGATCCGCCACAATCTTGCTGGCGGGCGCCGCGATCCAATATCCACCCGAAGCCGCCGTATCGGACATCGAAACGACCACCGGTTTGTCGGCGTTTGCCAGCTCGACTTCGCGCCGAATCACTTCGCTCGCCACGACCGATCCGCCGC
>DATMLZ010000058.1:0-42329 GCA_035569955.1 Candidatus Acidiferrum sp.
ATGGTCACGTGACCAGCACGAAGCCGCTTTCGCATATGGGCACGATGATTGAGGAAATCTCAGTCCGTTTCGAAGGGGGAAAAATCGCGCAAGCCAAGGCCGCACGTGGGAATCAAGTCCTCGAGAGCCTGATCGGCACCGACGACGGAGCGCGCCGGCTCGGAGAAGTTGCACTCGTGCCGCACTCATCGCCGATCGCTTCGAGCGGTTTGCTCTTTCTCAACACGCTCTTTGACGAAAACGCGGCTTGCCATATCGCCCTCGGCCAGGCTTACAGCATCTGCCTGAAAAATGGCGACAAACTCACGCCCGACGAATTGGCTGCAAGGGGCGCAAACAAGAGCCTGATTCACGTTGATTGGATGATCGGATCGAACCGTATCGACGTCGACGGCGTCACCGCCGCGGGTGCTTCCGAACCGCTGATCCGCCAGGGGGAGTGGGTCTAGAACGGGCGCTCCGCGAAACCTGGAATTCCCTTCACGCATCGAATGCGATATATATGGCCGCGAAACGAACCCAGCCACTGCCCGACGGCCAGATTCAACTGATTGCCCGCGCCCTGGCTGACCCACGCCGCTACGAAATCCTTCAGAAACTCAGCGCCAGGAATCGCCCCACCCCCTGCACGGACATTCTCGAATGCATCGGCGTCACCGCCGCCACGCTTTCCCACCATATGAAGGAGTTGGAGACCGCCGGTCTTGTCCGGTGCGAAAAGAAGGGCAAGTTTGTCAATTACTTCCCGCAACCCCGGATCCTCCGCGCCTACCTCGATCGGCTCAAGTCTGACCTTTCCTGAAATCGGGAATAAGCCCTGATTTCTCTGAATCCGTCGCGATCCCACCCGCATCAATTCGACAGTTGTCTAACTATCAAAATAATGCAGGGCAAGGAGCGAATGGCATGGGCAAGCTCGCAGGAAAGGTCGCGGTTGTTACGGGAGCCTCCAAAGGCATTGGAGCCGGCATCGCCAAGGCTCTCGCCGCCGAGGGTGCATCGGTTGTCGTAAATTACGCGTCCAGCAAGGCCGGTGCGGACGCAGTCGTCTCCAGCATCAAGGCGGCAGGAGGCGAGGCCGTCGCCATCCGCGGTGACGTCTCCAAGCCCGCCGAAGCGCAAGGCATCATCGATGCGGCCATCAACAATTACGGGCGTCTCGATGTCCTGGTGAACAATTCCGGCGTCTACGAATTCGTTCCCATTGAGGGCTTCACGGAAGCGCACTTCCACAAAATCTTTAACATCAACGTGCTTGGCGCTCTGCTCACGACCCAAGCCGCCATCAAGCACTTCAGCGAAGGCTCAAGCATTATCAACATCGGCTCGGCTGCCAGCCGCATCACACCGCCCAACAGCGCCGTTTACACAGGCACCAAAGGCGCGCTCGATGCAATCACCGGCGTTCTTGCGAAGGAACTCGGTCCTAGAAAGATCCGCGTGAATTCGCTCAACCCCGGAATGGTGGAGACCGAAGGCGCGCACAGCGGAGGTTTCATCGGCACGGAATTCGAAAAGAACCTCATCGCTCAGACCCCGCTTGGCCGTATCGGCCAGCCCAGCGATATCGCCTCGATCGCGGTCTTTCTCGCGTCCGACGATTCTTTCTGGCTCACCGGCGAGCAGATGCTTGCCAGCGGCGGCGTTCGATAATCCCCGCCGCCGGGCAGCTTGGCCGGAAAATCGCGTTTTATTCGCGCAAACCGAAAACAAACAGCGCGTGCCCGGCGGAAAGCGCGACGTACTGCTTACCATCGATCATGTAAGTAACCGGCGCAGACGAAATCTGCGCGCCGAGCGTCGCTTTCCACAGCAACGTGCCGTCGCGAGCGTTCAACACCAGAAAATATCCTTCGCGATTCGCCGTGAAAAGCATGTCGGACGCCGTCGTCAGGATGCCGGAGTCGGAAACGTCGTTCATCTTGAACGCCCATTTGGTCTGCCCAGTTTTCGGATCGATCGCTTTCAACTCCCCGTGACCGTACTGGTCGGTCCACGTATTGATCGCGCCGCGATTGATGCTCGGCAGGGGCGATCTTGGAAAGCCCTGCCCTCGTCCGCCGGGTGTAAATCCGAGCGGCGAAAGCTTCGTCATCACGTTGAAATAGTCTTCCCAAGCCGAAACGTAAAATAGACCCGTCCGCGGGCTGTAGGACGGCGAATACCAGTTCGTCCCGCCTTGCGTCCCGGGATAAACCTTGGTTCCGCCCACAGTCGCCCGCGAATTGTCGCTTCGGATCGGCCGACCGTTTTGATCAAGACCGGTGGCCCAGGTCTGCTTCACAAATGCGTTGCCGCGCAGAAATTTCCCCGTGGCGCGATCGAGCACGTAGAAAAATCCGTTGCGGTTCGCCCAATAGATCACTTTACGCGGCGCGCCGTTCCATTCAGTCTCCGCGAGCACAGGCACCTGCATCGAATCCCAATCGTTGCCGTCATTTGGCGTGAATTGGAAATACCATTTCAATTTGCCGGTATCGGGATCGATGGCCAGCGCAGAATTCGTATAGAGATTGTCGCCCTGCCGCAATTCCGGAGCGAGATCAGGGTAGGGGTTGCCAATTCCCCAAAACACCAGATTCAGGCCGGGATCGTAGGAGCCGGTCATCCAACTCGAACCGCCGCCGTGCTGCCAGGTGTCGCCGGGCCAGGTGTCATGTCCTGGCTCACCCGGTCCCGGAACCGTGTTGAATTTCCAGAGCAGGTCGCCATTTTCCGGCGAGTACGCCGCGACGAACCCGCGAATCGCCTCTTCGCCGCCCGCCACGCCGAGAATAATCTTGTCCTTCACGATGAGCGGCGCTTCGGTGATCGAGTAGGTGCTCTCGTCGGCGACCTTCACGTCCCAAAGCAGACGCCCGTTCTTTGCATCAATGGCTTGCAGATGCGCATCGATCGTGCCCATGTAGAGCGTGTCGCCAAGAATCGCGAGTCCGCGATTCGCCTGCCCACAGCAGAGCTGAACAGTCGCCGGCGTGTATTGATACGTCCAGAAAACGCGGCCGCTCTTTGCGTCGAGGGCAACAATGTCATTCGGAGGCTCGGTTGCATACATCACTCCGTCGACGACCAGCGGTGTTGCTTCCATCTTTTGCACAGAGTTGGTCTGGAACACCCATTCGAGCTCGAGCTGATTGGCGTTGGCTGGCGTGATCCGGTCAAGCAGGCTGTAGCGCAACCCGCTGTAATTTCCTGAATACATCAGCCAGTTTTGTGGTTCCTTGTTGCTGTTTAAAAGGCGCTGCGATGAAACTTGCGCCGACAGGCTCGTCGCAAGCAAGGCGAATGCCGCCGCGGACGCAAGTTTCATTGATGACCTCCCGGCGCTGCGGCTGGTCCGCCAAAACCGCCGTTCCCGCCGCGCCCGGCCGGACGTGGCGGATTCAATGACGCAAGATATGCCACCAGATCGCTGATTTGATCGTCAGCGAATTTCCCTTCGAGCGACGGCATGGTGGATCCGGGCAAAACAGTCAGTGAACGAAGATCGGCCTTCTCAAGCGACACGAGTTTTTCTTGGGAATCGATCAGTTGAATCGTAAAAGTGTCCTCGTTGAGGCGCCGCCCCACGATGGTGCTTCCGCTTTTGGTGACGGCGCGCACCAAGCGGCTCTGCGGCACTTCCGCCGCCGCCGAAGCGGGATCAAGCAATGCGCGTTCCAGATACGCGGGCGGATGGAGCGAGCCCGTATCGCTCAAATCGAGCGCGACCCGCGATCCTTTGCCGTTCACCCGATGGCATCCGAGGCACCCGCCTTGCCCTTCAAACAAAACCTTCCCCTTTACGGGATCGCCCAGCTTCACGGGTTTCGACCCGTAATCACGCATGGTGCGGATGTAGGCGACCAGAGCAGCCACGTCATTCGAGGCGAGATTCGGGTGGGCGGGCATCGCCGTCCCGGGCACCCCGTTTTTGATCACGCCCAACAAATCTTCATCGGTCGACGAATGCTTGAATTGCCCGGTTTTGAGATTGACGCCAGGTATTCCATCGCCCTCGGCGTGGCAGGTCGCGCAGTTCGCACCGTACAGCGCGGCGCCTCGATCGATCGCGTCCTGCTGATATGCCTGCTGTGCGCCGCCCGGCAAGGAAACGAATGCCGCAAGCGCCGCCAAGCAACACACAATTCCCGATCGATTCCACCGAGGGTTTTTCCGCATCGCCGTCCCCGCGCTTTTTTATACGCCGCGGCCGCATCGTCGTCTACAGCGAATCTGTTTCCATCACCCAGTGAAAATGCCGAGGCGTGCTTGCCTTTCTTTCACGCAACGAAAATGCCGGAGGGGACCAGGCGATAGGCAACCGTATGGTTGCTTTTCTCGTCGTTCCGTTGTAATATGCAACTCGGAGGTTGCCTATCATGTCAGACCGTGTCGAAAAGAAGATCGAACTGAAGGCGCCGGTTTCGCGCGTGTGGCGCGCGCTCACCGACCATCGCGAGTTCGGCGAATGGTTCCGCGTGAAGCTCGATGGTCCCTTCGCGCCTGGCCAAGTGTCCCGCGGGCATATGACCTATCCGGGTTACGAACACTACAAATGGGAAGCCGTCGTGCAAAAAATGGAGCCGGAAAGGCTCTTCTCATTCACGTGGCATCCTTACGCCGTCGACCAGAAAAAAGACTATTCAAAAGAGACTCCGACGCTTGTGGAATTCAAGCTCGAGAAAACCTCGACGGGCACACTTTTGACCGTCACCGAATCCGGCTTCGACAAACTCCCGGCCGATCGCCGCGATGAGGCTTTCCGCATGAACGACAACGGCTGGACCATCCAGACGACCAACATCGAAACCTATGCCGCGCAAAAGGCATAACGGGGCTCTGGCGAAGCGGCAGGCGCCGGTCTTCGCCGCTTTTGGCGACACGACGCGCCTTCTGCTTGTCGCAAAGCTCAGCGCCGGCGAAGCAAGTTCGATCTCCGAGCTCACATCGGGCTCGCGGCTGACGCGCCAGGCCATCACCAAGCATCTTCGCGTTCTTGAGCGAGCGGGAATCGTTCGCAGCTCGCGCACCGGCCGCGAAAACCGCTTCCGGCTCGATCCCAAGCCGATCGACGAAATGAAAAGTTATCTCGAATTCGTCTCGAGCCAGTGGGATCAGGCGCTCGCGCGGCTCGAAGCATTCGTCGAAAAATAACGCTGCGGGAAATCTCCGCGCGGCAATCAGGCGGGCAGAAGCGTGCCGTCGTCTGCCGATTCCCATTCGATACGCAGCAGCCAATCGAAGTGGAATTTCTCTGCCGCCAGCCACTTCTCAAGCTCGTCCCGGCCGGCAGCTTGGAATTCGACCAGCATCTTGCCCTCTTGCATGTTCACGAGCACGCGCCTGGTCCTGACGGGCGCGGCCCCGTGCAATCGCTTTGAGAGTTGTTCGGCTCCCTGGCGCGTGAGGCAAGCGAGCGAGTGTTGCGAGAGGTAGCGCGGCATCCGGTCTCCTGTGTCGACCAGGGTCGATCGCTCTGGCGACTTGATCGAATACATCGCCGGCCGCAAAAAAGCAATTGGGCCGGTACTCCGAACTTTCACCCCTGCTTCCCTGTACGGCTGAACAGGTCTGTTTTCGAAACAACACCTTGCGCCGACCGAGATCGTTTTACGGGCAGCGATAAAATTGGCGGCAAGGGAGGAGAACATGAAGAAACTTCTTTTCTTGCTCGCGGCCGCGTCGCTTTCGATTGCCCTATCGGCGGACGCTCGTGTCCCGATCGGTACGCTCGCCGGATCAGTGCTCGATGCCCAGGGCCAGCCAGTTTCTAATGCCGCCGTGACGATTCAGACGTCGGACGGTTCCGAGCCCTTCGCCACGCACACCGACACCAACGGCCACTTTCAGATCGCACGCCTCGAAACCGGCCAGTACGACCTGCGGGCATCATCGGCCGGGCTAATCTCGGATTGGACCAAGCGCGTGATGGTTCACGCGAACAAAACGACCGAGGTCCTATTACGTCTCCCGGCTAGAAAAGCCTGACGTTCAGGCCCCGAGAGGCCCTTGCGTCGGAATCTCGCAAATTACTGTTCTTAAAAGACTTAACTTCTCGCGAATTCCGACTCACCCGGGTACTAAACCCTCCGTACTGAAATAAATGTCCCGTTCGAGCCATTGGTTCTTTTCCTGGCCAACGCGAAGATCAACGTGCGGGTTGGGAGCTGCGTCGCGGGGACGACGGTCAAAAAAAGACCGTAGCACGCTACCCAGCCCGTCCAGCTTGCCGGTTGGCAGGCAGTCCCTTCCTGACGACGTTGTAGTTCCCTCCTGACCCCCGTCGCAGGACGGGTCTGCCCGCACGGTACAACTCCCGCTCGCTTCTTCGTTGTAATCATCCAATCATTCATACATCGCTTGGCAGGCGTCTTGCGTCACAACCTGGAGCGCGACGAAGGGCGTAGAGGCAAGCGGCACAGGTTGCTGGCAATTCGCTTGGCGCTTCGCGCACTCAGAGACGGGAGATCCGGACACTTGGCGGCGAAATCAGGCAGGACCGGGCAAAGGATCATCGCGGCATGGATCGTTCTGATTCTGGCTGTCGCTCGGCCGGTCGCGGCTGCCGATCTTGAATCGGCCGCTTCTGCCGCGTTCGACCGCTACGCTTTGCTGACGCAGGCGAAATTCGATGCCGAGAATTCCCGCCGCTCTCCTTTCCTCTGGATCGACAGCCTTCCGGATGCGCGCCGCAACGATGCTTACGCGCAGCTCCGCCTAGGTCAGGTCGTGATCGATCGCCTGGAAACGATCGACCAGGGAAAGCCGATTCCGGTTCCGGGCGGGATCATTCATCACTGGATTGGAACCGCCTTCATCCCGGGAGCGACCCTCGCGCAAACGCTCGCCTTCGAACAGGACTACGATCATCAGGCCGATGATTTCCGTCCCAATGTGATCGGGTCGAAGATCCTGCGCCATAGCGGGCCGGACTTCACGATCGATCTTCGGTTGCACGAGAAAAAAGTGATCACGGTCGTGCTCGACACAGAAGACCAGATCCACTATGCGACGATCGATGCCACGCACGCCTGGAGCCGCTCATGGGCCACACGTGTCCAGCAAGTCGATCACGCCGGCCAACCAAACGAAAACCTCGAACCCGAAGGCCACGACGGTGGTTTTCTTTGGCGGTTGAACACGTACTGGCGCTTTGAGGAAAAAGATGGCGGGACCTATGTCGAGTCGCAATCAGTCTCTTTGACTCGCGACATTCCGACTGGGCTTGGCTGGATGATCGGTCCTTACGTGACGAGCATTCCGCGCGAATCGCTTACCTTCATGCTGTCGGCAACCAGAGCCGCGATTCTCAAACGAATCGCAAGCGGGTGACTTGCGGCCTAGAAGCTCGTGGCTCCGAGATAAACATGCTCGAGCCCGCCGGTATTTGCGGAAGCGACCATATTGGTCGAACTCGATAGAAACGCGACGCTGTGGCCGTCCCCACTGATCGAGGGAACAATACTGCTGCCGTTGGAGGGCTCAGGCGTCACTCCTGCCGGCGCGCTTGCCAGGGTCGTGTTCGCCGAGCACGCAGTGCCGGCCGCGACGCTCAGGCACGTGTTGCGCACGAAAATATTTTCGACTCCGGTGACGACGTTCGGCCCCAGGTTTGTGGCAAACGTTGCAAACGCAACGATCGGTCCGGACGTGCAAGTCGTCGCGTTCGTGCTCGAGCAGCTTTCTCCGACGCTTGGACTCTCGCTCACTCCGTTTGCCGGCGTCTTTCCATCCACCGTCGAAGCGAGGGCGGTCGTGGGCGAGCAGGAGCCCTGCGTGATCAGTCCCGTTGTCGTGGTCACGCACGTGTCGCGAACGAAAACCTGTTGTACGCCTCCGCTCGCGGGGCCCAAATTCGTCGCTGCCGAAGCAAACGCAACGAAACGGCCCTCTTGCGAGATCACCGGTTCAGTGCTCGCCGCATCAGCCGGCGTCACGCCGTCGGGCGTAGAAACCAGGCTTGTGAACGGCGTCGTGCAGCCTGTTGTCAGAATCGCACAAACCTGCTGCACAAAAATCTCCTGCTGCGCACCGGGGTTCGGCGCGGCAGGGCCGAGGTTGGTCGCCGACGATTGAAACGCAACGTAGCCTCCGCCGCTCGCCAGCGAAGGACGCAAACTCGGCGCGTTCGCGGGCGTGACACCGTCCGCCGACGAGACCAGATACGTCGTCGGAGTGCAGGTCGTGCTCGGAACGTTCGGCGTCGCACCGTTGCAAACCGTGCGTACGTAGACTTGCGGCGTCGATCCATTCACCGTTACGCCGGAAACCAGATTCGTCGCAAGCGATACAAAAGCCACAAAATTTCCGTCCGGACTTATCGCGGCGTTGTAGCTGTCGCCGTTTCCCGGATTGCCGTCTGCGCCCAACGAAACCAGCACTGCGCCTGTGCAGGCCGAAGCGGAATTGCCGCACACCGGCTCCCAGTAAACCTGCCTGTGGCCAGGCGGAATGGCGATGTAATTGGTCAAATTCGTCGCCGTCGAGGTGAAGACCACGTCTGCACCGGAACTGCCGAGCGACGGTTCGGTGCTCGCTCCGTTCGCCACGATTTCGTCCGGCCCGACGCTCGCGTCGAATGCAACCGATTGACAGCTCGAGCTTCCCAGACAAGTGTTCATGGTGAAGATCTGGCTCGCGGAGTTCGTCTGATTGTTCACCAGATTCGACGAGATCGAAGCGAACACGACCGTGTTCCCGTTCTGGCTGAGCGACGGTCCGGCCGTCGAAAGGTTCGGTGTTCCGGTCGCGCAGCTGGTGCCGCAGATTCCGTTGTTCGAGACCGATCCGTCGAACGCGTAATCAAGCAGAATCGGTAGTCCCGCCGTCAACGTGGGATCCACCGAGAAAGGCAGCGCGTTCGATGCTCCGCCGCCGGGAGCCGGATTCATCACCTGAAGGCGAATCACGCCTCCGCCAGCGAGATCGCCGGCGTTGAGCGTCGTAGTCAAGGTCGTCGAAGTCGCCAGCGCCGTCACGCGCGGTGCCCCGTTTACCAGCACGACCGAGTCTGGAACCAGTCCGGATCCGGTCACCGTCACGGAAGTTGAAACCGCCGAGTCAATGGCCGCTGCGCTCGGAGAAATCTTGGAGATCGCCGGAACCGGGTTGGTCACGTTCATCATGACGATGTTGGAGCTTCCGCCTCCCGGCGCTTCGCCAGAGGGCGGATTGGGCACGGGCGGGTTGAACACCGCAATCTGCAAGGCGCCCGCGTTCGCAACATCGGAGGCACTCATTGCCGCTACAAGTTGCGTCGAGTTCACTTCAAATGTCGTGTGGTTTGCGCCGTTCACCGTCACAATCGACGTGCCGACGAAGTTGGTCCCGTTGACGCGCAACGTAAAAGCGCCGCTGCTCGCGTAAACGCCCACTGGTGACATCGAAGTGATCGTCGGAACAGGCACAGCGACCGGATTGATCGTGAAATCCAAGGGAGGTTGGAACTCGCCGCCACCCGGCTGCGGAGTTTCCACAGTCACCTGCGCCTTGCCCGGATTCTCAATGTCGGCCTGCAGGATGTCGGCGTTGATGTGGCCTTCATCCTGGAAGAAAGAAACGCGCGGCGAACCGTTCCAGAGCACGGTTGTGGCGGGCGTAAAATGCGATCCGACAACCGTCAGGGTGAAGGCCGGCTGCCCGGCATTGGCATTGGTCGGAGTCAACGAGCTGACCACAGGGGCGGGATAGTTAATCTGCTGCTGACACGACGAGGTGAAAAGCGCCAGCAGCAGAATTCCCGCAAAAACCAGACAGTCTTTTCCCCGCGAAACCTTCATCGGTTGATCCATTCGCTCGCATCGCCCCTGAGGCGTAACGCTAGAGACTACTAGAGATGGCTTTCTCGGGCAATTGGGATGCCCGCGACGTCAGTCCGGCCCCCAGATTTCCGGCCGTCTATCGCTTGTGATTGTTCTCTAACCTGTACATCGGGTTCGTCCTGGTTTACTTTGGCTCTCGTGGAAATAGGAGTGAATTCGAATCCGGTTCCTCGAGACGATGCGCCGCCTCCCGGCCCAATTCGTGTGGCAGTTCCTGTATGTGCTCCTGGTGTGGCTGTTGGCCCAATCGCCGGTTCGCGCACAAGGCGAATCCTGGTCGACTTCGGCTTCGCAAACCTCGCCCGCTGATTCCCCGAGCACCGCTCCTGCTGCCCCCTCCGTGGCTCGCTCAGAAGAAGTTCCTGTCACACTGGTTCCGCACTCGGATACGACCCGCTGGTGGGTCTCCGGCCAAGGGAACATTGTCTTCGAAGCTCATCCCGCATTCCACGCGGCTTATAGCGGGCCGAACAGCCTCCGCAGCAAAGGCGAAAGCGCAACATCGCAAGTCTTCACGCTCTACCTCGGTTACCAGCTCGCCGCCACAACCGAAGTGTTCCTGGACATCGAAAGCGCCGGCGGCCATGGTATCAGCGACGCTCTGGGCCTTGCGGGAGAGTCCAACCTCGACGTCGTCAGGGATCCCCAGCTCAGCCAAAACCCGTACGTCGCTCGGCTGATGTTTCGACAGATCGTGCCATTGAGCAGCAAGCGCGTCCAAGCCGGGCGTGACGAGTTGCACCTGTCGACTTCGGTCGCGGCGCGCCGCCTCGAATTTCGCGCGGGCAAATTCAGCATCGTCGACTTTATCGACCTGAACAGGTGGGGCAGCGACAGTCATCTGCAATTCCTGAATTGGACCACCGACAACAACGGCGCCTATGACTACGCAGCGAACACGCGCGGCTATACCGATGGCGCGATCATCGAATATTACGACGACTGGTTCGCCGCTCGCTTTGTGGAAGCGCTGATGCCCAAGATAGCCAACGGCATCAATCTCGACGCAGACGTTGCGCGCGCTCGCGCCGAGAATCTCGAATTTGAAGCGCACGGCAGCCTCGTCGCGCATCGTGACGGCACCGTCCGCCTGCTCGGCTATCTGAATCACGCGGATATGGGCAATTACCGCCAGGCGATCGAGAATTTCGAGAACGGCGCCGAGGAATCAGCGCCCGACGTTATTTCGACGCGCCGCCAGGGCCGGCACAAATATGGCTTCGGCCTGAACGTCGAGCAAGAACTCAGCTCTTCGGTCGGTGTCTTTGGAAGGTACGGCTGGAGCGATGGCCGAAATGAGTCCTTCGCCTACACCGAAGTTGACCGCACGGTGCAGATTGGTGCTTTTTCCAAGGGCGACATGTGGCATCGCCGCAACGATCGCGCCGGGGTGACGTTTGTCACCAACGAAATCGTCAAAGCGCACCAGCAATATCTTGCTCTTGGAGGCCTTGGTTTCCTGCTCGGCGACGGCGGACTCGGCTACGGACCTGAGAAAATTGTTGAGGCGTTTTACACCACGCATCTCTGGCGAGGCTTTTTTGCTTCATTCGATCTGCAGCACTTCAATAATCCCGGCTACAACATGGCGCGGGGTCCGGTGATCGTCCCCGGCCTGCGCTTCCACACCGACTTCTAGTTTCAAAACACTGCCGGAGTTACGGCTTGCTGTTGCCCTTGACCGGCGGGGGAGGCGCCGCCGCGGGAGGTGGCGAAGCAGGTTGCGGTTTGAGCGCGTCCATCACTTCGGCAGGGAGCTTGTCTGCTCGTTTCACGACGGCTGTGACCTGCCACATCTGATTTTCGCTCAGCGAAGCAGCGAAGCTCGGCATACCCGTAAGTCGAATTCCGTTTTTCACCTTCCAGTACGTCTCGCCGGCGGCATCGTCGGCGACCATCCCATCGGGCGACATCAACTGCGGCGCATGCGGAAACATCCCTGCCCCGATCTGCTCTTGCGGCTGCCCTGGCAAGGCGTGACACACCGCGCAATTTTTCTGATAAATCCCGGCTCCAGCAACCAATTCCGCCGTAGACATCCCGGAGACGTCACGATTGGGTGCTTCCCTTTCGATGCGCGCAAAAAGTCCTGCCTGCGCGAGCAGGGGCTCAAACGGCATGGAGCGATCGGTCGCTGCCGCAGGAAGTAAGCCGAGTAAGGCGGCCGCCGCGAATAGCACTGGAACCAGCAGCACCCCCGCAATCAGCCCGACCCAGAATCTTTTCATGGCTCTCCTCCCGGTCGCCCTTTCGTGCGGCTTTACTTAGCACAGACTCCCAAGCTCATCCAACAGATGAAATCTCTGCGCGGATCGTGCTACGGTATTTTGCGCCCAAAATTATGGAAAACATTCAAATCACTCTGCCTGACGGCTCAGTTCGCGAAGTCCCGCAGGGCACCACCCCGGGACATATCGCCGGGCAAATCTCACCGCGCCTGGCCAAAGACGCTTTGGTTGCGCGCGCCGGCGACACCCTCATCGATCTTTCAAAGCCGCTCGATTCGAACACCAATCTCAAGATTCTCACCGCCAAAGACCCGGAATCTCTCCAGGTATTCCGCCACTCGGCCGCACACCTGCTCGCAGCGGCGGTGCTTGAGCTGTATCCGGACGTGAAACTGGGCATCGGCCCGCCGACCGACACCGGCTTTTTCTACGAATTCGTGCGCGACGAACCTTTCACTGCGGAAGACCTCGCCAAGATCGAGGCCAAGATGCACGAACTCGCCGCCAAAGACCTCCCGAATGAACGCAAATGGCTCCCGAAGGGCGAGGCGCTTGATCTTTATCGCCGCAGCGGGCAAACGTTCAAGTGCGAACTGGTCGAGGAAAAGGCCCTGGAGCCGATGGTCTCTTTCTATACCACCGGAAAATTCATCGACTTCTGCCGCGGCCCGCACATTCCTTCGACCGGCCGCATTCAGGCGTTCAAATTGATGAACGTCTCAGGTGCCTACTGGAAAGGTCAGGAAGGCAATCCTCAGATGCAGCGGATTTACGGGGTCTGCTTCATCGACCAGAAGGATCTGGACGCCTATCTTCACAAACTTGAGGAAGCCAAGCGCCGCGATCACCGCAGGCTCGGCACGGAACTGGATCTTTTCAGCATTCAGGACGAAGCCGGACCTGGTCTGATTTTCTGGCATCCCAAAGGCGCCATCATTCGCCGCGAGATGGAAGACTGGCTGCGCTCGGCGCTCCTGCGGGGCGGCTACGACCTGGTGTTCACGCCTCACATCATGCTGCTTGATCTCTGGAAGACCAGCGGCCACGCCGATTTTTACCGCGAAAACATGTTCGGCCCGATCGAGGTGGAAAAGGCCGATTACCAGCTGAAGCCCATGAACTGCCCGGGTCACATTCTGATTTTCAAGTCACACCTGCGCAGCTATCGCGAGCTTCCCGTGCGCCTCGCAGAACTTGGCACCGTGTATCGCTACGAGCGCTCCGGCGTTCTCCACGGTCTGATGCGCGTCCGCGGCTTCACCCAGGACGACGCCCACATCTTCTGCATGCCCGAGCAGGTCGAGCACGAAGTGCAGGAGTGCATCGAGTTTGCCTGGGAGGTGCTCAAGACTTTCGGCTTCGATAGTTATGAAGTCGAGGTTTCCGGCGGCGATCCGGCCCATCCGGAGAATTACCCCGGCACGCCCGAAGAGTGGGCGCATGCCGAAGGCGCGTTGAAACGCACGCTCGACCGGATGGGCGTCCCTTACAAATATATGCTGGGCGAAGGCGCATTCTACGGCCCGAAAATTGACGTGAAGCTGGTCGACGCAATCGGCCGCCCTTGGCAGCTTTCTACCGTCCAGTTCGATTTCAACCTGCCGCGCCGCTTCAAACTCGAATACGTCGGCGAAGACGGCTCGCGCCACACCCCGATCATGGTGCATCGCGCGCTTTGGGGATCGGTCGAACGCTTCTTCGGCGTCCTGATCGAACATTACGCCGGGGCGTTCCCTGCGTGGCTCGCACCGGTGCAGGCGAGCGTGCTTCCGGTCAGCGGCAAGTTCGAAGATTATGCAAAGCAAGTGACCCGGCAGCTCAAAGACGCCGGCTTCCGCGTCCATTACGACGACCGCAACGAAAAGCTGCAGGCCAAAATTCGTGACGCGCAGCTGCAAAAAGTTCCCTACATGCTGATTCTTGGCGGCAAGGAAGCTGAGGCCGGCACGGTGTCGGTCCGCCATCGCTCAAAAGGCGATCTCGGGCCGCGCCCGCTCGCCCAGTTTATTGCGGACCTGCGCGCTGAGATCGACAGTCGCGCGATTTCCTCCTAGCGAACGCAGGCACCGGTCGAGGAGCTGTTCGTGCGCTCTGTAAAGCGGGCGGGCGTTGCCCTTTTCGCGCTGGGAACCGCTTCGCTCGCCGCGAGCATGTTCCATTTTCGGCGGACGTTGGATCTGTTGGAAAGGGACGGCCTGGCGCTCGGTGAGGAATTGTGCGATTTTTTCGCGCCGACAGTTGTGGGCCTTGGCATCATTCTGCTCGCAGCCTGCCGAATCACGTCGATCGTTGGTCAGTGAAAATCCCCATAACCAATCAGTCGTCCGGGCATCGGTGCTTCTGCCATTGTCAGATGAACCGTCACGCGAGGCTCCCGGCTCTCCCGCAAGTGCCATTCGTCCAGGGCGGGCTCGCGTTTTGTCGCAATCGCGCAGCTTCTTCGTTCTTGCCGAACGACCGCAGCCCCGTGCTATACTTTTGACCCCGTCCCTCTGCAGGGCATTTCTGTGGAAGGAATCTTGCAACGAAACAACGGATCGCGCGCGGGACGCGACCGGGAGGTGGGTTTATCGCTGAACGGGGTGCGGTTGGTCTTCGAGTCAACGAGCGCATTCGCGCTCGGGAAATCCGCGTGATCGACGACGAGGGGAATCAGCTTGGCGTGATGTCCCTGTTCGACGCGATGAAAGCGGCGCGCGACAAAGGCGTGGACGTGGTCGAGATTTCGCCGAACGCCGTGCCGCCCGTCTGCAAGCTGGTCGACTACGGCAAATTTCTCTACGAGCAGAATAAAAAAGCTCACGAGACAAAGAAAAACCAGAAGAGCTCGCATATCAAGGAAGTCAAGTTCCGGCCCTCGACGGCCGAGCACGATTATCAGGTCCGCAAGAACCAGATCATCCGCTTCCTCGGCGAAGGCTTCAAGGTAAAGGCGATGATTTTTCATCGCGGCCGCGAAATGGCCCATCAGGACGTGGGCCGCGCGAAAATGACCCGGCTGATGACCGACATCGCCGATCACGCGCAGGTCGAATTCGGGCCGCGCATGGAAGCAAATATTCTGCTGGCGCTGCGGGCTCCGAAAAAGGGCGGCTCGCCGGCTGCGCCTGGCCGTCCGGCGCAACCCGCCGCAAGCAACTAGCGGCAATCGATTTTCAAAAAAAGAGGCGATCGTGAAGAAGAACACGAAGATGAAGCTGAAGACGCACCGCGGCGCTCGGAAGCGCTTCAAGATTACGTCGACCGGCAAAGTGCTGCGCTGGCATTCGGGCAAGCGCCACTTGCTCGGCACCAAGTCGCCGCGCCGCCAGCGCAAGCTGGCCAACAAGATCGAGGTCGATCCCTCGAACGTGCCGAACGTGCGCCGCGCTCTGCCCTACGGCATCGAGTAATTGCGCTTTTGATTTTTTCCGCGCCAGGCAGCGCGTAACGGGTGCCTGCCGGCCGGTTGCTCTGCAAGCACGAATCGTGCGGAGTATTAGAAGCCGTTCAACGAGACAAACCCGTCCGGTCGTGCGCGACTCGCTGCGCGCGGCCGGTTCCTGTTTGTCTCCCCGTTCAGAAAATTGCAATTCGAGCGGCCGCTTTTGCGGTTGCCATAGGAGACCAGAACCATGCCTCGTGTAAAACGCGGTACCAAGCGCCGCGCCAAGCGCAAGAAGCTGCTCAAGCACGCCAAAGGCTTCTTCCTCACCAAAGGAAAACTCTACCGTTCGGCGAAAGAAGCCGTGAACCGCTCGCTGCGCTACACGTTTCGCGACCGCCGCGTGCGCAAACGCGACTATCGCACGCTCTGGATCCAGCGCATCGGAGCCGCCGCGCGCGCCAACGGCCTCAGCTACAGCCAGTTGATTCACGGGCTGAAGGCAGGCGGCGTCGATCTGGACCGCAAGATCCTTGCGGACATGGCCGTGCGCGATGCCGAAGGATTCGCCGCTCTGGCCACGTCGGCCAAGCAGCATCTGAAATCCGCACCGGCGCCCGAACCGGCGACTTGAAGAAAATTTAGAACGCTGTCGCTCCGAGGGCCGCTCGCGCGACCCCCACAGCCTCTCTTGGCAAAATGGCCAGCGATCCCACAACCCAAACGCTCGCGCAGCTCGACCTCACGACGCCCGAAAGCGTCGCCCAGGCGTTTGCCGAGGTGCGCAAGCGTTTCGACGATGAGACCGCCTCGCGCTCCGGCAATCCGGACGCATGGAAGCAATTCGTCATTGCCTGGACCGGGCGCAAATCGGGGATGCTCTCGCAAATCACCGACAACTGGCTGAAATCCGCGTCGAAGGAACTCAAGCCCGCCGTCGGCCAGGAACTCAACAAACTAAAGACGCATGTCGAAGGCGTGATCGAAGCTCGTCGCGCGGAAATCGAAGCAGCCGCCGACCAGGCCGCCGCCGCACGCGATGCGATCGATCTTTCGCTTCCCGGCGTTGAACGCGCGACAGGGACGCGCCACCTGATTCGACAGACATATGAAGAACTTCAGCGGATTTTTCTTTCGATCGGCTTCAGCGTCGTCGAGGGTCCGGAAATTGAAACGCCCTACTACAACTTCGAGGCGCTCAACATTCCCGAGCATCATCCCGCGCGCGACAACATGGACACTTTCTATATCGAGGGGTCAAAAGCGGGGCATCTGCTGCGCACGCACACTTCGCCGATGCAGATTCGCACCATGGAAAAACAGAAGCCCCCTGTGCGCATCGTCGTTCCGGGAAAAGTCTATCGCCGCGATAATCCCGACTCGACGCACGGCTACATGTTCCACCAGATCGAAGGTCTTGCGGTCGATACCGACATCACCTTCTGCGATTTCAAAGGCACGGTCGAATATTTCGTTCGCGAATTTCTCGGACCGAAAGCGAAAACGCGCCTTCGCCCCAGCTATTTCCCGTTCACCGAACCATCGGCGGAAGTGGATGCGACGTGCCACGTTTGCGGCGGCACCGGTTGCCGCGTCTGCAAATTTTCCGGCTGGATCGAACTTTTCGGCGCGGGCATGGTGGATCCTGCGGTGTACGGCTTTGTCGGCTACGATCCGGAAAAACTTTCCGGGTTCGCTTTCGGCATGGGCGTCGATCGCCTGGCCATGATGAAATACGGCGTCAGCGAGCTTCCGCTGCTCTATCAGAACGACGTACGATTCCTTCGCCAGTTCCCCTAGAAACTAATTTGTCCATCGGCTCCGCGGCGGGTGTATAAGTGTCCCGATACGAAGTGCCCGGCCCCGGTATCCGCTCTTGTCGTGTCAGGAGGTGTCCGATGCAAACCCGCAGATATCTCGCTCTCGCGCTGCCGTGCGCAATTGTGCTTGGCGGTCTGGCGTTCGCGCGACCTGCGCTCCGCGCGCAGCAAGGAGCCGCACCGCAAATTGACGCGGACGATATCGGCGGAGTCGTCGCAAGCACCAACGGCCCCGAAGCCGGAGTGTGGGTGATTGCCGAAACGACCGACCTCCCCACGCGTTACATGAAAGAAGTCGTCACCGACGACCGCGGGCGCTACGTGATCCCCGATCTGCCGAAAGCTAACTACTCGATATGGGCGCGGGGCTACGGCCTTGTCGATTCGCCGAAGGTCCAGAGCCAGCCGGGAAAAATCGTCGATCTGAAGCCAACTGTCGCGCCTGACAAAGCGGCTGCCGCGCAATACTACCCCGCGAACTATTGGTATGCCTTGCTTACTTTGCCTGAGAAAAACGAATTTCCCGGCACAGGCCCGACCGGCAACGGCATTTCTCCGAATATCAAGAGCCAGGCCGAATGGATTCATCTGATCAAGACCGACAGCTGCGAGTCGTGCCATCAGCTCGGCAATAAATACACGCGCACGATTCCTCCGATGTTCGCCAATTTTGACACGCCAGCAGAGTCGTGGATGCGCCGCGTGCAATCAGGCCAGGCAGGATCGGCCATGATCGGAGGACTGACACAGTTGGGTATTCAAAGAGCCGCCGACCTTTTCGCAGATTGGACCACGCGAATCGCGCACGGCGAGCTTCCTGCCGAGGCGCCGCCGCGCCCGCAGGGCGTCGAGCGCAATGTCGTCGTGACGCAATGGGATTGGGCCGAACCGACCGCCTACCTCCATGACGAGATCTCGACCGACAAGCGCGATCCGCGAGTGAACGCAAACGGCTTGATTTACGGCTCGCCCGAAGAAAGTCGCGACTATCTGCCCGTTCTTGATCCGGTTCACAACACGATCAGCGAGGTGAAGACCCCCTACCGCGACGCGGATACGCCGGGCCAGCCCCAGCCGCTGCAGCTGTCGAATTTCTGGGGGGACGAGCCGATTTGGGACAGCCATACTACGGTCCACAATCCTATGTTCGATGAGAAGGGCCGCGTCTGGTACACCTCGCGCATTCGCGCGAATAACGATCCGGCGTTCTGCAAAGCGGGTTCGGACCTGGTCTCCGCGAAGCTGACTCCGGTCAACAGCTCCGGCCGCCAATTGGCCGTCTACGACCCCTCGACCAAGAAGGTCGAGATGATCGACACGTGCTTTGCGACGCACCACCTGATCTTTGCAAGCGACGCAAACAACACGCTCTGGACAAGCAGCGGCGGTGGTGGCGGCGTGGTTGGCTGGCTCAACACCAAAATGTGGGACCAGACGCACGACGCTGCAAAATCGCAGGGATGGACCGCTCTCGTACTGGACACCAATGGCAACGGCAAGCGTGACGCCTACACAGAAGGGACGCAAAGCGTCACAACGGCGCCAAGCGGCGAGAGCCTCGGCACTTCATCGGCGATGAATGCGAAAGTGGACACAACCAAGGACACACGCCTCAACGCTGCTTTCTACGGCCTTACGGTTGCGCCAGATGGAGCGGTCTGGGGCAGCGTTCTTGGTTTTCCCGGCGGCATTGTGCGCCTCAATCCCGGATCGAACCCTCCGGAAACGGCCCTCGCTGAATACTACGAGGTTCCCTGGAACGATGCGAAGGCCCCGGTCAACGGATTCTCCCCGCGGGGAATGGATGTCGACGGAAACGGCATCGCTTGGGTCGCTCTCGGCAGCGGACATCTGGCGAGCTTTGATCGCCGCAAGTGCAAAGGTCCGCTGAACGGTCCGTTGGCAACCGGTCGCCAGTGCCCCGAAGGTTGGACGCTCTATCAAACGCCCGGTCCGAAATTCAAAAATGCCACCGAATCCGGAAGCGACGACTCGCACTACTACGATTGGGTCGACCGGTCGAACACGTTAGGACTGGGAGCAAACACGCCGATCGTCACCGGAAACTCATCCGATTCTCTCATCGCCCTCGTCAATGGAAAGTTCGTGATCATGCGTGTCCCATATCCGCTTGGCTTTTTCGCAAAAGGGATGGACGGCCGCATCGACGATCCAAACGCCGGCTGGAAAGGAAAAGGTGTGTGGACAACCTGGGGCACGCGGGCTCCGTTTCATAGCGAAACCGGCAAAGGCACGATGCCAAAAGTCGTTCACTTCCAGATCCGACCAGATCCCCTGGCGCACTAACACTCGCTGGTGTCACTGCGGCGCAGGCGCGCGAGAGGCGAGGTTCGCCCGTTCCCAGTGTTTTCGTTGCCAGTTCGCCGCAAAATGCGCTACCGTAATTTGATTCCAATGCACTCGAAATTCAAAACCGTGGACGCCGCCAAGCGCCGCAAGGCGCAAGATTGCGCCTGCCCAGGTTTCGCCCCGGCCGCCTTGCGATGAAGATCCTCTACGAATGGCTGAGCGAGTTCGCGGCGGTGAAAGCCACGGCTGCGGACTTGCGCTCGAGGCTGTCGCTTGCCGGTGTCGCGATCGACTCGATCGAGGAAACCGGCGAAGGACCTGTGCTCGACGCCGAAGTCACCGCGAACCGCCCCGATTGCCTCGGACTTTACGGCATTGCGCGCGAAGTCGCGGCGATTTACCGGCTCAACGTGAATCCGCTGCGCCCCGCGATCCGGGAGTCGGCAGAGAAAGCTTCCTCGGTGACGCGGGTCGAAATCGAATCGCCCGATCTTTGTGGACGCTACACGGCGCGAATTCTTCGCGGTGTGAAAGTCGGGCCTTCGCCGGACTGGCTTCGCCGGCGGCTCGAAGCCATTGGCCAGAATTCGATCAACAACGTCGTGGACGTGACCAACTACGTCATGTTCGAGCTCGGCCAGCCCATGCACGCCTTCGATCTCGAAAAGCTGGCGGAAAAGCGCATCGTCGTGCGCCGCGCCCGCGCGGGAGAAAAACTCAAAACACTCGACGGCGCAGACCGTACCCTCACAAAGGACATGTGCGTGATTGCTGACGCGTCGCGCGCCGTTGGGATCGGCGGCGTGATGGGCGGTGCAGAAAGTGAAATCGGATTCGCCACCCGCAACATCCTGGTCGAATCGGCTTGGTTCGACCCGATTTCGGTCCGCCGCACCTCGAAGGCGCTCGGTCTGCGCACCGAGGCTTCTTACCGTTTTGAACGCGGCGCCGACCCGGAAATGGCGGATCTCGCGTCGCGGCGTGCGGCAGAATTGATCCAAAAAGTGGCGGGCGGGGAGCTTCTGGAAGGCGCCGTCGACGCCTACCCCGGTCGCACCCCGGCTGTGAAAATCGAATTTTCGCGCGAGGAGTTGCTGCGCGTGATGGGCGCAGACATACCCGATCGCGATATCGAAGAAATCCTCAGCGCGCTTGGATTTCATCCGATGCGCAACGACGACAAT
This sequence comes from Candidatus Acidiferrum sp., assembly GCA_035569955.1. Classification (GTDB taxonomy): domain Bacteria; phylum Acidobacteriota; class Terriglobia; order Acidiferrales; family UBA7541; genus Palsa-295. The sequence continues at coordinate 20,710 of DATMLZ010000058.1, forward strand.
CGGGGCTCGGCCGGGTCTCTGCTGGCCACGTGGGAATGCCGGCGGCCTTCCTGGAGGCAAGATGTGTCGCGCGGCATCGATCTGATCGAAGAGGTCGCGCGCCACTACGGCTACGAGAAATTCCCTCCGCGTCTGCCGCCCGCAAAACAGCCTGCGCAAAGGCTGCCTCATGCCGATGCCATCGATCGGCTGCGCGAGCGCGTGATTGGGCTTGGCTACCAGGAAATCGTCGAGATTCCCGTCGTTGATGCGCAGCGCGATGCCATCTTCCGTCCGGAAGGTTTGAAGCCGGCAACGATCGGAAACCCGCTCGCCGAAAACGCTTCGATGATGCGATCTACGGGCATCGTCAGCATGATCGGTGCGATCGAGTGGAATCTGAATCACGGCCGGCGTGACTTGCGGCTCTTTGAAATCGGCAAGACCTACGAGATGCAAAATGGCGAACCGGTCGAAACGCCCGTTCTCACGGTTGGACTGACCGGCCTTGCGCACGAAAAAACAATATACGGGGCCGCGCGCGAATTCACCTTCGCCGATTTGAAGGGTGACCTTGACCGCATCGCCTCGCTCGGCGGCGGCGCTTCATGGCAGAAAAGCGCCCACGCCTGGCTTGCTCCGGGAAAATCCGCCGATTTTTCTTTCGCCGCCGCGGCAAAAGCGACAGGCGGAACGGCGGGACAACTGGCGCGTCGCGTCGCCGACCAATTAAAGCTTCGACAGGATGTTTTTATCGCCGAGATTCGACTCGACTCGCTTGTGGCCGCGACCGAGGCGGCCAGCGCGACACGGCGTTTCGTTCCGCTCCCGCGGTTTCCGGCGGTCGAACGTGATTTTTCGCTCGTCCTCGCCGATGGCGTCAGCTTTGCGCAGGTCGAAGAGGCCATCCAATCGCTCGCAATTCCGGAAGTTGAGCGCATTGAGCCCGCCGACCTTTTCCGTGGCGGCCAGGTTGGATCGGGAAAATTCTCGCTGATGATCCGCGTCATATTCCAAAGCGCGCAGTCGACGCTTACCGACGCGCAGATCGCGGATCATTCGGCGCGGATCGTCGCGGCCCTCGAAAAGGGTCTCGGCGCATCGCTCCGCGCCAGCTAGTGCGCCCGACAGTTGCGCCCGGCGCCGCAATGGCACACAATCCCCAAAGCCGGCCCGGGAGCGGACTTGTGAAACTTGAAATCTACGGCCAGACCTACAACCTGAATGTGGATGAGAACGAAGAGTATCTGAAGGAGCTGGCCGCTTACGTCGACCAGAAAATGCACGCCGTCTCGGAAGCGGCGCATACAGTCGACTCGCTGAAAGTGGCGGTTCTGGTGGCGCTCAATATTGCCGACGAACTCTTCCTTGCCCGCTCGCGCGAGCAGCAATTCCAGGGTCCGATTCGCCAGCGCGTCGAAAAGTGCGTCACGCTGGTCGAACGGGCAATCGAGCAATCGAACTAGCGTCCGGCTTTTACGGCGGCCGCCAGTTCCGCCAGAAGCTTCTTGGTATCGTCCCAGGCAAGACAAGCGTCGGTGATGCTCTGTCCGTAGACGAGCGGCTTGCCCGGTGTCAGCTTCTGCGCACCGGCAACAAGGTTGCTCTCGATCATCACGCCGAGAATGCGCTTTTCACCCTTTGCGATCTGTTGCGCCACGTCATGCCCGACAATCGGCTGCCGCAGGTAGTCCTTGCCGCTGTTCGCATGGCTGAAATCGATCATCACGTGAGGCGGCAGATTCGCGGCTTCGAGGTCCCTGCAAACGCGATCGACCGACGCCGCATCGTAGTTCGTCGCTTTTCTTCCACCGCGAAGGATCACGTGACAGTCGGAGTTGCCGGTTGTCAGTAGAATCGCCGATTGCCCGTGCTTGGTGTGACCGAGAAAGGTGTGCGGCTGTGCCGCCGAAAGCAGCGCTTCAATCGCCACCTGCACGTCGCCCGACGTTGCGTTCTTGAAACCGATCGGGCAGGAAAGCCCCGAAGCAAGCTGCCGGTGAACCTGGCTTTCGGTGGTGCGCGCGCCAATCGCACCCCACGCCACAAGTCCTGCAAAATACTGCGGCGAAATCATGTCCAGAAATTCTGTGCCAGCAGGAACGCCCATTTCACCGAGATCAAGCAGCAAATGCCGCGCGAGCCGCAACCCGTCGTTGATCTTGAACGATTGGTCGAGATGCGGATCGTTGACCAGGCCTTTCCATCCAACCGTCGTACGCGGCTTTTCGAAATAGACGCGCATGATGATGCACAGATTGCGTGAGAACTCGTCAATCGCGCCCTTAAGGAGGGCGCCGTATTCGCGCGCCGCTTTCGTATCGTGAATCGAGCACGGCCCGACAACAACGAGCAGCCGACTGTCGCGGCCGGCGAGAATATCGGAAATTTCAGCGCGCGCATTGTAGACGGTCGCGGTCGCGCGCTCGCTCGCCGGCAGCTCCTCCTCCAGAAATATCGGAGGCAGCACGACCTTGGTCCACTTCAGTCGAAGATCTTCTGTGCGGTAAAACATGGGCGTACCAGTAGACCGCAAGGCGCAGGATTTGGGCAAGTGGGGTCGCGAATTTTTCGGACAGATCTAGTCGGGTACGTCGACGGTGGCGTTCTGCGCGTAGATGTGCTGATCGTTGGTATCGCGCACAACCAGACGGAGGAAATAGACACCGCCCTTCACTTTGAAGTCGAGCTCTGAGCTCGCTCCGGTCTTGCTCAGATCGGCGAGCGTGGCGTCCCGCAAATTCAGATTCAGGACCTTCTGCGTTCCATCGACGTAATTGCCGTCGTTATCAAAGAGCGCGGCTACCAGCGTCAGCCCTTCCTGATTCACGCCGTTGGCCTTTTGAAAATGAAGGTGCGCGATATCGAGGTCCGCAATCACGTCCAGCTGCTTGTCGCCGCTGGCGGTCTTTTCGACGCGCGTCTGCAGTCCAACGGGAAGATCGCGTTGTTCGCCGTCAGAGAACAGCGCGTCGTCAATCTCCCGCTTCGCGGCCTGGGCGGCGGTCTCCGTGCGCGAAGGAGCGTAAAAACCGTGTCTCGCTTCGATCGTGACGTTTTGCTTGGCGGCAAGCGTCACTTTCAGATTGTGGTAGTGACCGTCCGTTTTCAGGTTTCGCGGCGAATAGGCGAGCAGGTAATACATCTCGGGCGCTGCGGCCGTCTTTCGGAAGCCGGCGTTCAAGTCGTTGTTGTCCTTGAACGAGAGGCCTCCGGTGCTGTCGGCCAGCTCGACCAGCACGTTATTCTGCAGATTCTCGGCGGCCATGCGGTAGGTATCAAGAATTCCGGTCGAAATCGGCGAACCGTGGGCACGTCCGGATTGCGTGATGTCACTTGCGCCCGGAGCGTATAACCCGCGCGCGTCGAGAGTATTGATCACGACGTTTGCATGGATCGCCTTGTCGATAATCTCGGCCAGTTCGATTTCATGTCCGGGATAGATGAAACCGGGCGAAATCAGAACCACATCACGGTCCCCGGGCACAACCGATATGCGCCGCACAACCTCGCGAATCCGCCGAAAGGAGGCTTCCGCTTCCTGGTCAGCGGCGCTGACCAGTTGTTCGGCCGTCCGTGTCGCCATCTCCCGGGCTCGCTGGCGAAATTCGTCTTCATTGTTGTAGGCGCACGCGAGTGCGTCGTTCGTCGCGATGTTGAGCACCTGGGCCGAATCCTGATTGGCGATGGCGTCTGCCTCGGCAAAATCCATCGGCGGGCAATCTCCCGGGTTGGACGACTCGCCTGCCGCCGCGGCATGAGGAAGAACTGCCTCGAGAGTCTTGTGCAGCGCGTCCCGGTCGGTTGTGAAATCAAGTTGCGACTGGCCCGAAACGGTGTACACAGCCACTCGGTCGGCCGGCTCGAGCGACGACTTCACGTATTGGTCGGCGGCGGTTCTTGCGCGCATCAGGTCCTGCAAGCCAAGGTGAACGTCGTCAAAAAAAAGCGCAACGAAACGCGTTGGGACCGCGGGGGTTGCAACGATCGCGGCCGTTGAATTGGCCGCGGGCGTCGCCTCGGGAGCCGCGGCATTTGCCGTGGCCGGGAAGTTCGCGGTATTCGCTACGCCAACGAAGTTGATGATGTCCTGCGGCTTGCCATCCTGAAAAAGCTTGAAGTCGCTTCTTGTCAGATTGATGACGGCGTGCCCCTCGGCATCCCTCACCACCACGCGCACCGGCACAATGATCGTCTCGGTCTTGAGCGCGTTGTTGTTCTGTTGAGAGGGCTGCTCAGGATCCGGCTCAACCGTGGGAAAACTCTGGATGGGGCTCGCGCGCCGGCCTTGCCCGTGCGCCCCAAGCGCGGCACCGCCAAACAGGAGCGCAAGCGTGGCGGCGGCCACACACCAAGACTGGAAACGAGTTAGACGCATTGGGTTGTATAGACAGACGCTGTCTGGCCGAAAAGGGTTTCCGAAATAAGGCTCCCAGGCGCGCACCGGGCACCGGCTTTTGCAATCGATGCTTTCTTGACCCTGCTCGGATGCTCGAATAGACTAGGTGATTCATTTGCATGCGTGAAGCTCACCGTGCTCTAGCGGTTTCGCCCGGGGCCCGCCGCAAGTTTCTCGTAAAGAGGAGAAATATAGTTGCCGAAGAGAACGTATCAACCACATAAGCGCCGCCGGCACAAAAAGCACGGTTTTCGCGCCCGCATGAAGACGAAAGGCGGAAAGAGGGTTCTTGCAGCACGCCGCAAGAAAGGACGCCACGCGCTCACACGCGTCTGACCAGGCGTCGCGCGGTTTGCCGCGCGATTGCCGTCTGCTCGGCCGCGCCGATTACGACGCGGTCTATCGCGACGGGCGGCGCCGCTCGAACCGCGAGTTCACCGTTTTCCTCCGACCGAATGGCCTCGCACGCAGCCGTTTTGGATGGAGTATCAAAAAAGCGCTGGGCGGAGCCGTGGTGCGCAATCGCATCCGGCGCCGGCTGCGCGAAATCGTAAGGTTGCACCGCCAGGAGATTCTTCCGGGATGGGACGTTGTAATTCATCCACGCAGCACGGCAGCCACGGGGAAGTTTGCACCGCTGGCCTCGGAGCTATTGAAGCTGCTGCCCCGCGAGTAGCGGGCGGCAAGAAGCGCTCGCTCGGAGCCTGGTCGCTGTTGTTGTTCGTGCGCGTTTACATCATGTTTCTCTCTCCGTTTTTCGGCGGCGCTTGCCGTTTTTATCCCTCCTGCTCGAACTATGCGCATGAAGCGATCGAGCGGCATGGCGCGGTGCGCGGAACCGCTCTTGCGCTGAAGCGCCTGCTGCGCTGCCATCCATTCGCAAAGAGCGGATTCGACCCGGTGCCCGAAGTGCTGTATGCGGAAGACGGACTCGGCGGCATCAACGCATCGGCCGTTTCCGGCGCGCAAATTGCCGTTGCAGCACGCACTTATGCGCATCGACCGACCCAGGCGGTCGTTGCCGAAACCTGGTCTGCCGCGGGCACCCTCGGAGTGGAGCGGAGACTGTGAAAGAATTTTCAGACCAGGCTCGCGCTGCGATTTTCTTTGTTCTGGCCGTGGTTATTTTTCTGGCTTGGTCGCACTACTTCCTCCCTGCGCCGCCCCCTCCTTCTGCAACGTCGCAAAAGGCTTCGCAAACATCGGTTGCAACGTCTCCGGCTACGGCGCGATCGCCCGCGGCTCCGGCGGCGCCGGTTTCGTTGGCTGCGATCGAGGCTTCGGCCGAAAGCTCGGTGGCGGTCGAAAGTTCGCTCTATCGCGTGCAGATATCGAATCACGGTGGAGTGATACGAAACTGGCAGCTTGAAAAATACTTTGACGATCAGAAGCCGCCGCAGCCGCTTGATCTGGTGAACCAGGAAACATCGAACGAGTTGGGCTGGCCGCTCTCGCTCGTCCTGAACGACCCTGATCTGGAAGCCGAGGCCAATTCGGCGCTTTACCAGATCACACCGTCATCCGGCACGCTCAAGGCACCGGCCAAGGTCACCATGCAGTGGAGCGACGGCCATCTGAGCGTGTCCAAGACGCTCGACTTCAGGGACACGTATGACGCCGGCGTCCAGGCGTCTGTGCTTCTGGACGGAAAACCGATTCCCTTCTCGCTGGCATGGCGCGGCGAATTCGGCGACAAAGACGTCTATCAGGTTTCGCAAAACGCCTCGATTTTTGTTTTCTACAGCCAGGGCGGCAAGATGAATTTGCTGCAGTACAAGTCTCTGGGACTGCCCGCGAACCGGATCGTGCCTTTCGAACAGGGCGGGCCGATGGATTTCGCCGGCATCGAAGACCAGTATTTTGCCGCCGCCTTTGTTCCCGCCGGAAGCGACCTCGCCCTGTGGCACTGGACGCAATGGCACCATTACGTCGATAACAACCAGAACGCCAGCGAGCCAATCGCGCAAATCGCCGTCGGTTCGACGAACGCAGTTCCGTTCTCGGGGCGACTATTTGTGGGCCCGAAAGATCTGGGTGTCCTGGGCGCGCAGCAGCCTTCTCTTGAAGGTCTGGTGAATTTCGGCTGGACTGGCGTGATCGCCAAACCGTTGCTTGTTTGCCTGCAGTGGCTGCACCGCTACATCGCGAACTGGGGTTGGGTTATCGTCGTGTTCACGGTGTTGCTGAACATGATCCTGTTCCCCGTGAAGATCTATTCGTTCCGGTCCATGCGGAAAATGCAGGTCGTCGCGCCGGAGATCAAGGCGATTCAGGACCGTTACAAGAAATATTCCATGCGCGACCCGCGCAAGCAGAAAATGAACGAAGAGGTGATGGCGGTTTACAGCCGCGAGAAAATCAATCCGGCGAGCGGCTGCCTGCCCGTGTTGCCGCAGATTCTCATCCTGATCGCGTTCTGGCGCGTGCTGGCCTACTCGATCGAGCTGCGCCACGAGCCGTGGATCGGCTGGATACACGATCTGTCGGCGCGCGATCCTTATTACGTTCTCCCGATCGCGATGGCGTTGACGACGTATCTGATGCAGAAGCTGACGCCAATGCCGGCGACCGTTGATCCGGCACAGCAGCGAATGATGATGTTCATGCCGCTGCTCTTCGTGGTTTTCCTGTTTCGCTACGCCAGCGGCTTGACGCTCTACTATTTCGTATCCACCCTGATCCAGGCCGCGCAACAATGGTATTTGAACCGCTCAAACCCGCTCCCTTCGCGGAGCAAGTTTAAGGCGAACCGACAATGAACGATCGACGCCCGCCCTCGCGAAAACCGTCTCAGAGAGCCGCCTCAAACCCGCCCGCCGCGCACCTCGACACCGAACGCGCCGCCGGGGAACTGAAGTCTTTTCTCGATCAGGCGATGAGCGCGATGCAGTTTGCACTCGAGTGGGGAATTGCGGTGCAGCCCGCGTCGCAGGGTGCGGAAGCCTCCATCGTGGTTTCGTTTCGCGGAGGAGACGAAGGGCTGCTGCTCGAGCGCAATGCGGAATTGCTCCTCGCTCTTGAATATATCGCCCACCGTTGGCTGCGCCTCGATCCCCGGTTGCATGACGCCGTCCGCTTTGATTGCGGCGACTATCGCAGCGAACGTCTCGACGAACTGAAACTGTCGGCGCGCGTCGCTGCGCAGCGCGTTCGCGAAACAGGCGAAGCGTTCCGCTTCAATCCCATGTCTTCACGCGAACGCAGGCTGATTCATCTTGAATTGGCGGGTGCCGCAGGAGTGCGTACGGCAAGCGAGGGATCAGGTGATCGGCGCCAGCTGGTGATCTACCCTCTCACAAAAGGGCCGTCGCGCTAGGCGCCGAGCCAGCGCCCGACGGGCTGCAGTTTTTCGACGTGATCGCAGATCACTTTCAGCACGGCTGTAATAGGGATTGCCAACAACAATCCCATCGGCCCCCAGAGCCATCCCCAAAATAACAAGGCCAGTGTAAGCGCCAGCGCGTTCAGGCGAACGCGCCATCCAACCAGCGCCGGAATGAGCAGGTTTGCCGTGATCAAGTGGAACATCGTGAGCGTGGCGAATATTCCCACGAACGGGCCGACCGAGTTGTACTTCTTGAGCCCAATCAGCAGCGGCGGAATCCACGAAAGAACCACGCCAAGGTAAGGCACCAAATTACACAGGCCGGACACGAGCCCGGTGAGAAACGGAAAGTCCAAGCCCAGCGCCCAAAACAGTACCCAGCTGGCAATCACGAGAATCAGGCCGACAAGCGCCGTTCCGACCAGGTAGCTGCGCAGCACCTGCGTGACATCGGAAAGCGCTTCCTTCACCTGCGTTCGCTGGTCCGGCGGGAACAGCTGCATCGTGGCGTGCCAAACCTGGCGTTTGGCGGCGAGCATGAAAAATAAAAGGAACGGCACAAACGTCGCCGAAAGCATGAATATTTCAACCGACCCAAGCCGCGAGAGCACAGCCGAACGGACTGGATGTGACTCGGCGACTTCCACGATTTGTTGGCCAGGCTGTTCGGCGGGTGCGATCTCTGAGACGTGAGCTTCGAGGCTTGATACCTTCTGCTGCACGGCGTACGACGCCGCGCGCAACGGCTCGCGATATTTCGGCCAGTCGGCGCCGAATTGATCGGCGCGATCAACCAGCGTCCATCCGAGAAACGCGATCATGGCAAGTGTCACGAGCACGACGACAAGCGATCCCAACGCGCGCGGCATGTGCCAGGATTCCATCCAGTTCACGACCGGGTCGAGAAAATACGCCATCAGAATCGCCACAAGCAGCGTCATCAGAATCGTGGAAGCGAAATAGCAAAACCCGATCACGATTCCGGCGGCGATGATTCGCGCACTCGCCGAACTCGCAGTGATGACTTTGCCTTCGTCAACCGGCATGGCCGTACGATAGCACAGACGCCATTGCGCGCGTTCCGAAGTCCCCGGCCGCACCGTTTTCGTTAACTGTTCCTTGTAACAGCCGGCAGGATCGACCGTGTTTATGATTTCGCCTGTCTCGCCGAGCAAGGCTTTCTGCGCGCGATGGCGGTGTTAGAATGGCTTTCCGGCGCTTGGGATGTGGTGAATCTGGCTCATGGCAAAACACCTTTTTGGTACAGACGGAATTCGTGGAGTTCCGGGCACCTACCCGCTCGACGACCAGACGCTTCGTGGTGTCGGCCGCGCGCTCGGTGAGCATCTTCATTCCGACCGAAGCGGTGAAGGAAAAGCGCCGCGCGTTCTCATCGGCCGGGACACCCGCGAATCCGGTCCGCACATCGCCGAACTTCTTGCGAGTGGTCTTGCCGAAGGCGGCGCTGAACCGGTCTCTGCAGGCGTTCTCACAACGCCAGGCGTAGCTTGGCTTGTCCATCGGGAAGGTTTTTCCGCGGGAGTCGTCATCTCGGCTTCGCACAATCCCTATCACGACAACGGCGTAAAGCTGATCTCTTCGTCTGGAATGAAATTCCCTGACGCGACCGAAGCGCAGCTGGAAGGCGTCGTTTTGTCGGCAAATGGCTCAAAGTCGGCTGAGCCGAGGGTCGCTCTTCGCGCCGACCAGGTTCTGCACGAAGACTATTTGGCCGGCCTTCGCCGAAGCGTGCTCGCGGGAGCCAAGATCGCTGGGATGAAAATCGTTCTTGACTGCGCGAACGGCGCGTCAAGCCAGCTCGCACCCGAGCTTTTCGGTTCGCTCGGCGCCGAAGTCATCGCCATCAACAATTCGCCGGACGGCAAAAACATCAACGCGGACTGCGGCTCTCTTTATCCACACGCGTTAGAGCGGCGAGTCACCGAGACCGGCGCGGCACTTGGCGTAGCGTTTGACGGTGACGCCGACCGCGCCCTGTTCGTAAGCAGTTCGGGGAAACTGGTCGACGGCGACGGCGTCTTGCTGGTCGCCGGCCGCTACCTGAAATCAACGGGCAAGCTTAAAGGAACTACGATCGTCGGAACATCCATGGCCAATCTCGGCCTCGAGCGGGTCCTTGAAAAATCCGGATTGAAACTGACGCGAACCGCTGTTGGCGACCGCTACGTGCTCGAAGAAATGCTGAGGATTGGCGCGAACCTGGGTGGCGAGCAGTCCGGCCATATCTTATTTCTTGACGACGCAACCACCGGCGACGGCATGCTTACCGCTGTCAAAATCGCCTCAATCGTCTCGATTGCGGGCCCCTTGGATAGCTTGATCAGCGACCTCAAGATCTTTCCTCAACGGATCGTCAACGTCCGCGTGAAAGCCAAACCAGCTCTGGAGTCCCTACCCGAGGTTTCAAAGACACTAACGGAGGCGGAAGCGGCCTTGGGCGAGTCGGGCCGCGTAGTGCTCCGATATTCGGGAACCGAGCCTCTTGCAAGGGTCATGGTCGAGGCTGAACACGACTCCGACGTCCGGCGTTGGACCGACGCGCTCGCAAGTGCGCTGCGTGCGGCAATCGGCGCGTAGGTCAAATTTGACCTCCCGTGGGGTCTTCCAAAGAACGTATATCTGGTCCCTTTCGCCTTTCATAAAGTGGAGAATTTCGCCATTCAAGAAGGCCCAAAAACCGCCGATTGTTCCTTAAACCACTGCACATAAAAGGCTTGGCCTCATACAGGAAAATACGTATGCGGTGGCATTTTGCGTGCACTAAGAACGAGCGGCTGTCTCGTATCCCCGGGGTGGGCCGGTTCCGCCGCGCCGGATCCGGAATCTAGGGGTAGAGCAAGCGATACAGAGGGGTCCCGTGGGGGGACCCCTTATTTTTTTGCCTGCACAAGTCACCCGAGATCACCTACGCAAGCTTCCTTGACCTTGCGAACCAGGACTTGTTATGTTGGGAAATTACGCTGGTCGAATTTTGCCCAGTGTAGCGCGAGTCGGCTGTCTTGACCGGCTCGATCCGACGATGAGCCTCAAGAAAATCATCATTCGCGGCGCCCGTCAGCACAACCTGAAGAATCTCCACCTGGAAATCCCTCGGAACACGCTGACGGTGGTGACCGGTCTTTCGGGGTCCGGCAAGTCGTCGCTTGCCTTCGATACGCTCTACGCCGAGGGCCAGCGCCGTTACGTCGAATCGCTCTCGGCCTACGCGCGGCAGTTCCTCGATCAAATGGAGCGTCCCGAGGTTGACTCGGTCGAAGGCCTCTCGCCTTCCATCGCCATCGAGCAAAAGACGACGACGCGGTCGCCGCGGTCGACCGTCGGCACAATTACGGAAATCTACGATTATCTGCGCGTGGTTTACAGCGCCATCGGCACGCCCCATTGCCCAAACTGCGGCAAGCCCATCACCAGGCAGTCGACCGAACAGATCGTTCAGTCGATCCTCGCTCTGAAACCGGACGACCGGATCATGGTCCTCGCGCCGGTCGTCCGCGGCCGAAAAGGCGAATACAAGAAGGAACTTGAAAAGTACGCCAAGGACGGTTACGTCCGCGCCCGGATCGACGGCGAACTGGTCAATCTTGACGACCCACCGACGCTCGACCGCCGCAAGAATCACACGATCGAGATTGTCGTCGACCGCGTGCTGCTGAAGGGCGGCGTTGCGCAGCGTCTTGAACAATCGATCGAAACGGCGCTCAAACTTACCGGCGGACTGGTGACGATTGTGGTGGTCGGCGGCGAGGAACACGTCTACTCGGAAAAACTGGCCTGCCCGGATTGCGGCATATCGGTTCCACAGCTTGAGCCGCGGTCTTTCAGTTTCAATTCGCCCTACGGCGCATGCCCCGAATGCCACGGCCTCGGCTCGAACTATGAATTCGATCCGGCGAAAGTGATCATCGACTGGAGCAAGCCGCTGTTTGAAGGAGGGCTGGGTCCCGGCTCGGGCTCTGCGCATCTGCAGCGGACTTTGAAGATCGCTTCGGTTGCATATGGATTTGATCTGGATACGCCGTTCGAGAAATTTCCGCGCAAGGTGCAGAACCTGATTCTCCACGGCAATCCGGAGAACGGCGGCTCGTCCAAGGACCTGAGTTTCCAGGGCATTCTTGCGCATCTGGAGAGCGGGCTTGAGGAATCGCGCTCGGATGGCTATCGCGAATGGCTGACGCAATATATGTCGCCCTCCATTTGCACGGCTTGCCATGGCAAGCGCCTGCGGCCCGAGAGCCTCGCCGTGAAAATCGCCGGCCTTTCGATCGCCGATTTCACCGGGCTTCCGCTCGACGACGCCCGCGCCGCCGTCGACAAGATTCGCGGCCAACTCACGCTTCGGCAGCGCAAGATCGCCGGCCGCCCGCTCGGTGAGATTGCCGAACGCATCGACTTCCTACTCGCCGTCGGCCTCAGTTATCTGACGCTCGATCGTTCCGCGGCAACACTTTCGGGCGGCGAAGCCCAGCGCATCCGCCTTGCTACGCAAATTGGCTCGCGCCTGCGCGGCGTGCTTTACGTCCTTGATGAACCTTCGATCGGCCTGCACGCACGTGACAACGGCCGCTTGATTACGACGCTTGAAACGCTGCGTGATCTTGGGAACACGGTTCTTGTCGTCGAGCATGATGAGGAGACGATTCGGCGCGCCGACTACGTGGTCGACCTGGGCCCTGGAGCGGGCAGTGCGGGCGGGCATCTGGTCGCGGCGGGGACTCCGGAGGAAATCGCGGCGAACCCGAACTCGCTGACGGGACAATATCTCTCCGGCCAGGCGCAGATCGCGGTTCCCCGCACGCGGCGCGCTCCCGGTGACAAGACACTTTCGGTTCTCGGCGCCACCGGCAACAATCTGAAGAACATCGACGTGGCGATTCCGCTCGGGTTGCTCAACGTCGTCACAGGCGTCTCAGGCTCCGGCAAGTCGACACTGGTAAACGACATTCTGTATCGCGCGCTGGCCGCCAAACTTTACCGCTCGATGGAACGCCCCGAAGCTCATCGAGCCGTGACGGGCATCGAGAACATCGACAAAGTAATCCAGATCGATCAGGATCCCATCGGGCGCACGCCTCGTTCGAACCCCGCGACATACACCGGCGTATTCGCGTCGATCCGCGAGCTTTACGCGATGCTGCCCGAATCGCGCGAGCGCGGCTACAAACCGGGCCGTTTCAGTTTCAACGTGAAGGGCGGCCGTTGCGAAGCGTGCCAGGGCGACGGCCAGCGGCGCATTGAAATGAATTTTTTGCCGGACGTCTACGTCACGTGCGAAGTCTGTCGCGGCAAGCGCTACAACGCCGAAACTCTCGCCGTCCAGTACAAGGGGCTTTCGATTTCCGATATGCTCGATCTGCCGATCGAAGACGCGCTCAAAGTGCTCGAAAATATTCCGGCGATCCAGCAAAAACTTCAGACGCTGGTGGACGTTGGTCTCGGCTATATCCAGCTCGGTCAATCGGCCACAACGCTTTCGGGCGGCGAGGCCCAGCGCACGAAACTGGCGCGCGAGCTTTCGCGCCGCCAAACCGGTCGCACGCTTTACATATTGGACGAGCCGACCACCGGGTTGCATTTTGACGACGTGAAAAAATTGCTGGACGTGCTGAACCGCCTGGTGTCGCTCGGCAACACGGTGCTGATCGTGGAACATAATCTCGATGTGATCAAGCAAGCCGACTGGATCATCGACCTTGGCCCTGAAGGCGGCGCCGCCGGGGGACGCGTTGTCGCGCAGGGCCCTCCCGAGCAGGTTGCGCGGATCAAGAAGTCCTACACAGGCCAGAGTCTCATCCCGTTGCTAGGGCACCGCAACGGCGGTGGCAAATGAATCTCGATTCGACGCCGGCGCCGGGCGACGACGGATTTGAAGGCTCGGAATTCTCCTACGAGCCGCCCCACTTTTCCCGTCCTCGCCTTCCGGAAGACATCCAGGTCCCGTGGGGGTTGTCTGATCTGGTGCTCTTGGTATTTGTGGCGCTCCTTTTAACGGTGGGCGTCGCAGTCTTCGCCCAACTTAGCGGCGTACTTCACGCGTCGCCGCGCGTGCAAAGCGTGTTTGACGTAGCCGCACAGGCAGCGATCGACTTCCTGCTTATGGGGTGTCTCGCCCTGCAGATCCGCCTGCGATTCAATGAACCGTTTTGGCAGACGATCGGTTGGAGAACTCTCGACCCGGGAATACTGCCTCGCTGGTTTGCTTACGCCGGGTTAGTCGTCGTGGGCATGGTCATATCCGGAGCGGTCACCGCCGCGTCGAACCTCGATCCGCCGAAAGGGAATCTGCCGATCGACTCCTACTATCAGGACCCGGTGAGCGCGGCGCTGTTTCTGATGTTGGCAGTCCTGCTTGCTCCCTTGGTCGAGGAGACGATTTTCCGCGGCTACCTTTATCCGGTGATCGCAAGGAGCTGGGGCGGCGCGGCGGGAGTATTGATCACCGGCGCGCTTTTTGGTTTGCTCCACAGTTTCCAGCTATGGCATGCGTGGTGGCAGGTCGCACTGCTGGTCGGTGTGGGAATCATCTTTACCTGGGTCCGGGCGACGGCAAAAACGGTGGTGGCAAGCTACTGCCTTCACGTCGGATACAACTCTTTTCTGCTGGTGGGATTTCTTGCGTCCACGCACTTTCTAAGATCGCTGCCGCCGCACTAACTCAGCCGCAAATCCTCATTCATCGGACTGTGCCGGTTCGTCCGCATCCGGAGTTCCGAGCGCCAGCGTGATCAAGGTCGATTGCTCCATTTCGTGCGCTTTGTGCGAACCGGTCGCGGGACTGGCGCTCGCCGAACGCTTCACAGAAAGTACGGGGCGTCCGCCGGTGAGCCGCTCGATCTGCGGCAGCACAGAAGAGAACGCTCCCATGTTGCCCGGCTCTTCCTGCACCCAAACAAATTCAGCGGCGTTCGTATAGCGTCCTAGCTCGGCTGCAAGCTCCGCTTCCGGGAAAGGATAAAGCTGCTCGATGAAAACAACGGCGCACGCATCGTCCTTGCGGCGTTTCCTGGCTGCGTTGAGTTCGTGACCGATTTTTCCCGTGCAGATCAAAACGCGCCGTGCCGACCCGTCGCCGGGATCGGGCATTACATTCCTGAACGAACCGCTCGTGAGATCCGAGAGCGGCGAAGACGCAGCGGGATTCCGCAACATGCTCTTCGGCGTGAACACGACAAGCGGCTTGCGCCATGAGCGGAGCGCCTGGCGGCGCAGCAAGTGAAAGTACTGTGCGGCTGTCGAGGGGTAGCAGATCTGAATGTTGTCCCTGGCGGCAAGCTGCAAGAAGCGCTCGACACGCGCGCTGGAATGCTCCGGGCCTTGCCCTTCGTAGCCGTGCGGCAACAGGAGCACAAGCCCGGAGAGCAGGTTCCACTTGTCTTCGCTTGCCGCGATGAATTGGTCGATGATGATCTGCGCGCCGTTGGCGAAATCTCCGAACTGTGCTTCCCACAAAACGAGCGCTTCCGGATAGTCTCGGCTGAATCCGTATTCGAAGCCGAGCACTCCGGCCTCGGAAAGCGGCGAATTGTAAATTTCGCACCAGGCCTCATCGCTTGCGACGTGCTCAAGCGGAACATACTCTTCTTCGTTTTCGATATCGATCAGCGCCGCGTGCCGCTGATTGAAGGTGCCGCGCCGGCTGTCTTGTCCGGTGAGCCGTACCGGTACCCCCTGTGTCAACAATGAACCAAATGCGAGCGCTTCGGCCATTCCGTAGTCAAGGATGCGCTTGCCTTCCGCCATTTCCAGGCGCTGCTCAAGAAGCCTTTTCACCTTCGGATGAATGTGGAAGCCCGCCGGATATTGAACGAGCGATCGTCCGATCTCGGCGAGCCGTTCTTGCGGCACGCCGGTCTCGACTTCATACGACGGGTTGTAACGACCGCCCTTGTAGCTATTCCAGTAGCGCGGCATCCGGCGCATCAGCGGGCTCTTCTCGAGCTCTTTGGCCCGCGTCCGCGCCGCTTCTATTTCTTCACGCACCCGCGCGACCGTGCTGCTTGAGTCGGCGCCGATATTTTCGGCGTAGATTTCGTAAAGCGGCCGATGCGCTTCGATCTTCCGGTAGCGCAAAGGTTGCGTGATCGTGGGATCGTCCACCTCGCTGTGTCCATGACGGCGATAGCCGATCAGGTCGATCACCACCGGCGTTCCGAAAGCGTAGCGGTAATCAAGCGCCATGCGGCCGACGCGGATGA
The DNA here is from genome assembly GCA_035569955.1 of Candidatus Acidiferrum sp. Taxonomy (GTDB): domain Bacteria; phylum Acidobacteriota; class Terriglobia; order Acidiferrales; family UBA7541; genus Palsa-295. The sequence goes on from DATMLZ010000058.1 coordinate 36,626, forward strand.
CGGCGTCGGGATCCTCTGCGTTCACATGGAAAATTGGAATCGGAAGGCGCTTTGCCAAATCTGAGGCATATCGGGTGGAGTTTGAGTCCTTGGGCGCCGTTGTAAACCCGATCAGATTATTTACGATGATGCTGATCGATCCCCCGACGGTAAAGCCCGCTACGCCCGACATCGCAAGCGTTTCCGCCCAAACGCCTTGCCCGGCGAAAGCGGCGTCGCCGTGCATCGTAATCGGCACAACCAGACCCCTGCCCGCCTGGCCGCGGCGCATCTGTTTGGACCGCGTCCTGCCCATCACAACCGGATCGACCGCTTCGAGATGGCTCGGATTCGATACCAGGTGAATCCCGAGATCGCGTCCGTTGGTAGCGTGAAAATCGCCGGTCGCTCCCATGTGATATTTCACGTCTCCGCTGCCCAACACGCTGCGCGGATCCACGTCTTCAAAGTGAGCGAAAACTTCGGCCGCGTCGCGGCCAACGGTGTGAACCATCACATTCAACCGCCCGCGATGGCTCATCGCGAGCATGGCCTTTTCCGCGCCCTGTTCGGCTGCGGCATTGAGAATGGCGTCGAGCAACGGGAGTAGGGCCGTCTCACCTTCCAAGGAAAACCGCTTTGTACCGAGATACCGCTGCTGTATGACCTGCTCGAAAACTTCCGCCCGAATGAGCAACTCGAGAATTCGCGCACGATCAGGCTCGGGGGGCTCGGACTCCATGCGTTCGGCCACCCACTGACGCCGTTCGCGGTCGGGGATATGCATGAACTCGACGCCAATCGTTCCCGAGTAGCAGCGCCGCGCGGCTTCCGCTTCAGGACCGGAACGTTCCAGTTCGGGCATCGCCACCGGTTCAAGATCGCCCAACGGATCGAGATTGGCCTGCAGATACCCCCAGCGGCGGAAGGAATCCCAGGTGCGCTCCTGCGCATCGTGGGGCGGAACGGTAGCGATTACGGATTGCTGTTGGCTCATTGGGGCCCTCGCGGCTCTCTCTCCCTATTATAACTGCGCTTGGTTCCGGGGACCGCCGAAAGTCGGGAAGGCCGGCTTCTTTAACGGTTAAAAGAGGCGCGACACGCACAAATAAAGATGAAATGGGGTGAGAAAGTCAGGGGCGGAAATACACTTTCCGGGAACGTGCCGGCTGAGCGCAGACACCCGAAAAATCCGGCCGTTAATGGTTGTCCGGCCGGTCCAGTTGAGCACCTGCAATTTTGAGAGCCGTTCGTCCCGGCTTACATGGCTGCAACGGACTGACCGACGGATCGCCGGTGCTGGAAGCACTCGCGGCAATACACGGGACGTCCCTGCGTGGGCTTAAAGGGGACCGTCGTCTCCTTGCCGCACTGCGAGCAAACCGTCTTGGTTTCGACGCGTTGCGCGCTGCCCGAACCGTTGCCGTTGCCCAGTGCGCGAGTCGATTTGCATCCCTTGCAACGCTTCGGCTCGTTCTTGAAGCCCTTGTCGGCGAAAAACATCTGTTCGCCGGCCGTGAAAACGAACTCTGCCCCACAATCGGAACACTTCAGGACCCTGTCATGGTATTCCATACGCTGCTCCGAACCCGAACTGGGAGAGGACCGGCAGCGTGTCCTCCGGGCAACACGCGCGACGTCAGTCGTCTGGAGATACACCTCGACCTGTGTCGCCGTTTTGTTGGCTTTGCGATGCCCGGAGGGACGCCAAGTGATACGGTTGCCTAATCCTGCTCACGCCGCTGTTTTTTCCGGAGGCGCTTACGCGAGAGGGCTTGTTTTGCACGACGCTTTTCGCCGGGCTTCATGTAGTAGCTGTGCTTCTTTATTTCCTTGATGATGTCTTCCGACTGCACTTTCCTCTTGAAGCGGCGGAGAGCGTTTTCCAACGATTCACCCTCTTGAATAACAACTTCTGCCACGCGTATTCACCCCCATTTTCTTTTTTGTAAGATTTTGAAGCCGAAAGGTCGTTCGCTTTAAAGTAGCCGAGGGCAGTATGGCTCGGCTATTGCCCACTGGTTCTATCGGAGGCACTGTTCCAAGTCAAGGAATAATTTCCGGACAGACCGGCGGTCCCCGCAAGATGATTATCGAGTAAACAGCGTGGCGCGGCTTTGCTCGGACTTTCCTTAGATTTGGCACTGGCGCTTTTCTTCCTGCTTGCTGCTAGAATGTGCCGCGCCGAACGAGTCCCACCCCTGGGAGGCCGTCATGCCCATCATGCGCAATGCGATCGCAGTGCTGCTGGCGGGAGGACAGGGCGAGCGATTGTGGCCTCTTACGCGCGATCGCGCAAAGCCTGCTGTCCCGTTCGGCGGCACCTACCGGATCATCGACATCACGCTTTCCAACTGCCTGAATAGCGACCTGCGTCGCGTTTTCGTCCTCACGCAGTACAAAGCGCTGAGCTTGAATCGCCACGTGCGCCGCGGCTGGTCTTCCCTGCTCGGGTATGGAGAATTCATCGAGTTGCTGACGCCGCAGATGCGAGTTTCCCAGCACTGGTATCAGGGCACCGCGGACGCCGTCTACCAGAACATCTATTCGATCGGCAGCGAACAATCCAACTACGTCTTCATTCTCTCGGGCGATCACATCTACAAGATGGACTATCAGAAGATGCTGACGCAGCACGTCGAGTCCGGTGCCGACGTGACCGTCGCCACGCTCGAGGAAGACCCCGCCGTCGCGGCGCGGCAGTTCGGCATCATCGAAACCGACGAGAACTGGCGAATCGTCGGCTTCGAAGAAAAGCCGGCGAATCCCAAGCGTTCGAAGATTCATCCCGATAAAACGAACGCGTCGATGGGCATCTACATCTTCAATACGCAACTGCTGGTGCCCATACTCATTGCCGACGCCGAAGAACCCACGTCGTCGCACGATTTCGGGCGCGACATTCTGCCGCGCATCATCGGAACGCACCGCGTGTTTGCCTACAACTTCGTCGACGAAAACAAGAAGGAAACTTCCTATTGGCGGGACGTTGGAACCGTCGATGCGTATCACGAAGCAAACCTCGATCTGGTCAGCGTTTCTCCGGTTTTCAATCTTTACGACAAGAGCTGGCCCCTGCATACCTGGCAGCAGCAATATCCGCCGGCGAAGTTCGTTTTTGCCGATCCGCAACGCAGCGGTCTTGCCCTGGACTCGATCGTTGCCGGTGGCTCGATCGTTTCGGGCGGACGCGTGGTGCATTCGGTCGTCGGCTACGACGTTCGCGTCAACAGCTACGCGGAAGTCGAGGAATCGATCATCTTCAATCACGTGACGATCGGGCGGCGCTGCCGCATTCGCCGCGCAATTATCGACCGGCACGTGACCATCCCCGAAGGCACCAAGATCGGCTTCGATCGCGAGGCCGACAAAGCCCGCTACCACATTTCCGACGGCGGCGTTGTCGTCGTCGCCAGGCCCGAATCGATGATCGAAGAACCCGAGTAACGCTTCCGGCGAATCGCTACGCAATCCGGCCCGTTCCCTTTATAATTTTGTGCGTATCCTTGCATTCGAACGCAATCCATAAACCGAGCCAGGGGGCAAGATGTCGACCAAGATCATCGCGGTACACGGGCGTGAAATTATCGATTCGCGCGGCAATCCTACGGTGGAAGCCGACGTCCGCCTCGAGGGCGGAATTCTGGGGCGCGGAGCGGTGCCCTCGGGAGCTTCTACCGGTGAACACGAAGCGATTGAGCTGCGCGACGGCGACAAATCGCACTATCTGGGCAAAGGCGTGCTGAAGGCCGTCGGCCACGTGAACGCGGAAATATCGAAAGCCATCATGGGCATGGATGCTTCCGATCAGCGCGCTCTTGACGGGCGCATGAGCGAAGCCGATGGCTCGCCAAACAAGTCGAACTTCGGCGCCAATGCGATTCTCGCCGTCTCGATGGCCGCCGCCCGAGCGGCCGCCACAGCAGCCGGAAAACCGCTCTACAGGTATCTTGCGAAATATTCGAGCGATCCGTCGGCGAATCTGCTTCCCGTGCCGATGATGAACATTCTCAACGGCGGCGCGCACGCGGACAATTCGGTCGATGTGCAGGAATTCATGGTGATGCCGCTCGGCGCACCCAGCTTTCACGAAGCGCTCCGGTGGGGCGTCGAAGTGTTCCACAACCTGAAAGCCGTGTTGAAAAAGAACGGCTACTCGACCGCGGTTGGCGATGAAGGCGGCTTTGCTCCCAACCTCAAATCCAACGAAGAGGCGCTCGATCGCGTTATGGAAGCGATCACCGCTGCCGGCTACACGCCCGGCGAACAGATTTCGATCGCGCTCGATCCGGCTTCGAGCGAGTTTTACGACTCCGCAAAGAAGAAATATGTGTTCAAGAAATCGGACAAGTCCGAACGCACTTCCGAGCAGATGGTCGAATTCTGGGCAAACTGGGTGCGGCAGTACCCGATTGTTTCGATTGAAGATGGACTCGCGGAAAATGACTGGGAGGGTTGGAAGCTCGTTACCAAAACACTTGGCAGTAAGATTCAACTTGTCGGAGACGATGCGTTCGTGACCAATCCAAAGATCTTTGCGCGCGGAATTTCCGAAGGAATCGCCAACGCGATTCTGATCAAGCTCAACCAGATCGGCAGCGTCACCGAGACGATCGAAGCGGTCGAGATGGCGCGGAAGTCCAAGTACGCTTCCATCATTTCGCACCGCTCGGGCGAAACCGAAGACGCCTTCATCGCCGATCTGGCTGTCGCCATGGGTAGCGGCCAGATCAAAACCGGTTCGGCCTCGCGCACCGACCGCATCGCCAAATACAATCAGCTCCTGCGCATCGAGGAAGAACTCGGCACGTCAGCGCGCTTCCCCGGACGCAAAGCCGTCGCGGCAAGCTGATCTGGAAGCGCACCGTCGCCGTCAAAATAAAAAGGGGCCGTCACTCATAGGGAGCGGCGGCCCTTTCGTATTTAAGAGATTAGCGTCGGTCGAGAGCCGGATGCCGGACGTCGCGTCCAGCGACGAAGTAGATCACGTCCTCGGCGATGTTGGTCGCGTGGTCGCCGATGCGCTCCAGGTTCTTGGCAACCATGATCAGCTCGAATGCCGCGAAAACCACTGCGGAATTCTCCATCATGTAGGTAAGCAGCTCCCGGAAGAGCTGATCGCGCAGGCGGTCGACCTGGTCGTCGCGCTGCAACACGGACTGTGCCAGATCCTGATCGCCGCGCACCAGGGCGTTCAAACTGTCGCGAACCATCGCCTCGGCCAGCTCGCTCATCCGCGGCAAATCGACGTACGGCTTTACCTGCGGATGCCGCAACACGCGCATCGCGGAATGCGAAATGTTCACAGCCTGGTCGCCGATGCGCTCAAGATCCCCGTTGATACGCGAGACGGCCAGCAGAAAACGCAAATCGGCCGCCATTGGCGCCTGCAGCGCCAGCAGCCGTTGCACGCGTTCGTCGATTTCGATCTGCATTTCATTGATGGCGTCTTCTTCAGAGAGCACGCTCTCGGCAAGATGCTCGTCAGCATCGAGCACGGCGTGAACCGCCTGATGCACGGCGCGCTCGGCCAAGCTGCCCATCCAGAGCAGGCGCTGCTTCAATTCATCGAGGTCGTGTACGAAATGGCGTTCCATGAGCGATTGGTTCCCTTCTGCCGTCGCAATTGCCCAAAGCCGAGACGTTCAGATATCCACTCAATCCGTCATCCGAAGCGGCCGGTAATGTAGGCCTCGGTCTTGTGATCAGAGGGCGTGGTGAAGAG
>DATMLZ010000059.1:0-22974 GCA_035569955.1 Candidatus Acidiferrum sp.
ATCGACCGCAAGCGCAAGTTCCTCGGGTCGATCTTTTTGCGCGCGCTCGGCATGAAGTCGAACGAAGACATCCTTCGTACCTTCTACAACGTCGAGCGCATCACGCTGAAGGACAAGGACCTTCTCTGGAACGCATCCGAAGGCCTGATCGACCGCAAGCTCTCGAAGGAAATTCGCCATCCGAAGACCGGCGAGACGCTTGTCGGTATGAACAAGCGCATCAGCGACGCGCTCTACAAGGAACTGGTCAAGAACAAGGTCACGCAGGTCGAAGTCGCCACACAGGATCTGGAAGGCGCTTTCACCGTGGCTGAACTGGTGAACCGCCAAACGGGCGAAGTCCTGCTTGACGCCAACAAACCACTGACCGCCGAGCTTTGGGCGACGATTGCCGAAGCCGGCATCACCGAAGTTGACGTCTGCTTCCCGGAGCGCGACGACGCGGGCATCATCATTTCCCGGACGCTTGATAAGGACACCATCCGTTCGCCGAAGGAAGCGCTGATCGAAATCTACCGCAAGCTTCGTCCGGGCGATCCTCCGACGCTCGAAACGGCTACGGCGCTTTTCAACGGAATGTTCTTCGACGCCCGCAAATACGACTTCAGCAAAGTCGGGCGCCTGAAGTTCAACATCAAGCTTGGACTGGAGACTCCGCTCGATAAGCGGACTCTTGATCCCGCCGATTTCGTTGCCGCGATCAAATATTTGCTCAAGCTCCGCAAGAACATCGGAACCGTAGACGACATCGATCACTTGGGAAACCGCCGCGTTCGCGCGGTGGGCGAGCTGCTTGAGAATCAGTTCCGCATCGGCCTGGTTCGCATGGAGCGCGCGATCAAGGAAAAGATGTCGGTTTATCAGGAAATGTCCACGGCGATGCCGCACGATCTGGTCAACGCCAAGCCGGTCATGGCCGCGATCCGTGAGTTCTTCGGCAGTTCGCAGCTTTCGCAGTTCATGGACCAGACCAATCCGTTGAGTGAAATCACGCACAAGCGTCGTCTTTCGGCTCTTGGGCCGGGGGGTCTTTCGCGCGAACGCGCCGGATTCGAAGTCCGTGACGTTCACCCGACGCACTACGGCCGCATCTGCCCGATTGAGACGCCGGAAGGTCCGAACATCGGCTTGATCAGCTCGCTTTCGTGCTACGCCCGCATCAACGAGTTCGGCTTCATCGAGTCACCCTACCGCAAGGTGAAGGGTGGCCGTGTGATCGACTACGTGCAGATCGTCAATGCCGGCGACAGCGAGTTCAACGCCGGTGAAGTGGTCGAGCGCGAAAAAGTCGAAGCTACCAACGAAGAGTTGAAGCGGCGCCGTATCGTTGTCGAGCCGCACTGCTTCTATCTCTCGGCGTGGGAAGAGGACCGCTACGTCGTCGCCCAGGCCAACGCCTCGCTTGACGATAAGCAGCGCATCACGACCGACCTGGTGAACTGCCGCCAGGCCGGCAACTTCGTTCTAAAGAGCAAGGAAGAGGTCGATTACATCGACGTGTCGCCCAAGCAGCTGGTCTCGGTCGCCGCCAGCTTGATTCCGTTCCTTGAGAACGACGACGCGAACCGCGCTTTGATGGGTTCGAACATGCAACGCCAGGCCGTGCCTTTGATCAAGGGTGAAGCGCCTTTGGTCGGTACCGGTATGGAGCGTGTCACCGCTCGTGATTCGGGAGCCGTGATCGTTTGCCGTCGCGACGGTATCGTCGATCAGGTCGATTCCGAGCGCGTAATCGTGCGCGTCGAATCCGATCAGTCCGGCGTACTGAGCCGCGAAGTCGGGTCCGACATTTACCTGCTCACGAAGTTCAAGCGCTCGAACCAGAACACTTGCATCAACCAGAAGCCGCTGGTTCGCGCGGGCGACCGCGTGAAACAGGGGCAGGTCCTGGCGGATGGTCCTTGCACCGATCGCGGCGAACTGGCGCTCGGCCGCAACGTGCTGGTCGCCTTCGTGCCATGGCGTGGTTACAACTTCGAAGACGCGATCCTGGTGAGCGAAAAGCTGGTGCAGGAGGATTACTACACGTCGATTCACATCGAGGAGTACGAAATCGAAGCGCGCGATACGAAACTCGGCCCCGAAGAAATCACGCGGGACATTCCCAATATCAACGAGAGCTTCCTCCGGAACCTCGATGAGAGCGGGGTGATCCGCATCGGCGCCACCGTGAAACCGGGCGACATTCTGGTCGGCAAAGTCACGCCGAAGGGCGAGACGACGCTCACACCGGAAGAGAAGTTGCTTCGCGCGATCTTCGGCGAAAAAGCCGGAGACGTTCGTGACGCGTCTCTCTACTGCCCGCCGGGTATCGAAGGTACGATCGTGGACGTCAAGATCTTCTGCCGCAAGGGTGCGGAGAAGGACGAGCGTCACAAGGCGATCGAAGCGGCCCACGTGGCGAAGCTCGAAAAGAACCTCGCCGACGAAATCCGCATTTTGACCGACGAGCGGCTGAAGCGGTTGAACGACCTGCTCGGCGGGCAGAAGCTGGTGGCCGACCTCCACGACGAACGCACCAACAAGCGCCTGCTCACAAAGGGCACCGAGCTGACGCGCGACATCCTGGAGAAAATCTCGACGCGCAACCTGAAACGCCTGCGCCTCAACGACAAGGATCCTCTCCTGATCGAGAAGATCGATGAAGTCGAGGAGATGACCTCGCGCCAGATCGACGTACTGCGCAAGATCACCGACGAGCGCATCGCGAAGCTCAAGAAGGGCGACGAACTTCCTCCGGGCGTCATCAAGCTCGTGAAGGTTTACATCGCCATGAAGCGCAAGCTCTCGGTCGGCGACAAGATGGCAGGCCGCCACGGCAACAAGGGCGTCATCGCGCGGATCGTTCCCGCCGAAGACATGCCTTACATGCCGGACGGCACGCCCATGGAGATCGTGCTCAATCCGCTCGGCGTTCCTTCCCGTATGAACGTCGGACAGATTCTCGAAACGCACCTCGGCTGGGCTTCGAAAGAACTCGGCGAGCGCATCGCAAAGCTCCTCGGTCCTGAGGAACGCGCCGAATCCGTTCGCAAGTATTTCAAGGAAGCCTTCGGCCCGACTTCGGTGTGGAAGAGCATCGCGGACCTCGACGACGAACAGTTGCTCGACATGGCTTACGGCTTCAAGGACGGCGTGCCCTTTGCGACGCCGGTCTTCGACGGCGCTCGTGAGCACGATATTCGCCACCTGCTCGAATTCACCGAACTGCCCGAGAGCGGCAAGATCACGCTCTATGACGGCATGACCGGCGATGAATTCGCGCAGAACGTGACCGTCGGCTACATCTACATGCTCAAGCTATCGCATCTGGTGGACGACAAGATTCACGCTCGTTCGATCGGTCCTTACTCGCTCATTACGCAGCAACCGCTCGGCGGCAAGGCTCAATTCGGCGGACAGCGCTTTGGAGAAATGGAAGTCTGGGCGCTCGAAGCTTACGGAGCCGCGCACATCCTGCAGGAGCTGCTCACGGCCAAGTCGGACGACGTGTACGGTCGCGCGAAGATTTATGAGGCGATCGTGAAGGGCGAGCCGGGCATTGAGCCGGGCGTTCCTGAGTCGTTCAACGTGCTCGTGCGCGAACTCCAGTCGCTGTGCCTTGACGTGGAGTTGATGAAACGGCAGAAGCCTCAGCTTGAGAAGGCTGAAGCGGCTGATTAATTTATCGCGCGCTCGAGCCGCAACCGTCCGGGCGCGCGTCACCTGTTTCTAACAGTTTTGCTCCGGCGTAGCCGGAGGGGAGGATCATACCTTGTATCGTTCGAGCCCTTATGACCGTGCAAGCCAGATTGCCGATTTCGATTCGATCCGCATCAGCCTGGCAAGTCCGGAAAAGATCCGCTCTTGGTCCCATGGTGAAGTGACCAAGCCGGAAACGATCAACTACCGCACCTTCAAGCCTGAGCGTGACGGCCTTTTCTGCGCCAAGATTTTCGGCCCCGTCACGGACTGGGAGTGCCTGTGCGGAAAATACAAGCGGATGAAGCACCGCGGCGTCATCTGCGATAAATGCGGTGTCGAAGTGACGCTCAGCAAGGTTCGCCGCGAGCGCCTCGGCCACATCGAACTGGCTTCTCCCTGTTCCCATGTGTGGTTTTTCAAGGGATTGCCCAGCCGCATCGGCTATTTGCTGGACATCACGATGCGCGACCTCGAGCACATCCTTTATTTCGAAACGTTTGTTTGCGTCGATCCGGGCGAAGCGCCGGGCATTCAGGAAAAGGAAATTCTGCCTGAGGACAAAGTCCGTGAATTGCAGCGCGAATATCCGGGCCGGTTTGTGGCCATGATGGGCGCCGAAGCGATCAAGGACCTGCTCCGTCGCGTCGACGTGGACAAGCTTTCCGAAGAGCTTCGCGAAAAGATGAAGATCGATCCGAGCCTTCAAAAGCGCATCAAGTATGCCAAGCGCCTGAAGGTTCTCGAAGCGTTCCGCAAGAGCGGCAATAAGCCCGAGTGGATGATTCTGGACGTGATCCCGGTTCTTCCGCCGGAGCTGCGCCCTCTTGTGCCTCTCGATGGCGGCCGCTTCGCCACGTCTGACCTGAACGATCTCTATCGCCGCGTGATCAACCGCAACAACCGGTTGAAGAAGCTCATGGAGCTTCACGCGCCGGACGTGATCGTCCGCAACGAAAAGCGCATGCTGCAGGAAGCCGTTGACGCCCTGTTTGACAACGGTCGCCGCGGCCGAGTGCTTCGCGGGACCAATAACCGCCCGCTCAAGTCGCTCTCGGACACACTCAAGGGCAAGCAGGGCCGTTTCCGCCAGAACCTGCTCGGAAAGCGTGTTGACTATTCCGGACGCTCGGTCATCGTTGTCGGCCCCGAACTGAAGCTGCATCAGTGCGGTTTGCCGAAGAAGATGGCGCTCGAGCTCTTCAAGCCGTTCATTTATCACCGGCTCGAAGCGGCGGGCCATTGCACCACGATCAAGCAGGCCAAGGAACTGGTGGAAGCGCAGGAATCGATCGTATGGGACATTCTCGAAGATGTAATTCGCGAACATCCCGTGCTGCTCAACCGCGCTCCTACGCTGCACCGGCTGGGCATTCAGGCGTTCGAACCGACGCTGGTCGAAGGAAAAGCGATCCGCATCCATCCGCTCGTTTGCACCGCGTTCAACGCGGACTTTGACGGCGACCAGATGGCCGTGCACATTCCGCTTTCGCCCGAAGCGCAGGTCGAAGCGTCTGTGCTCATGCTCAGCTCGCGCAACATTCTTTCGCCGGCCAACGGTTACCCGCTCGCGATTCCGACGCAGGATATGGTCCTCGGCATCTACTACATGACCAAGGCAAAGCCGAAAGCGAAAGGGGAAGGCCGCGCGTTCGGTTCGACCGAAGAAGTGATCATGGCGCTCGACGCGGGCGAAGTCGAGCTGCTCACGCCGATTCGCATGCGTTACACCGGCGAAGTGATCGACCTGACAAACGCTTACGATGACCAGGACGTTTCGCACACCGAACCGGTCGCGCTCGATAAGCAGTTCCTGCACACGACCGTCGGCCGCGTGATCTTCAACGATCACCTGCCTTCGGACATGCCGTTCATCAACGGCCTTCTGAAGAAGAAGGGTGTGCAGGCGCTCGTGCAATATGTCTACTTGCGTTTCGGCCTGGAAAAGACGGTTGTCGCGCTCGATAAGCTGAAGGAGCTCGGCTTCCTCTATGCAACCAAGTCCGGTGTCTCGATCGGCATCAGCGACATGGTCATCCCGGGCGTGAAGTCCAAGCTCGTCGACACCGCCGAGCACGAGGTCGTGAAAGTCCAGCAGCAATATCTGGACGGCGCGATCACCAACGGCGAGCGCTATAACAAGGTCATCGCCATCTGGTCGGACGTCACCGAAAAGGTGGCGGACGAAATGTTCAAAGCGCTCGAGGCGCAGGACAAGGAAGGCGTAATCAACCCCGTCTACGTGATGGCCGACTCCGGCGCCCGCGGTTCGAAGCAGCAGATTCGTCAGCTCTCCGGTATGCGCGGATTGATGGCGAAGCCGTCGGGCGAAGTCATCGAAACGCCGATCACCTCGAACTTCCGCGAAGGCCTCACTGTGCTGCAATACTTTATCTCGACGCACGGAGCCCGCAAAGGTCTGGCCGACACGGCGCTCAAGACGGCCGACTCCGGCTACCTCACGCGGCGTCTGGTTGACGTGGCGCAGGACGTGATCATCAATGAGTTCGACTGCGGCACGGGCGACGGCATCTACGTCGAACCGATTCTCGAAGCCGGTGTTGAAGTCGAGCCGTTGCGCGACCGCGTTGTCGGCCGCGTCTCGCTTGAGAAAGTAAAGGACTACGAAGGCAACGTCATCGTCGACGTGAACCAGGAAATCACCGAAGAGCTCGCGAACGCGATTCAAGCGGCGGGCATCGAGCGGGTCAACATCCGTTCCGTGCTCACCTGCGAATCCCGCCGCGGCGTGTGCGCGCGCTGCTACGGCCGCAACCTTGCCACCGGGCGCTTCGTCGAGATGGGCGAAGCGGTCGGCGTCATCGCCGCGCAGTCCATCGGGGAACCTGGCACGCAGTTGACGATGCGCACCTTCCACATCGGCGGCACGGCAACCCGCGTTACCGAACAATCGAAGGTCGAGGCCCGCAACAACGGCTTTGTGAAGTTCATCGATCTGAAAGTGGTCGAGGGCCGCAACAAGGCTCTGATATCGATGAACCGCTCCGGTTTGATCGCCGTTGTTGACGAAAAAGGACGCGAAAAGGAGCGCCATCACGTCGTTTACGGCGCGCGGCTCAAGGCCGAAGAAGGCCAGCCGGTCACGCTCGGTCAGACGCTGGTCGAGTGGGATCCTTACACGTTCTCGATCCTCACCGAATCGGGCGGCACGATTCAGTTCAAGGACCTGCAGCCCGGTCTGACGATCGAAGAGCAGGTCGACGAAGTCACCGGTCTTTCGCAGCTTGTTGTAACGCTGCCGATCGGCGACGAAAAGCACCAACCGACGATCATGGTCCGCGATCCGCAGGGCCGCGTGAAGCGCAAGTACCTGATGCCGGCACGCGCCCACTTAATGGTCGCCGATGGTGACGAGGTTCAGCCGGGAGACGTGCTCGCCAAGATCCCGCGCGAAACCACGAAGACCAAGGACATCACGGGCGGTCTGCCGCGCGTCGTCGAACTGTTTGAGACGCGCAAGCCTCGCGATCCGGCGGTCATCAGCGAAATCGACGGTGTCGTGAAATACGGCGAAATCGCCAAGGGCCAGCGCAAGATTTACGTCGAGAGCGAAGATGGACGCACCGTGAAGGAATATTCAATTCCCCGCGGCACGCACATCAACGTGCAGGAGGGCGAACACGTCCGCGCCGGTGAAGCGCTGATCGATGGTCCGCTCAACCCGCACGACATTCTCGCGGTACTCGGCGAAAAGTACACGCAGGCTTATCTTGTGAACTCCGTGCAGGAGGTTTACCGCCTGCAGGGCGTCAACATCAACGATAAGCACATCGAAACCATCGTCCGGCAGATGATGCGTTGGGTGAAGGTAGAAGACGTGGGCGACACCACGTTCCTTCTTGAGGAGCAGATCGACAAGTTCCGCTTCCGCGAAGAGAACGAGCGCGTCGTTACCGAAGGCGGCCGTCCCGCGATCGGACGCCCGCTGCTTCTGGGCATTACCAAAGCGTCGCTCTCTACCGATTCGTTCATCTCCGCGGCGAGCTTCCAGGAGACCACGCGCGTCCTCACCGAGGCGGCGATTTCCGGAAAGGTCGATTACCTGCGCGGCCTGAAGGAAAACGTCATCATGGGCCGCCTGATCCCGGCGGGCACAGGTCTTGAGCGCTACCGCAACATCCAGCTCCTCACCGAAATTCCCAAGGAGGAGCCGTTGCCGGAAGAGCCCGAGCTCACGCCCGAAGAGGCCGCTGCGCTGGACTTTCTGCGCAAGGACACCGACGCCGTCGCCGAAGGTTAATCGGCCGGCAAGGAAAACAAACAAACTCCAGGGTGGGTCGGTTCGCCGGCCCACCTTTTTTTCGCCCTGCCCTTTCCGCCTATTTAACGATACGCAGCCCGCTTGCTTTCTTCCGCGGCCCGTCTTTGCCTGGCTTGTAAAATATCTCTGTTGAGGTCGCCATCACCGGTTTCCGCTCCGGAGACGCAGCGCCGAACATATGCCTTCCGACTCTTCGCCAACGTTCCACGAGCGCGAAACCGCGCCGCCGTCTTCGGAGAACCAGCTTCATAAGCTCATCGAAGTCATTTCACGTTCACAGCAGGGCTTTCGCGAACTGATCGACCACCTCGACCAGGCCGTTTTCACGCTCACCCTTGATGGCGAAATCCGCGTTGCAAATGTCCGCTTTTCCGAAATTCTCGCCATGCCCTTTGCCGATCTGATCGGCCACAATCTCTCCGAATTTATTGTCGAACCTTCGCCCGTCGACGTCGCCAGAGTGCTGCCCGCTTTCCTGCGCAAGGGCAGCTGGGCCGGACGCGCTCCGGTTCGCTTCAAAAAATCGGGCGAGGTCCACTTCTTTGACGTCTGCTTCCAGGCTGTAGTCGAGGCCGGCCGCACGACGGCCGTCAGCGGCTGGGCGCGCGACGTCACCGCGCAGCACGATCGCGAACTGCGCTCGGTGGAGCTGTTCGAGTCTCTTCACGAGGGAATTCTTTTTAGCACGCCAAACGGAAGGATTCTCGACGCCAATCCCGCGCTCGTCCGCATGCTTGGCTACTCCTCAAAAGAGGAATTGCAGGGCCGCAATCTTTCCGAGCTTTACGCCGACCCAACGCACCGCTCGGCGCTCATCGCGGAAATCGATCAGAACGGCTTCGTCCACGACGTCGAAATCATGTTCGTGCAGAAAGATGGGACGCAGATTCGCTGTGTCGGTTCCGCTCTCGCCATACGCGATGCCGCCGGCGCGCTGGTTCGCATCCAGGCCACGATTCGTGACGTCACCGAGCAACGCCTCATGGAGCACGAGCTTCACAAGGAACGCGAGTTCGGCCGCCGCTTGATCGCCTGCTTCCCGGATGTGATCGCCCTTCTCGATACCGAAGCGCGCTTTACATACGTAAGCGACAGCGTTCGTTCGGTACTTGGCAACGCGCCGTCGTTTTTCATCGGCGAAAAATTGGGCTCGCATTCAGACCCCGAAGATCGCGCCCGGCTCGACGAGATGATGCACAGCCTCGTTTCCGGTCGCGCCGTACGCGGTCAGGTGGAAGTTCGCGCGCGGCATGCGGACGGGTCACTGCGCTCGTTCCGCATCAGCGCAGCGCCGTTGCTTGATGAAACGGGCAAGATTACCGGCATCGTCACATCGGGGCGCGATGTGACCGAATCAAACATCGCGGATCGCCAGGTCGCAGAGCGCGAAAAGTTCACAGCGATGGGGCAGATGCTCGCCGGCGCCGCGCACGAATTGAATAATCCACTGACGGCGATTCTCGGCGTCAGCGATCTTCTCAGCGAACACGCCCATGACGATCTGACCAAGCGCCAGGCCGGCTTGATCCTGAAGCAGGCGCGCCGTGCCGCCGATATCGTCCAAAACCTTCTCGCGTTCTCGCGTCCGCGCGCCTCGGGACTGGTGCCGCTCCGGATCGAAGACATTCTGCAGACCATCTTGCTTTCGCAGCGCGTCGCGTTCGAGCAAAAGGGAATCACGATGAAGTGCAACGCCGCGCCCGGCCTCCCGCCCGTCGATGGCGACCGCAAGCTGCTGACGCAGGTCTTCTCCAATATCATCGTCAACGCCGAACAGGCGATTTCTTCCGCAAAAGCAGCCGGCACAGTCACGGTCAATGCGACGACCGCGCCGCAAAATCGCGTCTGTCTTACGTTCGAAAATGACGGGCCTGCAATCACGGAAGAAAACATGGGCAAGCTATTCGATCCGTTCTTTACGACCAAGCGCCCCGGCGGCGGCAGCGGTCTCGGGCTTACGATTTGCCTCGCCATTGTGAAAGACCACGGCGGCACGATCGAAGTCGAATCGCCCGCCCAAGGGGGAGCCGTGTTTCGCATTTTTCTCCCTGCGGCCGCCAGCGCCGCTCCTGCCGGCGAACCGGCAACCAGCCCCGCATCCGAACCAGCAAAGCCGGCCGAGAGCGCCGCCCCTGCGCTAAGGTCCGCGAGGCGGCCCAAAGCGCTTGAGGGTCGCTCCGTGCTTGTAGTTGACGACGAGGAAAGCATTCTCGAAATCGTGCAGGAAGGACTTTCCGCCCGTGGGGCCAGAACGACCGGCGTCTCGAGCGGCGCCGCCGCTCTCGCGTTCCTTGAAAAGAATGCATGCGAGGCGGTTGTTTGTGATTTCAATATGCCCGGCATGAAGGGCGGCGAGCTGTTCGAGCGCGTCCGTCGGAGTCTGGGTGATGCGGCTCCGCGCTTCATCTTCATGACCGGCGAACTGGTCGAATCCTCCTCCCTCGCGACCTTGCGGGAACAGGGGGCTTTCACTCTGCAAAAACCGTTTCACCTCCCCACTCTTGCCGAACTCCTACAGGGCATCTTCCAGCCGCGCGCCTGATTTGCGTGCCCCGCGCAACTTTTCCTTCAATTCCTTGTTTATGAGATAGTGTTTACCCACAAACCGTCCCGGCTCAAGCAGGGTTTGCACCGTGCAACGACAGGAGCGATCTACTTGCGCATCGCCAACCAGCCATACATTGGGTTTGAAGGTCCGATTGGCGCTGGAAAAACCACGCTCGCGCAGTTGCTGGCCCTGCATTTGAACGCGACGCTTGTCCTTGAAGATGTGGACGGCAACGAATTTCTCCCCGATTTTTACGCGGACCGCGAGCGTTGGGCGCTCGGTGCACAGCTCGCGTTCATGATTTCGCGCTATGAGCAGTTGCGGACGATTCCTCCCGTGCGTGCCCGGGCCGTCGTTTCCGATTACACGCAGGCCAAAGACCCGATTTTCGCCCGCGCCCTCCTGCACGATCGCGAAGTGCAGCTTTACGAGCGTCTCAGCGTCGGCCTGGACGCCAGTGTCTTTCGCCCGGATCTAACCGTCTATGTCGACGCGTCAAATGAAGTCCTGTTGAACCGGATTCGTAGTCGCAATCGTCCCTACGAGTCGAACATCACGGCCGAATATCTCGATGCACTCCGCGGCGCCTACGCCCACTATCACAACTCGACCGGCGGGTTGCAGCTGCTCAAGTTCGATACGTCCGCGCTGAATCTGCGTTCGGATTCGCAACTCAAGTCGCTCTACAAGAAGATTCTTGCCGAAGCGGCTTTGCGCTGATTGACGCGCAACGGACTTGTTTCCTCTTTTCGGTTCGAAAGCGAATTCCGCGCAATCTGTCTTTCCTCGGGTCAAAGTGGTCGCTGTTGATCTATAACTTCGGTCACTTTTTTCGTCTGGCGGATCAGGCACTCGGCAAGACTTTCCGGGCCGAAGCCTAAGAGCGGTGCGGCATCCCGGCCGGAATGCCGCACGCAAACAAGTTCCTAGTAATGCTGCTGAGCGCGTGGTCTGTTAAACAGCGAGCGCACATCGACTCCCACCGTGAGCGTCGCTGCATCCGTGTTCAGTTCCAGGCTGTGAACGTATGCGCCTTCGATGAACAAGGATCGGGTCGGTGTCAGCCGGAGATAGGCCGTATAACCGCGGTCATGCGTGACTTGGGACACCGTCTCGGTCGTTGTCGGAAGCAGGAAGAAGTTCTGAACTCCCGCATAGGCCTTCTGTTGTCCCGAAGGCAGTAGTGCGTAGTAAGACCCGCCAATGCTCAACGAGCGCGCCAGACGGAAGTTCATTCCGCCTTCCGTATCGGCGATGAATCCCAGCGTACGGAAGGATTGCGTCAGCCGGAACGGTTGCGAAAGGAATCGCGTGTCGAGGATTCCGTTGGCGATTCCGGCGTTCACAAATGGTGACACCGGGCCGAACGCGTGATCGAAGTGGCTGAACCAGTCGAGACCGAGCCGGCCAGTACTATAGGCGCCGGTTTCGTTCGCCGGCACCGAGACGGTGAATGCGGTGTCGTAGTTCAGAAAGTGGTTCGGAAACGCCAGGCGCAAGTCCCAATAGGGATCGCCGAGGCTGTCGCCCCAATTGTGCGGCGTCCCGGGGAGTGTTGGGTGAAGGACGTAGACCGGAATTCCGATGTCGGTGCCCACGTGCTGGTTGAAGTCGTACCCGAAGTTGGTATCGAAGATGAGGAATTGTCCTTCGTTGTTGGCGGCACCTCGAAACTCTTCATAGGCGGTGAGTCCCTTGGCCTCGTACGCCGGATGCACGTCCTGATCCTGTGCGTACAGCCCTGTTGCGCTCATCAGAATAAAGATGGCTAAGCAGAGAAGCCTCCACGCGACTCCGATGCTGTCTGGCTTGTCATCCATTGTGATTTTCCTCCTGAATTGGTTGCTAAATAAAAGTGCGCGTTTGAAGATCATATCGGTCGGTCACCGGACGGGCAGGGGCCGGTTTACCGGCTCCTGCCGCCCGCTGCTTCCAGACGTTGCCGTCAGGTTTGAACGTTAGTGAGTCGTTGGAGTCAGGTTTTGGCGCTGGTCGACGTTTGAAGCCGGCGACTTGGTGGTCGGCGGTTTGGTCGTGGTCATGTGCTCGTGCATCCGCTCATCGCGCTGTTCGAAGTAGGCGCGATTCTCGGCCAGCTCGCTGCGCAAGCCCGGGTTCTGATTGAAGAATTTTCGCAAGTCCTTGTGATGATCGAGGTATCCGTCGTCCCTCACCAGAGCAGGATTGTCGTGGAGATCCTTGGCGACATCCTGGTGTTTGTCGAGGAACTTATCCATGCGGTCGGAGTGCTCCTTGGTCATCTGCACATTGGCGCCGGCGTTTGCACCGGTCGTCGCTTCGGCACTTGCGCCCGCGCCAGCTCCGCCGGCGACGGTTCTGGTTTCGCCGAGACGCGCATTCATGTCGCCATTCATCGCCACTCGGTCGCGGTCACGATCCTGGAAATAGTTCGGATTGTTGACGACCACAACGCGCACGTCAGGGTTCGCCTTCAGGAATTCACCGAGGTCGTGGTGCTTTTTAAGGTACCCGTTGTCGTTTAGAACTCGCTGGTTCTTCCGGACGTCCTTATCGACGTCCTTGTGGTCGGCGAGATACTGGTCGAATCGTTCTTCCTGCGCGACCCGCGCCTGCAGACGGTCTTCACGCTGCATGAAGTAGGTGGGGTTTTGCGTCAGTTGCGTGCGCACCTGCGGATGATTGGTAAGGTACGCTTGCAGTTGCGGCGTGGCCTGCAGATAGTTGTTGTCGTTGATCAGCGACGGATTCGCGCGCAACTGCCGGTCGATTTCCGGGTGCTCGTCAAGAAACTGATCGAGATTCACGAGTTCGCCTCGTGTGACGTCAGGATTGGTTGTGGTTTGCACTGTCGTCTGCGTTTGCCCGCTTACTGTGGTGGGGTTTGACGTCGTTGGAGATTGCTGTGCCACAGCAGCCGTGCTCGCCAGCGCAAGACTGAGACCGGAAACGACAAAGAAACGATGCATCGACACTCTAAAACCTCGCATAACAGGTTTGCCTCCATATCGGTTTGGTGCGTTGAGGACTGCCAGTTCTCTGGTTGACTTCTTATTAGCGTTCATTGAAGTACCTCCTTCGGCTGTTTGTGCCGAGCTTCAGCGCTTTCCTCTCGACTCCTTTCTCGATTTGGGCTTGGGGTTTGGCACGCCGCCGCTGGGTGCGGCGACAAACGGAGGCTAGCGGCATGCGGGCTTCGCAGCACATCGGCCAGATACCCTACGTCACTGACCGGGGATTGCTTAAGGCTTAATCTCTAGGGTAGACGCCGGGTATGTCGCCAACTGATTGCGAAACAAGGAGCTACCGCGCTCGGTTGGCCAGAAACGAACCGCATCGTTGAATCTCAAGATGAAAACATCCACGGCATTCGCGGAGGAATTCGAGCCGGCTCAACTTTGGGCGGCCGCAACCAACCGCCAGGAACCCAAACGTTCCGCTCGGCAGTTTTGTCCTTGACAAGCCCTGTACGCATTTATATAGTTCGCGTCTTGAACTTAATCGCCAAGACGCGATCGTCGCATCGGCAGCAGCACCGGCCCACTGCCCATTTACCATTAAAAAGTTCATTTCCAATCGTCTATTAGTTTGAGATAGGAACTAAATGAAAAGGGTGGACTTCACAAACACCCAGGTCGCTTCGAGCGAGACGGCTCGCGACATCAACCGGGGTGTGGTCCTTAACCTGATTCGCCGCCGCCAACCCATCTCGCGCGCGGACTTGGCTCGCGTGTCTGGCCTCCAGCGCAGCACCGTTTCTCTGATCACCGAAAAGCTGATCGAGGAGTCTTGGGTGGTTTACGGCCCGGTCGGACGCCTCCCCCGCGGCAGAAGGCCTACTTTCCTCCGCCTCAACAATCGAAAAGCAATCCTGGTTGCCGACATTCGCCCGCGCCAGATCACCGTCGCGGTTGCCGACGTGAACGGCCGCTTTCTTGCGCAGGAAGGCATGCTGACGCCGCCCGATCCCCAGACCGCCATGGTCGGCCTTTCCTCGCGATTCAAGCGTTTGATGCAGTCTCATCCTTCACTGCTCTTTGAAGGAATCGGCATCAGCGTCCCCGGGCGTTTTGATCCCGCAACGCAGCGCGTCGTCTTCGCGCCGAATTTGAAATGGTCGCGGTGCGATCTGAAATCGCCTCTCGAGCGCGCCACCGGCCTTCGCGTCGAAGTCGAAAACGCCGCGAACGCTTGCGTCCTGGCCGAAATCTGGTTCGGCAATAGCGAAAATGTGCGCGACCTTGTCGCCGTCACCGTCTCAGAAGGCATCGGGGTCGGCATTTTCACCAATGGACAGCTTTCTCTCGGCCAGCACGGCATGGCCGGAGAATTCGGCCACGTGCCGTTTGATCCGAACGGCCCGCCGTGCACCTGCGGATTCCATGGCTGCTGGGAGCTATACGCTTCCAATCGCGCCGCTCTGCGCTATTACCACGAGTCTCGCTCGGCTCCGGAAAACGGTCTGGCCTTTGAGGATCTTCTTGCGCTGGCCGACGCGAGAGACGCTCAAGCGCTCAAGGCGCTCGACAAAATGAGCCGCGCGCTCGGTCGCGGCATGCGCACGATCGTCAGAAGTCTTGCGCCCGAAGAAATCGTCGTGGTCGGCGAATTCGCACGCCACTGGAACCGCCTCGGCCCCCTGATCACAGAAGAAGTCGCCGCCGGAGTTCTGGCCGGCAATCCGCCGAAAGTTCGGCCCGCTGCCGAACCCGGCATGGCGCGTTTGCGCGGCACTGTCGCGCTCGTGCTCAAAAAATATTTCGGTCCCGCTGAGCGCGTGGCCGACGAACGCAAGTCCGCGTGACGCGGACGCAAACGCAGCAGTACGCGCGGCGCACCGAGGCCCGCGTGCTCTTTGGGCTCCGCTCCCAGCGGAGCGCACGATCTTTGCTTTGACGGACCCGGGGTGGGCCGTCGAAGCAATTGGCCGAGGAACCTGGCAAAGGTCGAAGGTGGAGGGGGAAGTCCATGTTTACAATTCACAACAAGCACGTCGCACGTCTGCATGATCGGATGCCCGGCGCGAGCCACGCCCGCGCTCAAGCGGCTTCCGCGCTGCTGCTCTTCTCGATTTGCGCGTTCGCACTGGTTGCGCGCTCGCAAGTGCTTTACGGTTCTCTGACAGGAAATGTCTCGGACGAATCCGGCGCCGCTATCGCGGGGGCGCGCGTCGACGCGACGAACATCGACACCGGTGTCGTCTCGCAAGTCGAAGCCGAGGCGACCGGCATCTACCATTTCGCGGCGCTTCAACCGGGCACCTACAAGGTGACGATCTCCGCACCAAATTTCGCGTCGGTCGAAACGAACAATGTCCGCATCGCCGCAAACGAACTCCAGCGCCTCGACGCACAGCTGTCGATCGCCAAGCAGCAGCAAACGATCACCGTCACCGACGCCCCTCCCGTGCTCGAGACCGACCGCGCAGACGTTCACACCGATATCGAATCCGCCCAGATCCAGGCGCTGCCCGCAATTTCCTCCGAGGGCGCAAGCTTTCAGGCACTCTACAAAATCATTCCGGGTTTTTCGCTGCCCGCCGAAAATAATTCGGCTGCCGGAAATCCGCAGCGCGCCATGACGTCCAACGTCAACGGCCAATCGACGCAGGGCAACGACACGCGCATTGACGGCGTCTCGGATTCTTATCCCTGGCTGCCCAATAACCTAGCCTACGTTCCGCCTGACGACGCAGTTGAAACGCTCAACATCGTCACCAACTCCTATGACGCCGAGCAGGGCTCGGCGGGCGGAGCGTCGATCAATATCCGCACCAAGTCCGGCACGAATCGTTTTCACGGGGACGTTCACGAGCTCCACACGGACAAATCTCTCTGGGCGCTCAGCTACTTCAATCCTTCGAATTTCAAGAAGCCGAAAAATATCTTCAATCAATTCGGCGGCGCGCTCGGAGGACCCATCCGGCGCGACAAACTTTTCTTTTTTGGAGATTGGGAATCGACGCGCCAGATTCAAGCGCCCGCGGGCGGCAATCCGCAGACGGTGCCGTCAGGCGGCCTGATCGCTTCGAACGCGCAAACCGCTGGCTTCTTTGATTTCCGCAGTCTGCTTCCTGCGGGCGTCAATATATATGACCCATCCACCGGAAAGTCCGACGGCACGGGCCGCTCGATCATTTCCTGCAACGGAGTGCAAAATGAAATTTGCCTCAATCGTGTCGATCCTGCGGCCCTCAAAATGGCCCAGCTCATTCCGGCGCCCAATCAGACCGGCGTCACGACCAACAACTACTTCCTCACCAACGTCGGTTTCTTCCACCGAGACGACATCGACGCGAAGATCGACGACAACATCAGCCAGCGCATGACGCTCTTCGGCAAATACAGCTTCTCGCGCAGCTTTATTTTTGATCCGCCGGCACTGGGTGCCGCGGGGGGCAACGCCACCAACGGCGGCCAAAACGGCAACGCGTTTTCCAGAATCCAGGTTGTCGGCCTCGGCACGACCTACACGTTCTCGCCCAGCCTGTTGCTTGACGTCAACGCCGGCTTCACCCGCCAGCGCATCAACGCGGAAAACGTCGACATCGGTTCGAACTTTGGCTTGGTCACGCTGGGCATCCCGGGCACCAACGGCCCGAGTCCGCTTCAAGGAGGCATACCCGCGTTTCAGTTTGCGAGCGGCACGTTTGCCAATCTCGGCAACGCGAACACCGGCAATCCGTTCGTGTTCCGCGACAATCAGTACGTTTCGAACGCAAACCTCAGCTGGACTCATGGCCGCCATCAGGTGCGCGTTGGGGTAGAGTTCAATCACGCGATGCTCAACCACTTCCAGCCGCAGGGCGGTTCGTTCCAAACGGCGCGCGGCAGCTTCCAGTTCACCGGCGTCGGCACCGAGCTCGCCACGTGCACCGGCGCGCCTCCGAAAGAAACTTGCGCAGTCGCGGCACCCACAAACGCGATGTACAACTCGTTCGCTGATTTCCTGCTTGGTCTGCCGGACACCGTTGGCAAGGCCACGCAAAACATCAATCCGATCGCCCTTCGCTGGACCCAATGGGCCTGGTACGCGCGTGACGAATTTCAGATCGCGCCAAAGCTCACCGTCAACTACGGGCTGCGCTGGGAATTTTACCCAATGGCTTACAGCGATATCGGCGGCGCCCGCGTCCTCGATATTTCCACGATGAACGTTCTTGTCGGCGGCGGCAACAGCGGAATCCCGCGCGACGATGGCGTGAACGTCGGTCACGGGCTTTTCCTGCCGCGCATCGGAATCGCTTACCGTCCCTTCGACAGGACAGTCGTTCGCGTCGGCTACGGCATCAACGCAGATCCGAACAACTGGCGATTCCTCCGCAACGCCTACCCGGCCGATACGATTTCGAATTTTGTGGGCACCAGTTACACGCAGGCCGAAAATTCGGGCTTCGCTTCCGCCGCCAGTCTCACCGGCCTGAACGCCACAAATAATTACTCCTATCTGCCTGTCGGCATCACGCCGATTCCGCTCAACGGTGGCACGTCGCCGGGCACTTTCCCGCTTCCCAACGGTGTCGGCACGACCACCATCCCTCTCAACTTCCGCCGCGGCTACATCAACTCCTATAACCTCACCGTCGAGCAGCAGATCGGCGGTTTCGTCGCGAGCGCCGGGTATGTAGGTGACGTGGCAATTCGGCCACTCACCAACATCAACGCGAATCCTGCTCCCGCAGGTGGTGGAACCGCTGGCCGAATCCTTAACGCCAAGTTCGGCGGCACGTGGTCAGACATCAATTCACTCACCCCCTTTGGCAACAATTACTACAACGGACTTCAGGCAAAACTCACGCGCCAGTTCCGCGGCGCGACTCAGATCGGGTTCGCCTACACCTGGTCGAGAGCCATCGACTACGATGACAACGAGGAGATCAACTTCGTCCTCTTCCCGTATCCGGCCTATTGGTCAAAAAACAAGGCCGTGGCGGGTTTCGACCGAACCAACAATTTTGAAACCTACGGTGTCTATGAATTGCCTTTCGGCGCCGGACAGCGATGGGCAAAGAGCGGGATTGCCAGCAAGATCGCGGGAGGTTGGCAGTTCAATTGGATCCTCAGCGCGATGAGCGGCACTCCGTTCACCATCACCGATAGCGGTGCCGGCGCCACGGCTCTCAACGCACCCGGAAACACGCAGACCGTCAATATCACCGGCCCGATTCAAATCCTGCACGGCACTCCAGCCACCAGCTGCCCGGCGGCGACTACGTCGTGCAAATACTTCAGCACTTCGTCGATCGCCCAAGTCACTACTCCCGGCGTGCTCGGCTCGGCCGGTCGGAATATTTTGCGCGGGCCCGGGTTGTTCAATTTGGACGGCAGCTTGTTCCGCAATTTCAGAATCAATGAACACATCACGTTCCAGCTGCAGGCGCAGGCGTTCGGCCTTACGAATACGCCTCACTTCGGCAACCCGAACGCAAACATCAGCGGATCGAACTTCGGAGCCGTCACCTCCACACTTGTCACCACCAACGCCAGCCTCGGCGGCAGCGGAGGCCAGCGGCAATGGTGGTTCGCGGGAAAACTCTACTTCTGATCGAAGCCAAAGAACCACAAAGGCGGCGCGCGGTCCTACCGCGCGCCGCCTTCCCACACGTTTCGTATCTACTGATTACGAAAGCGTTCGGTTGACGGCGACCCGCTCGATCTGGATCGCCCGCGCACCAATACCGCTCCCAGGCGAGCCACACTCGGTGCGTTTTGCAATTCTGTGCTGCTACTTGGGGGTGATTTGCTTGGTCTTGATAACTCGACTGCCTTCAATAAAACCGACACTTCTTATCGGGAGTGAAATGAGCAGGAGCGATAGCAGCGGAATGCCGATCACCGTCCGCTAGCGACCCGCAGGAGGGACGTCGACTCCGAAATCCCAAAGGTACATGTTCAGTTGATCGCCCGGCAGCGTTTCGACCAGCACATACTCTCCGCGCTGCAGTGGCGTGGGCAGCGTATAGCGAAAGACGTTCGGCGCGATCTGCCAGCGTTGCAGCGCAAGCGTTGTGCGCTGTTGCGCCGTCTCGCCAAAGAGCTCGTCGACATTCTCGACCTGGCGATCATTGCCATGAATTTTCGCCCGAACCAGATCAATCTCGGGCTCTGAGCCGCTGGCGATTCTGAGATAAAATTCGGGCTGCCCGGCAACGATCCGGAGCTTCGAACGCGTACCCATGATCGAGATGTTGTGCCGCGTGGCAATGATCGGAACCGGCACCAACACCTTTTCGACCATCCGGCCCTTGCTGAGCGAGGACTGCATATCCGCCTGGGTCACGGCCTGAATCGTCTTGCCGTCAAAGGCAAACAAGCCCGGATCCGGCGGTAGGAATATCCCCGGTGCCGGCTCGATGCTCGCATCGACCGTCAGCACCTCCGCGTGTTCCTGCTGCTCGCGTTTTGCGACCGAATCCGCGAGGGCGGTGTCGCGGGTCTGCTGCTGTGCCGCGTCCTTTTTTGTGGCGTCCCAGTCGACCAGCGCAGCCGGCATTTCTTCCCACTGATGCGTGTCCAGGCTGTAGTAACTCAGCCGGTCGCCATCAATCTTGTATTCGCGAACGAGCTGGAAAGTGCCGTCTTTCAGGAAGAGTTTCTGGCCGCGCGGCGCAGCGTTTTGCGTTGATGTGCTCGAAGGCGCTTGAGCTCGCGCCAGTACGACCAGGGCAAGCACGAGGCAGAGCACAGCTGCAAAAATTGTCACCGAGACGTGCCTGTTTCGAGCGAATTGCCGACACATATTTCGTCGGATGCCTCCGTCGGGGACAAGGATATCTCTGCGATGGCGCCGGGGCAATTGGAAGGGAAAAAATAGGCCGGACTCCCGTGGAGGAGCGGGAGACCGGCCGACAGCAAGGGATTGATACCGGTTTAGTGGCTGCAGCCCTGGTGCAGCCGCGTCAATATTGAAAGGTCGGAATTGGTAAAAAGCCAGCTTTCGGCACGCTCGCCGGCGATCAGGGCTGTAGCGAATGTACCGAGGTGCTTTTCCTTCGCTATCGAGCGCAGGTGCTCGCGGCAAATACCTGTCAAATCAACAATTTCCTTCTCGGTGAAGAGCCTTTGGCTGAGCCGGACCCGGACCATGTGATTGCCTCCCTCCCGTCACAACCCTTGCTGTAATGAAGCTTAGATGGTGGGCCCGGGGCGGCCAATGGAGGAGCCGTACTAGCCACGTAATCTTTCGTCAGGGAGCGAAAGTAAACCCCAAGTACTGGTACCAAATTGCGTGATTTCTAGCACGAAAAAGGGCGTGGAAATGAAGCGGCTTTCAGCCTAGATTCGCGAGCGAGCCGCCTTTGCCGTAGTAGAGCCCGGACCAGTGCGCCTAAGCAGCAGACCGTGACCTTTGGTTCTGCAAACCATTGAAAAATAGCGAGCGAGTCATATAGGCCGGATTTGACGTGGGTTAGTTCGCTAATCCGCGTCACCGGTGGCCCGCTCGAAGGCTCGTGCGATCTGGAGAACACCGGCCTCGTCAAAGTGCTTGCCGAAGATTTGCATTCCGACCGGAAGCCCGGCTCGCGTTTCGCCGCAAGGGACTGAAATGCCGGGGACGCCAGCGAGCGAGCCTGTGACGGTATAGATGTCCGCAAGATACATCTGGAGCGGATCGTTGCTTTTTTCACCCAGCTTGAAAGCGGGCGTCGGGGCGGTCGGGGTGATGATCGCGTCGACTTTCTGGAATGCGTCAGAAAAATCGCCCGCGATCAGAGAGCGAACCTTTTGGGCGCGCAGATAGTAGGCGTCGTAGTAGCCAGAAGACAGGGCATAGGTGCCGAGCATGATGCGGCGCTTCACTTCCGGACCGAAGCCCTTGCCGCGCGTTTTGCGATACATCTCGCCGAGCGTACCGGCCGGAACTCGCAAGCCGTAGCGGACGCCGTCGAAACGAGCAAGGTTCGAGCTGGCTTCGGCCGTGGCGATGATGTAATACGCGGCCGTTGCGAAATCGGTGTGCGGCATGCGCAGCCGAATGCGGCGGCAACCGAGTTTTTCAAGGAGCGCGATCGCAGATTCGACTTTTTCCTTTACTTCGGCATCAATGCCTTCACCGAAATAATCTTCGGGCACGCCGATACGCAGACCTTCGACCGATTTGCCAATCGCTAGAGAGTAGTCCGGCACGGGCAAAGCGGCAGAGGTCGAGTCGTTCGAATCGTGACCGGCGATGACGGAAAGGACGGTGGCGGCGTCGGAAACGTTCGTGGCAAATGGTCCGATCTTATCGAGTGACGACGCGAACGCGACCAGTCCGTAGCGCGAGACCCGCCCATAGGTGGGCATGAGCGCCGGAATACCGCAGTAGGAGCCGGGTTGGCGAATCGATCCGCCGGTATCGGTGCCGAGCGCTACGACTGCCAGATCCGCGGCGACGGCAGCGGCCGAGCCGCCGCTCGATCCGCCGGGAACGCGATCCGGAGCGACGGGATTTTTCACCGGACCGTATGCGGAGTTTTCGTTCGAGCCGCCCATGGCGAATTCGTCGCAATTCGTCTTGCCGAGAAAGAGTGCGCCAGCTTTTTCGAGGCGTTCGACCGCGGTTGCGTCGTAGGGTGGAACGTAATGTTCCAAAATTTTCGAGCTGCACGTTGTACGAACGCCCTTTGTGCTGATCACGTCTTTGATCGCGACGGGAACACCGGCAAGCGGCGGCAATGGCTCACCGCGGGCAATTGCTCTATCCACGCGATCAGCCTGGGCGAGACCACGCTCGGGTGAAAGCGTGAGATACGCGTTCCATTGTGGATTCTGTTTTTCGATACGCGCGATGAATTCAGAGTAAATTTCGCGCGACGACACTTTTTTTGTTTGCAGCGCGTCGCGAATGCCGGAAATCGTCCAGCGGCCCGTACTGTTCATCGTTCGATCACCCGCGGGACACGGAAGAACGGTTTGGCCGCGTCGGGCGCTTGCGCCAAGATCGCTTCGGCCATCGTGCACGGGTGTACAACATCTTCGCGCAACTCAGGGTGCGCGTCTTGTGAGCCTGCGGATTTAAAAAGTACCTGCGACATCGGCTCGACTTTGGCAACATCGACTTCCTTCAGCTTGTCGACGTAGCCCAGGATCTGGTCGAGCTGGGCTTGATAGGTATCGACCTCGGCGGGCGTGAGCTCGAGATGGGCGAGTTCTGCGACTCGCAGGACGTCTTCGCGGCTGATTTTCATATCTTCCAAACTAGCGAAGTACGGCGGGTGATTCAAGAGGCGGCGGGGATTCTGCCACCAAGACACCGAGCCCAGACGAAAATCGAAAGATGCTGGCGCGCAAAGCGCCGATCAAACGTTGGGGTCACCGCACTGAGGCAAAGGGCGCAGGGTAGAAATACGGAAAAACCAAACGCCTGGGGCGCCAGACCAACGTCGGCAAAGTCGGGATGTGCCTCAATTTACCGGCGAAAGGCTGTGTGATAAGGTCTTGGCTAATTGCGGAGTGCCATCTAGCGGTGCGCCGCGACTCCGGTTCGGGTGGAAGGTCGTATG
>DATMLZ010000060.1:0-4128 GCA_035569955.1 Candidatus Acidiferrum sp.
CGCCAGCGCGAGCCGCTTCGTGTATTCGCGAATGGAGTCGAGCATCGCAGGCGTCAAGCTCACCGGCGGCAACACGCACGAGGAGTCGCCGGAATGCACGCCGGCTTCTTCGATGTGCTCCATAATCCCGCCGATAACGACGTCTGTGCCGTCCGCGAGCGCGTCGACATCGACTTCCGTCGCCTCTTCCAAGAATTGGTCAATCAAAACAGGGCGCGCCGGCCCCATCATCGCCGCCTGAGCAACATATTCCTGCACGGTGTTCACGTCGTACGCGATGACCATCGCGCGGCCGCCCAGCACGTAACTGGGGCGCACCAAAACCGGCAGGCCAATCTCGCCCGCTACGCGTGCCGCTTCTTCCGGAATTAATGCCGTGGCATTGCGCGGCTGCGGAATTTTCAGTTCATCGAGCAAGCGGCCGAAGCGGCGGCGATCTTCGGCAAGATCGATCGATTCGGGCGAAGTGCCGATAATCGGCACGCCGTTGCGCTTCAACTCCAGCGCGAGATTTAGCGGGGTCTGCCCGCCGAATTGCACGATCACGCCTTGCGGTTTTTCGCGCTCGACAATCGCCAAAACGTCTTCCAGCGTAAGCGGCTCGAAGTACAAACGATCGGAAGTGTCGTAATCCGTCGAAACCGTCTCCGGATTGCAATTCACCATGATCGTTTCGTAGCCGTCTTCACGCAAAGCAAACGAGGCGTGGCAGCAGCAATAATCAAACTCGATTCCCTGCCCGATGCGATTCGGTCCGCTGCCCAGAATCATGATTTTCGCCCGCGGCTGCGCGTCCGATTCGTCCTCATCTTCGTACGTCGAATACATATACGGAGTGAACGATTCAAATTCCGCGGCGCACGTGTCCACGCGTTTAAAAACAGGTGCGACTCCATAGCGTGCGCGTTGCAGCCGCACTGCGGCAGGAGTTGTTTTCCAGATCTGCGCCAGATATTCGTCGCTGGTCCCGTGACGCTTTACTTCACGCAACAATTCCTTCGACGCGGTCTCGACCGTCACGCCTGCGGCGCGCCGGTTCATAGCAGTGATTTCTTCGATCTGATGAATGAACCAAGGGTCGATTTTCGTCAGCTCGCAAATTTCTTCCGCATGCAAACCTCGCTCGACGGCAGTGAGCAGCCAGTGAATGCGATCCGGCCGCGGCGTCGATAATTTTTCACGAAGCAGCGAATCCGGCGTTTCCGCTGGTGCGCGCCACGGCGTGTGCGGCTCAAGTGAACGAATTCCCTTTTGCAGCGCCTCTTTGAACGTGCGGCCAATAGCCATCACTTCGCCGACGGATTTCATCTGCGTGCCAAGCGTGGTGTCGGCTCCTGGGAATTTCTCGAACTGCCATTTCGGGATCTTCACTACCACGTAGTCAATTGTTGGCTCGAAGCACGCTGGAGTTTTCTTCGTGATGTCGTTCGGAATTTCGTCCAGCGCCATTCCGACCGCCAGACGCGCCGCAATCTTCGCAATCGGGAATCCCGTCGCCTTGCTGGCCAAGGCGGAACTTCGCGACACGCGCGGATTCATCTCGATCACGACCATCCGGCCGTTTTCCGGATTAATCGCAAACTGCACGTTCGATCCGCCCGTTTCAACGCCGACCTCGCGAATAATCGCCGCCGCCGCGTCGCGCATTCGCTGATATTCCTTGTCCGTCAGGGTTTGCGCGGGTGCCACCGTAATCGAATCGCCTGTATGCACGCCCATGGGGTCGAAATTTTCGATCGTGCAGATGACCACGAAGTTGTCGCGAAAATCGCGCATCACTTCGAGTTCGTATTCCTTCCAGCCGAGCACCGACTCTTCGACCAGCGCCTCATGCACCGGACTCATGTCCAGCGCATGCGCGATGGCCTCGCCAAATTCCTCGC
The DNA here is from genome assembly GCA_035569955.1 of Candidatus Acidiferrum sp. Taxonomy (GTDB): domain Bacteria; phylum Acidobacteriota; class Terriglobia; order Acidiferrales; family UBA7541; genus Palsa-295. The sequence goes on from DATMLZ010000060.1 coordinate 1,884, forward strand.
GATTGTAAGCAATCGAGCCGCCCGTTCCGCCGAGCGTGAAGGATGGCCGGATTACCAGCGGAAATCCAAGCTGATCGCAAAGCCGCAGCGCATCCTGCGCATTGTTCACCAGCGCCGACGCCGGCACCTCCAGCCCAATCTTGCGGCAAGCGTCCTTGAACCAAAGGCGGTCTTCCGCAACTTTGATCGCGCGCAGCGATGCGCCGATCATCTCCACTTTATATTTTTCGAGAATCCCGCTTTCGCTCAATTCCACGGCAAGATTCAACGCCGTCTGCCCGCCAACGGTAGGCAACAAAGCATCCGGCTTTTCCTTCGCAATAATTTCCTCGAGATATTCCTTCGTCAGCGGCTCGACGTAGGTGCGGTTGGCCAGCTCCGGATCGGTCATGATCGTCGCCGGATTCGAGTTCACCAGGATGACCTTATAGCCCTCCGCCCGCAGCGCCTTGCAAGCCTGTGCCCCCGAATAGTCAAACTCGCAAGCCTGCCCAATAACAATGGGCCCCGACCCGATAATCAGAATCTTCTTAATATCTTTACGCTTCGGCATGGGCCGTCACTTCCGTGAGCTCCCTGGTTTCTGAAACTCCTGCATTAGATCGGTGAACTGGGTGAACAGGTAATGGGAATCGTGCGGGCCGGGGCTGGCTTCGGGGTGGTATTGCACGCTGAACAGCGGCTCGGATTTGTGGCGCATGCCTTCGTTGGTTTGGTCGTTCAGATTTATGTGCGTGATTTCGACATCTTTGTGGGGCAGCGAGTCGGGGTCTACGCAGAAGCCATGATTTTGCGCGGTGATTTCAACCTGCTCGGTGAGCAAGTTTTTCACGGGATGATTCGAGCCGTGGTGGCCGAACTTCAGCTTGAAGGTTTTTCCGCCGAGCGCGAGGCCGCACAGCTGGTGCCCCAGGCAGATGCCGAACACCGGGATGCGCCCGATGAGCTTGCGAATATTTTCTACGGCGTAGTCGACTGGCTCGGGATCGCCGGGGCCATTCGAGAGAAACACGCCATCGGCGCCAAGACCCAACACTTCCTCCGCAGTGGTTTGCGCGGGAACGACGGCGACTTCGCAGTGATGGTCCACGAGCAGCCGCAAAATATTTTGCTTGATGCCGAAATCGTAGGCCACGACGCGGAAGTTGCGCTCTTCGCGGGTCGATCCTGCTTCACCCATTTGTTCGGCCCACGGCGAAGTGGCTAGATCAATCGAGCCGGTGTTCCACATGTATTGCTTCGCGCAACTGACGCGGCTGGCGAGTTCCTGCCCGGCCATGGCCGGGATTTGCCTGGCTTCGTGGATCAACTGATCCGCCGGAGTGCCGTCCGTCGCAACTACGCCGCGCAACGCGCCGACTTTGCGAATGTGACGCACCAGAGCGCGCGTATCGATATCCCAGATGGCGGGAATTTTGTGGCGATTCAGATAAAGCTGCGCGGTTTCGGCAGAACGCCAGTTTGAGCTGATCTGTGAGAACTCGCGAACGATCAGCGATTCGATATAAGGCTTTTTCGCCTCTTCGTCATCAAGATTGGCGCCTACATTTCCGATGTGCGGGTAAGTGAGGCAAACAATCTGCCCAGCGTAACTTGGGTCGGTGAATACTTCCTGATATCCGGTGAGGCTGGTATTAAAAACGACTTCGCCGCCGCGGCGCGTGATCGCGCCGGCCGCGCGGCCATTAAATACGCGCCCGTCTTCCAGCGCGAGAATCGCAAGTCGATGCGGAACTTCCGTCAGTGTGTCCTCCCGAACTCATGGACAGATATTGTACGCTCATTTCGTTTTCGCTTCCGTCGTTGAGGTCATGGAAAGCGACCCGAAATGATCTACGGGCCAATACGCAAATACGGCGCGGCCATAGATGAAGCGGCTGGCCACCGGCCCGAACACGCGCGAATCGTTGGAGCTGATGCGGTGGTCGCCCATCACAAAATAGCTGTCGCGCGGCACGCGCACGGGACCGAAATCGCTCATGTCCTCATACTGCGGCGGCACGTACGGTTCGGCAAGCGGCGTGCCATCAACATACACGATTCCCTGGCGAATCTCGACCACTTCGCCGGGCAGGCCGACGACACGCTTGATGAAAGATTTCGTGCGGTCCAGCGGGTACCAGAAGACGACCACATCGCCACGGTCGATAGGCTCGAAGCGGTAGACAAATTTGTTGATAAAGATGCGCTCCTGGTCGGAGAGCAGCGGCGCCATGCTGGTGCCTTCGACTTTCACGGGCTGGTA
>DATMLZ010000061.1:0-53169 GCA_035569955.1 Candidatus Acidiferrum sp.
GCCCTTCGTGGATGTTCATCGTTACGTTGACGGCACGCGCGATGCCCGCGGCCAAAAGTCCGACTAAAATCAGTAATAGGAACAAACTCATAGGCGGGTCTCCTTGCCCGGCGGTTACCGGCAGCGACGACTCTGATACGACATCTTTAGCGAAAAGGCAACTGCTTCACAGTTATCGGCTTGCGCCGCGGGCCGGGCCGCAACTCCTCGCGTATAATGACCCAGCGATGGGCACTGTAGTGGAAAAGAAACGCGAAGATCGAGCCCAACCAGGCGGACAGGCCGGCCGCATTCTTGCGGTGGACTATGGCCGCAAGAGAATTGGGCTTGCCCTTTCCGACGAGCTGGGTCTGACGGCGCAGCCGCTCGCCGTAATCGTGCGCAAAAATCGCCTCGCCGATCTGAAGCGCCTGCGCGAACTGTGCGTGTGCAACTCGGTTGGGCACATCATTGTCGGTTATCCCCTCCATATCACCGGCGAACCGGGCGATATGGCCGCCGAAGCATCGCGCTTCGCCGCGCGCCTCGGAAAGGCTCTTCATATCGGGACCGAAATGGTGGACGAGCGCCTCACGAGCTGGGAAGCCAGCAAGACCGTTGCCCTGGGAAGAGGCCGCCGAGCCGCCAGGCGCGAAGCCATCGACGACGTAGCCGCCGCCGTTCTGCTGCGTGATTATCTCGAACACCGCCGCGCGGCTCTCCCGCCGCGCGCGGAGAGGAACTGACCAGTCATGCGGCGTCTTGGCTTGCTCGCGCTGCTGGCCATCTCCGCGCTCGGGGCGGGCGCTACGTGGCTTGACTCGCAACTGGTCAAGCCCTACCGCGGCCACCGGCCGGCGCAAGTCTTCGTCGATATTCCCCACGGCACATCGCGATGGCAGATCGCGGGCATTCTTCGCGACAACGACATCATTCGCAATCGTCTCGCCTTCGCACTTTTCAGTGACTGGCATTTCCGCCGCCGACTTCAGGCCGGCGAGTATCTGTTCGACGAGCAAGTCGATTCGCGTCAGGTCTTCTGGAAGATTGCGCGCGGCCAGATTTTCGTTCGCCAGGTGACCGTGCCCGAGGGCTGGACGATGTTCGACATCGCCGACGAGCTTGAACGCCAGAACATCTGCGCCCGCCAAGAGTTTCTCGCCGCGGCGCACAATACAGCTGCCGTCAGAGATATCGCCCCCCACGCGCGCACTCTCGAAGGATTTCTCTTTCCCTCGACGTATGAATTCACCCGGCGCGCGACCTGCCAGCAGGTTGCAGACGAGATGGTTCATGAATTCCGCACTGTTTGGACCGAGATAGACCCGGCCGGCGGCACTCCTCTGCCCCAGGACCGCGCCGCCGAGGACATCGTGACTCTGGCTTCTCTTGTCGAGCGCGAAACCCCGCAAAAAGATGAGCGGCCATTGGTGGCGGGAGTTTTCTATAACCGCTTGAAGATCAACGAAGCGTTGCAATGCGATCCAACGGTGCAATACGCGATCGCCTTGCAGGGGCGGCACGAGCATAACGTGAAACCAGCCGACCTGCTGGTTGACTCGCCCTACAATACGTATACGCACCGCGGCCTTCCGCCAGGACCGATCGCAAACCCCGGCAGAGCTTCGCTTGAGGCGGCTCTGGCACCTGCGCAGACCGATTACCTCTATTTTGTGGCCAACGACCAAGGCGGCCATTTCTTTGCCCGCACACTTGCCGAACACAACCGCAACGTGGCACGCTATCGCCGTCTCCTCCAAGGCAGCGCGCCGGCCGACCCTGCGGCTGCCCAAAAACCGCATTGAGGCAAGGTTTGACTTCGCATCACACGGGCGATCACGAATCCGGGGCGTCACCTACAAAGAAAGAGCTGATCCTTGAAGCGGCGCGGCATCTTGGCGTGCAAAAATTCACGCCCGCTGAGGTCGAACAAATCCGGCGGCGTCTCACCGCGCAACTCGGCGTGGACGGTAAGACGTCGGCCGACTATGTGATGAGCGTGCTCGAAGAGTCGGGCATGCGCGTTGTCTGGTCCACAAAGTCGGATACGGAAGGAAAGTACGAAGAGGAGTTCGCCGACCTTCTTCACTTCTCGACTCTCGAAGAGGCCGAGATGTGTCTGATCCGTCTCGATGAGCTGCTTCGGAAATTTACGGTCTCTGGCGAACGCGCGGCAGCTGAGCGAGTGCGCGAAGTGGGGCGTTTGGGCCGCCGCCGCTCGGAAATGATCGCTCATAATCACAAGGTTGATGCGGCCAAGCGGGCCGAAAAGCTTGAAATCGGGCAGTGGTTCGGGATTTGGCTCGAAACGCCCGACGCGTTTTTCGACTGGTTGGAAATTCGCAAACAGTCGCCGGAGTTCAAAAAGAATTTTCCCGGTGAGACGTGAGAGGAACTCTCGTGTACCTGCTTGATATCGAACCGCTTGATCTCGGACCGGACGTAAAAGCCGTGGGCCTCGAATTGGTCGAGGCCGATGAAAACCGCGAGCCGGTCCGCGGAAACGATGCCGCCCGTGTGTGGGCTCGGGCGCTTGGCGCAGCGGCGGGCAGCGAACCCTGGGCGCTAGACTTCTTCAGCCACCTCGACCGGGTGAAGGATTTCTGTGAACGCCGGCAGATCGCGTTTCGCCAAGCCACCCAGCGCTCGATCGTGATCCCCGCGCCGCCTATTCCGGCACTCGAGGCTCTGTTTGACCGCTTCCTTCGCGAGACGTTCGGTGCGCGTGCCGGAGGCGCCGTCGCGACCGGCGACCCAGCGCTTGAAGCAGATCTCGCCAAGCGCGGAGTCGACGCTTACCACACCGCCTACCCGAACTACTTTTTTTGCGCCGTTTGCGCCCTTGAAGACGGCTCGCTCACGCTCTTAAGCCAAAAACTGTGGGCGAGCGAGGTGATTCGGCGGGTTCGCCCGTCACTTCGCGATTTGGACCGAATCGAGGTCGAAGTCCGTTTGCCCTCCTGAAGGTTCACCGTTGCCTGTTTTGCGCCCTTAGTCCATCGGTACCATATCCACCGCCAATCGTCCTAGTACACTGGTAGCAGAGCAAGGATATGCCTCCAGCCCCCGAAGGACTGACATTGACCGGCGATTCGGCCGTTCCGACCGCTCGTGCCTTCGTGCGCAGCCTCAACGTGCTGCTTAAGTTCGCTCGGCTCTATGGTTTAGAGCACACGCGGTCGGCCAACCAGTTCGAAGCCGCTTGGAGCGAACTTCGCGAGGCCGTCGGCAAGGCCTCGGCCGCGGGCCTCTTGCTTGGAGCCGCCGGCTCTCAGCTTCTTCTTGACGGCGAACCTCTCGAGTCAACCCACGCCGAACGCAGTTTCGCCGACCTGCTCAACGCGGCGGGCGTCGCCAGCATCTGCTTCACACAGAACGTCGAGCGCGAGGAATTCGTCAATCTCGTCCGCGCCTTCATGGAGACCGGTCCCAAGGCCGCGCCGCTTGGAGAGCGCCTCGAGAAATATTTCGGCAAGGATCCCCGTTCCGGTATCCGCGTCAACGAAATCCGCTTTGTCGCCGAAGATGCCGGATTTTCCGAGGCGCGCGTTGCAGCCCAGCTCACCGTAAGGACGCTGGGCGGCGATGCAGACATGGTCCAGGACTGGTTTCGCAGCCCCGAAAAAATGATTCAGCTCATTGCTGCTGCGGAAGGATCGCACGGCGGACCAGGAAATGGCCCGGGGACCGGCACAGGTGATGGAACCGGGGCCGGCTCGGCTGCGGGCAGAAGTTCGGGCAATGTCGGGCCCGGGGGAGGCTACTACGCCGCCAGTGCCACCGACGAAGTTGTCACGGGCGGTGCAGCGGTTGCGGGCTTTGGTGGTTACGGTTCAGGCGCCGGCACAGGAGCAGGCGCGGGAACCGGCAGCGCGACCGGCCTAGGGTCGGGCCCAGGCGCGGGCGGCGCAGGAGGCATCGGCCAGGGTGCTTCTGGCCCGGGCAGCAACTCGATCTCGACCTTGCCGCTTCCGCAATTGCAGGAAGCCGAGCTTCAAAGTTTGCTTCGGCTGCTTGCGCAGTTTGGCGAAGCGGCCAACAGCAAAGAGTTCCACGCGATGGATCCGGCCGCATGGCAGCTGCGCATCTCGTCGCTTCCGCCAAACGCCCAGGTGACGCTCCGGCAGGCGCTTGCCACCGTGGCCGCGCAAACTCCTTCGGCCAAAGTCGACGAGGCCATGCTCCTACGCCTCGCCGAAGATCTTGCCATTCGTTTCGCGCTCGATCGCTTCCAGCGCGGCGAGGTTCGCGTCAACGCCGTCCGTCAGATGCTGGACAAAATGGGCCATGAACTTGAAACACTCCGCAAGCTCCTCAAAGCTCGCGAAGAGAAAATGGCCAACGCCGGCATGACGGTCGAATCTCACGCCGATGTGCTCGACCGTCAGTTCTGGGCCAAGGTTCCAGAGTCGGGAAAGCGAGCCGTGCTCACTTCCCAGGAAGCATGGTGCATTCCCCCGCGCAACGTGCAGCAATACGTCGAAGAACTTCTCGGCCGCGGGGAAGCCGAAGCCGCCGGCGACATTCTGCTGAAATATGCGGCTTGCGTGCGGAACAAGGACGCCGAAGCTCGCAAGAAGGCCGCCATTGGCCTTGGCCAACTCGCCGAGCTTTACAGCAAAGCCGCGAACCAGCGGTTGCAAGAAGCCCTCAAGCAAATCGGCGAACAGATGGCCGCCGAAAAAGAAGCCGAATTGCAAACCCTGCTGGGCGCCGCTTTCGTGCGTCTGAGCCAGGAAGCCGCTTCACGCCGCTACTATCGCGCGATGCAGCAGTCGCTCGATTCGCTTGCGGATCTTGAAGAGATTCGGCCCCAGTGGGTACAGAGCCTGCGCCCGCGCATTGGTGTCGAAAACCGCATTCCCGAGTTCATCGAAGAAGCGCTCACAAGCGAAGTCCAGCCCGAAGGCCTGCTCGGCGTTTTGATGCGCGTGCCACAAGTTGCCGGCGAACACCTTGCCGTGCGCCTTGCGCGCTCGGCGCGACGCACCGAACGCGAAGGTCTGATTGATCTGGCGAAATCTCTCGGCGGACCTTGCGCGCGCCATCTGAAGGAAATTCTGAAAACGCAGCCGCCCGCCAAGGCCGCGCCGGTGATCGGCCTTCTTAGCCGTCTCGATCCTTTTTCGCTCGACGACTTGCTGCCGGAGAAGCTGCGTCATTCCGGGCGGGGCTTTCATGATGCTGTCGTGCGCCAGCTCTCCATCGCAGGCGCGCCTGAACGCGGTCAGATGCTCGCCAATGCGATCGAAACGCTTGACCCGGCCGCGCTTCCCCTGGCCCTTGACGAAATCGGCATGTGCGGCGACTTTGAGACATCGGCGAAGTTGCTGCGCCTTGCGGATGGCGAAATCCTGCCGGAAGCTCCGGACTACATTCGCGTAAAGGCCATCGAAGCCCTTGGCCGCATGCGTGCGCCCGATGCAGCGGGACATCTCCGCCGCTTTGTCGAGTCCCGCAAAGCTTTCGGTTGGGCGTATCCGGAAGAGATTCGCACCGCCGCCGCGCAGGCGTTGATCAAGCTCGACCCTGAGTGGATGAAGACTTTTCTGCCGCAGTCAGGTCTGGATGCAAAAGTGATGGCGCTTGCGCCGCTCGACCCGGTTCCCGATAAGGACGTCGTCCGTTACCGGCGCTATCGCCGCGTCAGGCTATCGCGTGACGTACCCGCCGTCGTCACCTCTGCGCGCGGAAAATATTCTTCTTCGATCAGCGTGCTCAGCCTGGATGGAGGCCTGCTCAGCGGAGACATCCAACTTGCGGTCGGCACCGAAGCCACGCTGAAAATTCCCGCCGGACTCCGCTCGATCAGCATGCAGGCCGTTGTGCGTTTCGTCCGCTCGCACCAAGCCGGCTTCGAAATGGTGGGAATGGGACTTGAAGACCGCGCCAAGCTCCGCCGCCTGCTCGTCTCTTTGGGGACCAACATCAATTCCTCGAGCTCTGACGCGACACCCGAGCAGTAATCGAAATCCCGCCCCCACGGATTTTGGGAATGAAACGCTTGCGTGTATCTAGCAGGTCGGCCGCCACGGGCGGTCAAGCGACGAAGCCATCGAAGGCACGATTCTGCGGTGAGCCAGCGAACTGAAGAATCTCTCGCGGCACGGCGAGCAACGATACGCAGGAAATCCCAGCCAGCGTTTCAGAAAAACCAGCGTCCCTTTTTCCACGTGCTCCCGCGAAATGCGGTCAACATCGAAATTTCCGCATCGCGGGCAGTGCGCGAAGCGTAAAAACGAAACGGCCACGCGGTTGGCGAAAAACCGCCGGTCACACGTATCGCATCGCCAGGGGAACAGCCCTAAGCTGCTCACCACGTAGTCAAAAACTCCCGATCGGTGCGACCTGAAACAATCCGCGCTGCGGCACTGAGGGCAGATCATCCCTGGTGTGACCCCCGGCTCAAATCGCACGTGAGAATAGCGAAATACACTCCCCTCGGCAAGACTCCTTTCATACGTGTTCACAGTGTAAACTGGAGCCGAAAGGACAACGCATGCCAGAATACACCGCCGAGCATTCGCGAGCCGGCATCGATCGAAAGCTGCCAGCCCTTGAAACCTGGCCGAATCACTTTCCCGGCTACGAAATCATGATCCGATTTCCCGAATACACCTCCATCTGCCCCAAGACCGGCCTGCCGGACTACGGCACCATCACCATCGAATACCAGCCAAATAAGCAGTGCCTCGAGCTTAAGTCGCTCAAGATGTATCTGCTCGCCTATCGCAGCCTCGGAATATTCTATGAGAACGCGGTCAATCGCATGCTGCGGGACCTGGTTGCTGCGACCAAACCGGTCTGGTGCAAAGTGAGCGGCGAATTCACGCCACGCGGCGGTCTGACCACCTCGGTGGTGGCCCGTTGGCCACGCGCCAAAGCCGGCCGCTCACGCCGGGGATAGACTTCCTCGGGCTCCTCGGCCATAATTTCTCAAATGGCGGGAAGTGAACCGCCCCAAGGAGGTTTCATGGGTTCTGGTTCCAACGTTCCCGGCGACGCGCCGGTCGTGGAGACATCTAGTTTGCCGCGTTGGGTGATGCTGCTTTTTATAGTCGCTTTTGCTCTTTCTGCTTATCTACTCTACGCGAGTTATTCCGAGAAGCAGACGATGGAAGCCGCTCAGGCGGACGCCGCGAAGAAGAACAACGCGCTCGCCGAAGAAATCGACAAGGCCAACTCCCGCATCGCAGATCTCAAGGGTGAGCTGGACGTTACGTCGCAGAAACTCGGCCTGACCCAAGACGAACTCGCTCACGCGCGCAGCCTCTCGCAGTCGATCAAGAAACAACAGGACGATAGCGATTCGCAGCTTCGTCAGCAGATCGGCGCTGTGCAGGCGGACACGACCACGAAAATCGGTCAGGTTTCTACGCAACTGAACGGTACGCAGACCGACCTGAACGCCACCAAGGCTGATCTTGAGTCCACCAAAGCCAGCCTGACCAAGACCATCGGCGACCTTAACGTCCAGAGCGGCTACATCGCGCATAACCAGGACGAGGTGGAAGAACTAAAGCGACTCGGTGAGCGCGATATTTTCGAATTCACGCTCACCAGGACGAAAAACCCGCAACACGTCGGCCCGATCCAGGTGCAGCTCACAAAAATCGACGCCAAGCACTTCAAGTACACGTTAAACGTGATCGCCGACGACAAGGACATTCCCAAGAAAGACAAGACTGTCGACGAACCGGTTCAGTTTTACGTCGTCGGTGTGAAGTCACCGTACGAAATCGTCGTGTTCGATCTCAACAAGGACACGGCGAAGGGCTACCTGAGCACGCCGAAGGGCGGACAGGCTCCTGCTGCGGCGCCGGCCCCGAGCAGCAGCACCCCTCCGGGAAACTAAATCGCAATTATGGCTTTTCTTGAGCGGCCACGTCGTTGTCGAACGGCGTGGCCGCTTTTGTTTTGCTTGCTGGCGTTTTTTTCGGTTTCCGCGTCCCGAGCGGCACAGGAAAATTCCTCCGGCGCCCAGCCTTCGATCGAAAGCGCCAGCGACCTGGTCGCGGTCGACGTCAGCGTTCTTGACTCCAAAGGCGATTTCTATGGTGGACTCGAACGCAACGATTTCCGGGTCCTCGACAACGGGGTTCAAAAGCCTCTGCTCTTTTTCACTCCGGTTGACGCGCCTGCTCACGTCGTGATCCTTGTCGAGACCGGCCCCGCCGTTTACCTGATCCACGAACAGCACATCGAGGCGCTGTCGGCCCTGCTCGATGGCCTCGCTCCCGATGATCAAGCTGCGCTTTACACCTATTCCGACTCTCTTCGCCAGGTTTTGGCGTTCACAGCGGACAAGTCTGCGCTCCGCAACTCGATCGGCGAGCCGGAATACACCGTCGGCATGGATCAACTGAATTTTTACGATTCGCTCAGCGCGGTAATTGATCGTCTTCCCGCGGGACCGGAAAAGAAGGCCGTCGTGGTTCTGGCCACGGGTCTTGATTCGTCCATTCCGCCCGGCCACTGGGAGGCACTCGAACGGAAGCTTCGCGGCGACGATGTTGTGATTTTTCCCGTAGCGCTCGGAGGTTCCTTGCGCGGCGGCTCTCCGGCCAAAGGCAAGAAGAAACCGAAAAAGAAAGCCGCCACCCCTTCGGCGGCGCCGGATTCGGAAACGGCTTTCGAGCGCGCCGATCAGGCTCTTGCCAGGCTTGCCGAAATCACCGGCGGCAAAGTCTATTTTCCGCAAACCCCGGCTGATTTTGTTCCGGCCTATCGCGAAATTGCTGAAGCGGTCCGCCATCAATATGTGCTCGGCATCGCACCCGATCATGACGGCGCGTTTCACAAACTATCGGTCGAAATCTTGGATCTTCACGGTCGTCCGCCGAAACCGGGAGCGAAAAAGCCTCCGTATCGGGCGCTTTACCGCGAAGGGTACTCTGCTCCGGCGCCCTGAGCATTGGTCGCACAACCCGGCCTCTTGTAATCCCATCACAGTCTTGCTAGTTTCGCGGGAAGATGAAATTCCGTTCAAAACTCGTGGTGTTTGTCGCTCTTGGTGTTTTGGTTGAGCGTGCGGTACTTGTTCGCGCCGAGAACGCTGCGCCGGCCGCATCACAAACCCCTCGGCCGGTCGAGCCGCAAGCCACAGCTCCCGATCAGCCGCGCTTTTCCTACGGGGGCGATGCTTCAGAACTCGGCGCGCAGTGGATGGATGATCTTGTGTTTCTTTCCTCGCGCGTGAATGTGAGTGAGCCGTCGCTGTTTGAACTCGACACAACCGCCGCGAATTCTTCGCTCGCGCCCGACCGTGCCGCGGAAATCAACCGCACCAACCTGCGTCCTGTGATTCTGAACCTGCCGGCCCTCGACGTCCCCCTGCCTTCGCTTCCCGCCGTGGCCAAGGCGGATTTCGGCTTGACCGTCGGCCAACCTTACCAGGGCACGCTCGGCCGGGACTTCCTTGCGAATCTGGTCCTTGAGGTTGACTACGCTCGAGACACGGTGCGCGCCTACGCGCCTGCGAGTTACAAGTATTCCGGTAAAGGTGTGGTTTTCCCACTTTCCCAGGGCAACGGCATGCCGGTAATCAACCTTCGGTTCGCGCTCGAGAAGGGCAAAGAAATCAACGGCAATTTTGTTGTAGATACGGCGCTCGATGCGTCGGTCGTACTCGACAATAAATTTCTGGCCGCGCACAAAATGATGGGAGATCGCGGCAAGACCATGCCCTCGATCGATCCGTTCACCGGCCAACCCGGGGCCACGACGGGCCACATCCGCGCGTTCCAGATCGAAAAGCGCTTCGTCGACGACGTGCTGGCGATTTTTTCCGATCAGCCGTTCCCGTCGGCCGGCGTTCCGGTCGCCGGCGCGATTGGCTCTAAGATGCTGCGGCGCTTCAACGTCACCTTCGACTATCCGCACGGCCAGCTGGTGCTCGAGCCGAATACCAATTTCCCCGATCCCGATCAGGAGGATAAGAGCGGGTTGATGATTGTTGCCAAGGGCAGTAACTTTAAGACGTTTGAAGTCGTGGGCGTCGAGCCGCAGACGCCCGCCGCCGATGCCGGAATCAAAAATGGCGACGTCATCGCCGGAATCGACACCGACCCCGCCGCCGACCTGACGATTCTGACGGCCCGGAACCTGTTCCGGCAGGTTGGCCACAAATATAAAGTCACGCTCGAACGGGGCGGCGAAACAAAGGAAGTAACTCTGCAGATGCGCCGTTATTTCTGAGGATATTTTGCTGCGCTCCTCCGAGGGGAGCTCTTTGCAGCGCGCGCTTCAGATATCGAAATTCTTCATCTCGGCGGCCATCTTGTGCAGGCGAGTATCGACTTTCGCAAAGACGCTCGCGCCTTCAAATTTTCCCGGCCCGCCTCCGCCTGTGCCCGCCGGCACGCCGGTTAGAATTTCGATCCCCTCTTCGATCGTCGCGACCGGATAGATATGAAAACGCCCCTCGGCCACGGCTTCGATCACTTCGTCGCGCAACATCAGATCATTTACGTTGGTCGCCGGAATCAGCACGCCCTGTTCGCCAGTCAGGCCCTGCAAGCGGCACACGTCGTAAAATCCCTCGATCTTCTCGTTGACGCCGCCGATTGGCTGCACATCACCCTGCTGATTCACCGAACCCGTCACGGCCAGATCCTGCCGGATGGGCAGCTCAGAGAGCGCTGAAAGCAGCGCGTAGATTTCGGTCGAACTTGCGCTGTCTCCGTCGACGCCCGAATAGGACTGCTCAAAGCACACGCTTGCGGAAAGCGAGAGCGGCTTATCCTGCGCGAAGGTCCGCCGCAAGTAGCCGGAAATTATGTGGACGCCCTTGTCGTGAAAGCGCCCGCTGAGATTCGATTCGCGCTCGATATTGATAATTCCCGTCTTACCCATCGCCGTCGAAGCCGTGATGCGCACGGGCTTGCCGAACGCGTATCCCCCGATCTCCATTACGCTCAGGCCGTTTACCTGGCCGACGCGGTCCCCGTCCGTATCGATGAAGATCATCTTCTGCTCGATCATTTCGCGGAGCTTGGTTTCGATCAGGTTGTGGCGTTCGATTTTTGCATCGAGCGCTTTCTTTACGTGCTCGCCGGTAACCACCTTCGATCCGCAATGCCGCGCGGCGTAACAGGCTTCGCGCCCGAGGTCCGCCAGGTCGAAAAACCGCGTCGTGATCTTGCCGCGCCGTCCGGCGAGCCTGACGCCATGTTCCAAAATCGCGGCGACGGCGGTGCGATCGAAAGGCAACAATTTTTCGTCGTCGCTCAGTTTTCTGAGCCGCCCGCCGTACTGCTTGAGGACTTCCTCGCTCCAAAGCGTCTCTTCGTCGAATTCCACGCGGACTTTGAAGATCTTCTTGAAATCGTCTTCGAAGTCATAAAGCAACTCATACATGTCGCGGTCGCCGATCAGGATAATCTTCACGTGAACGTCGATCGGCTCGGGTTTCATCGCGGCCGTGCTGAACGGAAAAAACGCGTCGACCGGCTGGATTTCAAGCTTGCCGTGATTCAGGGTGCGTTTAAGCGTCCGCCACACACCGGTTTCGGTGAAGGCGTCCAGCGCGTACATGACCAGAAAGCCGCCGTCGGCGCGCAAGATCGACCCGCCGCGCAAATCCATGAAATCCGAATTCCAGCCGCCGCGATTGTCATAGCTGCGGTGCGTCGTGCCGAAAAGATTCGCGTAGGAAGGCACGGTTTCGAAAATCACCGGGCATCCGTCATTTTCGCTGTGCGCCAGAATCACGTTCACACCGTAAACGCGGAAAGGATCGCGGTCGGCCCGTTCGGGCCGCGGCGCGGCCGAAGGCGCGTCCACCGGCGGAGGCGATTCCTCTTCGCCCTCCCGCTCTTTGAAGGGCTCGAGGTTGTCCAGAATGTGATGCCGCACTTCCTCGAGATATTCGGCGATCTGTGTGCTGGGATATTTTTCCTTCAGTTCTTCGATCACGCCGTCGACCAGCACCGAAGCCGCTTCCTGCTCGAGATAACTCATTTCGCTTGCCAGCTCGCGCGATAAAGAAAGCGTCTTGCGGTACACGACCGTGAATTCCTGCCGGAACTGGTCGTATTTTCGTTCGATCGCTTCGGCCGCTGCGTTTTCAAGCTTCCCTTCCTGCACCATCTTGGGAATCTCCTCGATCGGCACCATCTGCCCTTCGAGCACGGGGAAAATTTCGGGAAGCGCCACGGCACCGACCTGCATGCGCCCCAGCGCAAACTGGTCGCGCGCGATCCGGTGCGTGAAATCGTCCATCAGCTCTTTTTCACGCTGCGTAAACCGCTCTACTATGCGCGTCTTCTGCCGCTGGAACGGCTCCCCTTCGAACACCTGCGGAATGCGCCGCCGCAGAAAGTCGACGCCCGAATCCATTTCTTTCTTGAACGCGTTGGCTTGCCCGCGCGGCAGTGTGAGCAGCCGCGGCCGGTCGGCGTTCTTGAAGCTGTTCACGTAGGCGCGGTCCGGGGCAGGCTCGGTCTGCGGGTGCATCTGGTTGATCATCCGCACGATCATCCCGCCCCGGCTCGAGCCGGAAAGGCCGCATACAAAAAGGTTATAGCCGGAGGCCGTCAGCTCGACGCCCATTCGCAGAGCGCGCAACGCGCGCTCCTGTCCGAAATCGCTTCCGATCGGCTCGAGTTCCTCGGTTGTTTGAAACGGAATGCTGGCAGGATCGCAGCGCCAGCGGAGCTTATCCGGCGTCAACTCTAGAGGGCTGGATTTGGTTTTCTTGGGCATCGTGACGCGTTCCATTTGTCGAGGCGCGTTACTCTAGCACGGCACTTGCCGACTTCGTAGGAGCTTTGCCCGGTCCGTTTCCATGCCGCGAACCGGGCCCGTAGAAATCGAGCAGACTTGCCGCCAGCGCCACGACAATCGGCCCCAGCACGATTCCCAGCAGCCCGAATACCTTCACCCCGCCCAGCACGCTGATGAAAACGATCAGCCCGCCCATTTCCGCGCGCCCGCTGATCACCCAGGGCCGTACGACGTAATCCGCAAATATGATCACCAGTCCGTAAAGCGCGAGCAGCACGATCCCTTTCACGATGTGGCCGCCGACCATCAGCGTCACCGCGGCGGGCACCCAGATCAGCGCCGACCCGACCACAGGCACGAGCGAGAGAAACGCCACCATGACGCCCCAGAAAATCGGCGCGCCGATTCCCAGCGCTGCGAATGCGATGCCGCCAAGCAAGCCTTGTGTCAATGCCGCCGCAGCCGTGGACATCACGCTCGCAAAAATCAGATCCACAGTCTCGGCGAACATCCGGTCGCTCTGCTCCTTTTGAAAGGGCAGCACGTCGCGCAGTCGCGCGAGGATCGATTGACTGTCGCGAAACAGATAGAACATCACCAGAATCGTCACGAACAGATCGAAGAAGAAACCCGCGGCGTGAGCCAGAATCGTCCCCAGTCGCGCCGCCGCATACCCGGCAATCGCTTCGGCCCATCCGCGCAGCGTGTCGGCGAACGATTCCGATCCCAGCTCCGGAAACCGCCGCTGAATCTCGCTCCACGCGTGATTCACCCAAGCGAACCGGCCCTCGGCCGCGCGCTGCTGGATCGCATGAACCGCGCCGACTCCTTGCTGCGCGAACGCGTACATCACCGCGACGGTCGGCAGAATGATCACCAGTGTCACGCCCAGCGTCGAGACAAGCGAAGCGCGCGTGCCGCCCCAGCGCCGTTTGAGATCGTCGTAGATCGGGGACGCCACCACGACGAGCACCGCCGCCCACGCCAGCGGCACGATGAATGGCTCGAAGACCCGAAACACCAGATACCCAAGCACCCCGACGATCACATAAAAAATGATCGCCCCGAGCCGCTCCTGCGCCTTTGCGTCAACCTTCATCGCCTGTTGTCCAACCCCGGTTCATCCAATAGAGGCAATCGTCGGCTTTGTCAACCTCTGGGTGATACAATTGCCCGAGCGCATTGCCGCCAGATAATTCCAATGCCTGAAAAAGATCCGCCCGCCTGCAAGCACGCGCACACGCGCCTCATCGCCAAAGACAACGACGCGCAGTATGTAGAATGTCTGGATTGCGGTGCGATTCTCGAAGCTGGAGAACTGAAAGACAATCCCGGTTTCGGCGAATCGCTTTCAGACGCGTGACCCGCGCCGAGCGTTCAGCCCGGCGCGAGCTAGGAAAAACCGGCTACTTCTTGTCGGCGAGCGTACGGATGTAGGCGATCAGGTTGGGAATGTCCGCGTCGGCGACGCCGGGCGGCTTGGGCATCTTTCCCTTGCCGTTCTTGAGAATGTCGGTGATCTCGGAATCTTTAAGCGCCTGCGCCTTCGCATCGTGAAGGTTCAGGTCCGCGTTGAACGCCTTGGCTACCGGAGTATCTCCCATGGCGTCGGCTCCGTGACACGGCACGCAGTGCGCCGCGAAAGCCGTCTTGCCCGCCGCCGCATCACCGGCGGCCAGCACGCTGGGCGATACCGAGAGAACCAAAACCGCCGCAGCCATCATGATTTTCATAGGGTTAGTCTCCCTTTCCACAAACGAAAAGCAGTTTAGTGAATGCCCAGCTTGGCAATAATTCGCACAACGTCCGCTTCGGGCACGTCGTAGAGCGAATGCTCGTCTTCCTGTTCGAGCCGCTCGCGCAAATATTCCGCAGCAATGTAACTCGCCTCGCGGTCGGTCGGATTCCGCCCGGACTTTGCCCGAAAATCCACAAACCCGGTGTGTGCCAGTCCAAGCAGAACGCCGTTGCCGTCGACCAGGAATTTGCAGTCCATCGTATCGGCGTGGCGCGTCGCAATTCCGTTGTAGCAGTGCGAAAACTGGCAGTGATAAACAAAGTCGGTCACCTTCGACGGCACATCAAACGCGCCGATGAACTGGCTCATCCTGCCCGCATTCGGAATCGTAACGACCGCTGATTTCGCCACTTTCGCCTACTTGTGCGCGCCCGCGGGCCGCAAGGACTGTTCGTAACTCTGCAAGGCCGCTGCCACTCCGGCTCCAGCCGAATGGCGGTGGCCCTGGTCGCTGAGGATTTTATCCAGAGCGGTCAAAAAGAGTAGCACATTTGTCTTCTGGCTCGAATAACCCATCAGTCCTATACGCCAGATCTTGCCCTTCACCGGACCCAGCCCGCCCGAAATCTCGATGTTGTATTCGTCAAGCAGCTGTTTGCGCGTTTGCGCGTCATTGACGCCCGCCGGGATGTGCACGGCCGTCACCGTCACCAGGCGGTCGGCCGGATTCTTCACGAAAAGCTCGACGCCCATTGCTTCAAGCCCGGCGACCAGCGCCTGCTGATTCTGCGCGTGCCGTTCCCAGCGCGCTTCGAGCCCTTCTTCGAGAACAAGCCGCATCGCCTCACGCAGGCCGTAAATCAGCGATATCGGTGGCGTGTGATGATAGGTGCGCTCGACGCCCCAGTAATCCATCGTTGGCAGCAGATCGAAATACCAGCTTGGCACCGGCTTTTTGCGCTTGTGCGCAAACTCTTCGACCCGCGAGCTTACCGTAATAGGCGCCATGCCGGGCGGTGCGCTGATAGCCTTCTGCGTACCGCTGAAGCAAACATCAATTCTCTGCTTGTCGATCGCCAGCGGCACGCCGGCCAGCGTCGCCACTGCGTCCACGACCAGCAGCGCGCCCAGCTCGTCGGCCGCCTTCCTGTAATTTTCGATGCGGTGGATAACCCCGGTGGATGTTTCGCCATGGGTGAGCCCCACGAACTTGATGTTCTTTCCGCGGCCCACGCGAACGACTTCCTGCGGATCGACCGTGCCGCCATACGGCGCGGTCACGCGAATCACCTTTGCGCCGCCGCGCTCGGCCACCACCGCCATGCGCTCGGAAAACGCGCCGTTCGCGCAGACGATTACCTCATCGCCTTCTTCGAAAGCGTTGAGCACGGCTGCTTCAATGCCGCCCGAGCCCGAGGCCGAAAGCGGAAACGTGATGCGGTTTTCGGTCTGAAAAATTTGGCGCATCAGGATTTGCACGTCGCCCATCATCCGTGTGAACCACGGGTCTACATGGCCCACGATCGGGGAGGCCAGCGCGCGGTAGACGCGAGGGTCCATGCAGGATGGGCCCGGCGTCAGCATGATTCGCACGGGCGGCGTTAACTCTCCAACAATGTCAGTCATCTCCGTTCCTTCCCGTCGGCGCTTGCCGCATCGGTATCTGCCGAGACGCGCTACTGCGCTGCGAGCGCGGCCCAAAGAAGTGGCGAGTGCCTACTTTCTGGACGTTCACACCACCACCGCGCAACACCAGCCGTTCGAATAGTCTCCCTAAAATCGCGCCCCTCAGCAACGTCCAAAATGGCAGACCGCCCGATCGGTCGACGACTGGTGCCGAGGACCGCGCCTGGTTCGGACGGTCGACAAAATTCCTACGATCGAATAACTCTCCGCGACTTCCCTCCGTCTAAGGTTTAGAATGGCCGCCGCGGCCACAAAGACCGAAATCCATCAACGAAAATGAGGCTCACTGAGGAGGCTCCATGAAACTAGGTTCGAAAGCAGCGATCGTGCTCTGTAGCATTGGCGCGCTGGTGTTCGGCGCGTCAACGGCGTTTCGCACGCAGGCCCAGGATCAATCTCGCTCGATTGCCGACGGCGGCGTTTTTGCGACCGGATGGACCGGCCAGATCGATGCGGCCGAAGCGGGCCGCGGCATGACGCTCAACAACGCAAAGCTCGCCGATCAGGGCGGTGTTCTGCACGTAACGACCGGCCCGGCGACGACCTACTGGAATCCGAAAAACACCGGGACCGGCACATACACGGTGAAGGCCACGTTCAACGAACCAAAATTCATGAATCTCAACAGCCATCCGCATCCCTACGGAATCTTTATCGCGGGCAATGACATGGGCACGCCCAATGCGACCTACATCTACTGCGCGGCATATGGCAACGGTACATTCATCGTGCGCGGCTTCGGTCCGGCCGCTTTCCAGATGAACGGACGCGGCGCCCCGGCAGCCTCTGTGCATAAGGCCGACGCGCCTGGCTCGCCCGTCACGCAGGACATTGCCATGTCGGTCACCTCTGATGCCGTCACCTGTTCGATCAACGGCACCCAGGTCGCCAGCTATCCGAAGGCCGACCTGGTCTCGTCTGGAAAGCTCAAATCGACCGATGGCGTCTACGGCATCCGCTTCGCCCACAACACCGAAGGCACCGTCACCGGCCTCACCGTGACCAAGTAACCTCTTCTCGCCGGGGGGCGAATTCTTCCGAATTCGCCCTCGCTATCGGTAAGCTGCCAATGGCGGGTGATATTCACACCTTCGAGTCTTGTTGTCAGAGATCGCGATCTTCTCGGCGGAACCGCTCGGTTCCGCGGAACGCGCCTGCCCATCGAGGCGCTGTTCGACGACCTTGAGGGTGGCGGAACGTTCAGAGACTTCCTTCAAGGATTCCGCGTTGTAGCTTGCGAAGCGGTCCTCGCCGCGCTCGACGATGCAGATATGTCCTCAGGCTCCGCATCAGAGGCTTGATCAATAGGGTAATCCTCTGCTCGATTTGGTCCGCTCCCGGCCGCCCGCCATGTAAACTGACGTCATCTTTCGCATTTGCAAAAAGTCTCAAGCAGTCTCGCTCCGTAGGCAGGAGGTGCCACGTGCTTCGCTCACCGTTGTTTCGCGCGATTCTCGGTATTCTGGGTGTGGTGCTTTTTTATCTATTGGGCGTTGCGGTTCGTCGTCATTTTGGCAGCGTGTTGGACATTCAAAACTCGGCTGGGGAAACGATGCATCAGGTGAGCGTCAACGTAAAAAACGGCGGAAAATCGATCGATCTTGCGGATATCAAGCCCGGCGACCACAGAAAGGTCTACGTGAACCCGCCGTCGTTATCCGAGGTCACGATGACGATCACCGACAGCCGAAATCGCCGCGATGTGTTGGTTTTCTCCAGAGCTCAGCCGGATGAATGCGCCTTGTCGGTCGTAAAGTTTCTTCCCGGCCACCGGACCGAATCGGTCGAAACGCATGAATCGAACTGCTGGAAGGGCTGGATGGCGTTTTAAGAGCCGCCGGCGGCAACACCCAGCTGGCAAGGAGCCACTTCCTGCCGGATTCGCCTGGGCCGAATAGTCATTTCGCCGTAATGTGGCAAAGGAACTTAGAAGTTACACTCCTCAACCTCGAACTGTATTCTTAGCCAGGCGGTGCTGAAACCATGAGCAAGATTTACGACGAACTGAAAAACGCAGAACAGACCAAGCGTGGACCGGGCAGCCACATCTTTGCGGGTGTGACGATTAAAGGTGAAATCTCGGGAAACGAAGACCTGGTCCTTGACGGAACCGTCGACGGGCCCATCAAACTTCTGGACGGGAGTTTGACGATCGGCAAATCCGGCGGAGTGCAGGGAAATGTTGCCGCAAAAGACGTCATCATCCACGGATCGGTGACCGGCAACGTCGAGGCGCAGAATCGCGTCGAGATAAAGCCGACCGGCTCGATCACCGGCGACATCGCGACGTCTCGCATCGTCATTGACGACGGAGCGCGCTGCAAGGGATCCATCGAAATCGGCCACAAATAGGTCCCCGATCCTTTCCTTAGAACAACCACTGCTCCGGCGCGTGTGGCTCGCGTAAAGTTGCGCCTGCGAAGCGCGAAAGTGGTAATCTCTCGCCACCAGCGTTTGGGCTTCGTGCCGGGGGTAATCATGCAACCGGATCGCGTGGAAGTTTCGTGGGACGCCGTTAAGTCGAACTGGATTGTTCGAATCGAAACTGGCGGCGAAGTGCTTCGTCGTCATTGCAAGTTGCCAAAGACCGCCGACGACCTGTCTCTCCGCACTGCCGCGCAGAAGACCGTGGAAGACGAAGGCTATCAGGCGGATCCGGCCGGCATTACGATTCGACACTAGCCAGCGCCGATCTGCTTGGGCTGATGCGCTACCCGACGGCTCCACGCTCAAGCAGCAGCGTCACCGATTTCCGCGTGCTCGCCCCTCCAAACAGCAGCGCGTAGTCCAGAGCCGTGCCCTCCACAAACTCACCAGGCTTTTCGTAGTCCCCTGGCAGCGTTGCGCGGACCGACACGTCGGCGCCGCTCTCAAGAAGCAGTTGCGTGACCGCCAGCCCTCGGTCGTCGAACTGGGTCACGGCATGGAAAAGTGCCGTGTGCCCTCCCACGCCGGCTTCATCGACCGTGGCACGGGCATTCACGTCGGCACCGCGTTTGAGGAGCAGAACAGCCGCTTGGGCGTTGCCGTATTCGGCAGCCAGATGTAGGAGCGTTCCGCCCACAAGAGTGAGACGACGGCCGCCGGTCTGGCCGCAATCGAGCTCGGAAAAACGCCGGCTGATGAGCGGGGGATCACCGTCCATCTCCGCGCCGAGATCATCGAGTCGGCCGCGCAGTAAGGCCATCACAGCAGGCTCGCTGTACTTGGTTTCGGCACCCGCTTTGAGAAGTATTTCGATCGAGGCGCTAAGCCGTTCCGGGGAACGCACGTAACCCGCAATAAGGTAGTCAAGAGCCGTTCCGGGATATCGATGCCCGTTGATCTGGTATCCGTGGTCGCGCCGGTTGGGTTTTGCGCCGTGATCAAGAAGCCATCGAAGCGCGTCCGGATCCAATGACTCGCAAGGCGCGAAGATGATCGGGAAATGCCCGTGCCACAGCGCGTTCACATCGGCGCCGTGAGCGACCAAAAGCTCCATCATCGGGATGCGATATCCGTTGAGCGCCGCTCGCATCAGCGGACCGTCACCGCCTTGGTGCACATCCGATCCGTTCGCGATCATCCATTCGGCGATCGCAAGTCTGGCGGGGTTGGGCGGCTCCCACGGAACTCGGCATTCGGCAACCCAGGTGAGCGGCCCGTCCTTCCCGTAACCAAGCGGAGCACGATGAAGCGCCGGGTTCCGCGTCATCAGGGTTTGGACGGAGGCAAAGTCGTTGGCGTCGATCGCCTGCTTCAGTTTGCCGATGTCCTCGAAAGACTCGACGTGAGCCTTGAGGTTCGGCCAGTTCGCAAACCCGTAAATCCGTGCGATCTTGCCTTGCGCGTCGGTGATCGATGTTGCTTCACCGTTTTTGAGCAGGTCCTTGGCTTGGTCTTTCAGATGACGGAGATTGGGGCGTTGGGGGAGCTCGAGTTTTCTAGGCTCTCGATGGGTCGACATGGCGACCTCCTTTCATCAATGCGCCCAGTGTCCGCACGGTCGGGCCGAAAGAAGGTTGCTCGGAATCGATAGTAAAAGGTGGGCTTCTACCCTTTCCGCGGACCGGATGCGTCCCTTTACGCGAGAGCCATCCTAGCACAGCAATTCGAAGAGCAGCCAAGCGAGCCAATGGCAACCGGCTAGCGCGGTTCGCCGCCCTGCGCAACGGTGATTTTGCCCTTCGCAGGAAAACACGGCGCGGCCCTCTGGGTGCCGTCGAACTATCCGACCTCAGATGATTTGATCGAGGTGATGAACCAAGTGCACCCAATAATCGCGCGCCAGAAATTCCAACGTCACCGGGCGATCGTCGCCGATCTTGCACGGCGTCGCTAACTTCGACTCGGGAATCTGCGCAATCACATGCGCCAGATAAATGTTGTACGTCGCCCACAACGACACGAGCATCTCCCAATCCGCTTGTTGTGACGCCTCGACCCGCACACATCCAACCTGATCGTAGCCGGGGAAATCGAGCGAAGGCTGAACCATCGCTCGCACGAATCTTTGATGATTGTTTGATGCGGAATCGATCAAATGCCCCATGACCTGTTTGGTTGACCACCCGCCGCGCAAAACCGGCTTCTCGCTTTCGATAGCGGTGATTTGCCGCAGCTTCTTCTCGGCCTTGCGAACCGTCTCAACAAGTTGCTCACCCAATTCCTTCATGTGAATCTCCAAAAATCCGCCGACACAATCGTGCAGCAATCCATACGGGGAAACGATCGACAGGGTTCAATATTCCGGTATCGCGCTTAATTCGGGGAAGGCTCCTCGATGTAGTCGATGACCAACTCCTTCGCGCTGCCTTTAGATGGCACAAGTTCCAGACCGAGTTGCTCTTTTACCGCCTCGAAAATCGTGGGCAATCCTGAAGGATCGACCGGCCCACCCGCTGGCGGTCCAAACCGAGCTTGGTCAACTGCCCACAGCATGCGGACGTCATAGCGGCCCGAAATCCCGGTCTTGTCGACGATCGGCCGATCCGCGCCAAAAGGGACCGCAAGGAGTCGCGCCAAGTCTGCCGTGCTCACGCCCCTGAACTGCATCGTACAAAGCGGGCCATCACCCGGTTCGGGTTCCGGAGATGCTGTCCCTCCGGGCTTCGGCGCGGGCAATCCCCGGCAAAACGATTTGTCGCTCTGCGGCAGCTTTGGCCCGCCCTTCGCCACAAGCAGGTCGTACCCCGGGACAGCTTTCGTGATCACGTGAAGCTTGAGGCGAAAGCGATCTTCAAGCAACGACTGCATCATTGGCCCCATCATCATGTCGCGGCTCGCGTCTCCGGTTACTTCCGTTTCAATCGTGAATCGTAGCGTTTTGCCCCAATCCGGAAGGCCATCGATGGTTGTGTCAGTGCCTGCCGTGTCGGCGAGCATCGATGACATCGCTGATTGGTCTGCGTTGATTTGGGCGTCCGCGTGATTGACATACGCCTGCATAATAAAAAACGCCACGGGCCGGCAGGCGATCGTCAAGCGTCCGGGCGACCATTGCGGAGGCAAGATTCCGCCGCCCCCTCTGCCTCCCGCTGCGGGCGGCGGCAGCGAGTCGGCGTCGCAGGGCTTGACCGAGGCGACCTCGAATTTCGCGCGGTCGGTGGACGCGCGGCCGGATTGGTCAGCACTTTGACGCGGGCGCGCCAGCACCCCCACAGCAAACACGCCGCAAATTGCCAGGCAAGCCGCAATCACCCCAGCCACGCGCGCACGCGAAATCCGCGCCACTGCGCGGCCTTCGACAATCAGCAGAATGCGCTGCGGAAGGTTCGGCCCCGGCATTGCCACTGTGGCCAAATTTACCCGCGATCCAGACTTCATCACAGCGCGCGCCATATTCATCAAAGCTTCGGCGTAATCGCGCGGGTGGTGGCCTTGTGCGATCACCGCGGCGTCGCAAGACTCTTCCGCTAACCCGGAGAGTTCGCGTTCCAGCCACCACGCCGCGGGATGAAACCAGAAAATCGCGCGATTCAGCAGCGTGAGCCACTGCACCAGCCGATCGCGCCTCCTTACATGTTCGCGCTCGTGCGCGAGGACGGCCTCCAACTCTTCCTTCCGCCATTCGCGCCAACCCTCCGGCAAAATAACGGTCGGCCGCAAACATCCCACGGTCACCGGAGCAGCGCAGTGAGCACTCGTGCGAATGCCGTCGCTCTCGACTGATTCGCGAACCAAGCGGCTCGCCCTGGTTGTGCCGATTGCAAGCCGCACAAGGAGCACCAAAACGCCGAAAAGATAAAGACCACGCAGTGTTTCCTCGAATTTCGAGAACATCGGCTGCTCGGGCGGCCGATGTTCGTTGGCCGGCAAAGTGAATGGTGCTGTGTTTGTGGGAATGTGGGGCGTGAAAGGTGCCGTCTCTGTGACCTCTCGTTCGACCTTGGCGGGCAGCAAACGGAATTGCGCTTTGGGTCCCCACGCAGTCCACGGCGGCAATGCCAGCATCAGCAGCATTACGGCCATCCACACCCGATGCTTAACCGCCGCGACTTTCACCCGCAGCGCGTAGAGCACAAACGCCGCGCCGACGACAATCAGGGCTGCCCGAATCGTGCACTCCAAAAATAGGCCTGTCATTTTATTCGCCCTCTGTCACTTGGTCTTGGGTCGTCGCCCGCCAACAAACTTCTCCAGCCTTTCCATCTCCCGTTCGTTGAAAACCTTCGCCTCCACCATGCCGCTTACCAATTCCTCTACCGAGCCGCGGCAAAAACGGTCGATGATCTGCTTCACGGCGCGAGCGGCGAGGCTGCGCGCGGGCTCCACGGCACGGTAGACGTAGGCTCGTCCGTCGGATTCGTGCGTGAGGTAGCCCTTCTTTTCCAACCTTCGGAGCAATGTGCGAGTCGAGGTTTCTTTGAGCTTGTGATGGTGCGAGATGATCTGATGCACTGCTTCGACCGTGCAGGGTGCGATGCTCCACACGGCCTGCATTACGTCGCTTTCGAGATCGGTAAGCGGTGTGCGAACGCGGCCGCCGACTGCCGTACGCCTTGTCATGGTACATGATGTACCACTACGGGCGCTGGCCGTCAACAATTTCCTTTTTGAAGCGTCGCCCGGGAAAGCGTTCTTGTCGGTGGCTGGCGCAAAGCTGGCCGTCGGCAATCGCATGAACGAAGGCGCCGCGCGGCTCGCCCATGTGACGCCTTGTATTTTCAGTCTCTCAGCAGTAACGTACGCCGGCATGTTTAAGGGAAGGAGATTCGCTCCATGAGTCGCCGCCATTCCGGACGGATCGTCGTCGCTTTTTTCGCCTGTGCCGCACTCCTTGCGACGGGTCTGGCCGGCGCCGCCAAAAATCCCGCAGGGAACTGGGTCTCGACCTGGGGTTCGAGCCCTGTGGCGCCGCTGCCTGCCAACACCACCAATCCCGGCTTCACCAATCAGACGGTCCGCATGATTGTCCACACGAGCGTCGGCGGCAGCCAAGTCCGCGTGCGTCTGTCAAACGCGTTCAGCACCGATCCGCTCCCGATCGGCGCGGCCCACATCGCTCTGCGCACCAAAGACTCCGCCACGGTTCCCGGCAGCGATCACGCGCTCACGTTCGCCGGATCGGGCTCGGTCGCCATCCCTCCCGGCGCCCTGGTCCTCAGCGACCCGGTCGCAGTCAGTGTGCCCGCCATGGGAGATCTCGCGGTGAGCCTTTTTTTGCCGGGCCCCACCGGCCAGGCCACATGGCATCCGGCTGCGCATGAAACCACCTACGTCTCGAAACCGGGCGACTTCACCGCACAAGCGGAGATGCCCGTCGATCACACCGTCGCTTCGTGGTTTTATCTCACCGACGTCGAAGTAGCCACGCCGAAGCGCACGCTCGCGATCGTCGCTCTAGGCGACTCGATCACCGACGGCACCGCGTCGGTGACGGGCGCCAATCACCGCTGGCCGAATTTTCTTTCGCAGCGCCTTGCCCAGGGCCGCATGAATCTCGCCGTCGTCGATCAGGGCATCGGAGGCAATCGTGTCCTGCACGATCTCACCGGCCCCAACGCGCTCGCGCGCTTCGATCGCGACGTCCTCGCGCAGACCGGAGTCGGCTACGTCACGGTCCTGCTCGGCATCAACGACATCGGCCGTTCCACCACCGGCACTCCGCCGCAACCGGTCACTGCCGATGAACTGATCGCCGGTCACAAACAGCTGATCGAGCGCGCACACGAAGCGGGATTGAAAATTTTCGGCTGCACCCTCACGCCGTATGAGGGCGCGAGTTACTTTTCGGCGGAAGGGGAAACCAAGCGAGAAGCGCTCAACGAATTTATTCGCCACGGCGGCGCATACGACGGCGAGATTGACTTCGACGCGGCCACACGCGACCCCAACCACCCAACAAAATTCCTTGCTCTCTACGATAGCGGCGACCACTTGCACCCCAACGACGCCGGCTATCAGGCCATGGCCAACGCCATCGACCTCTCGCTGTTTAAGAAGTAGCGCCGGTCTTTTCCATCAGCAATCCGGTTCGCAGCGAATGGCGCAAGCCACGCCAATTAAGTGCCGTTGATTTGATACCTCAGAAAAAGGTGGTTCCCCGCTTGCCTTGCGCTCTGCAGTTTCCACCACGGCGATTTCTCCGGCGAAAACTCGGTCCCTTCGACCAGCGCCAGCCTCTTGTCGTTCGGCCCTCGCCCCGCAATCTGCGGAGAGACGGTGAGGAATAGCTCGTCCACGACGCCATCGGCCAGAAACTGTCCGAAAAGTGTCGGCCCGCCTTCATTGAGCAGCAATCCG
The DNA here is from genome assembly GCA_035569955.1 of Candidatus Acidiferrum sp. GTDB lineage: Bacteria > Acidobacteriota > Terriglobia > Acidiferrales > UBA7541 > Palsa-295. The sequence continues at coordinate 24,854 of DATMLZ010000061.1, forward strand.
GTCTGGTACTCCTGTCTCAGCAGTTTCACGATGGCTACCGGCGATAGGGGCCCATCCGGCGCAAGCGCCACCACCTCGACCGAACTCAGGTCGCGCTGTTTTCTCGCCTCGATGGTTTTCTTTCCTTTTTCGGTCGTCAGGATCACCACGCGTTGTCCCGGCGTATGAAACGCGCGAAACGACAAATCGACTTGCGCGTTGCCGGTCACGATCACGAGCAGCGGGGGTTCGGGTTTTTTCAAAAAGTCTTTCCGGTACTCCCGGTAGGAGTCGGCGGCTTTCCGATAGGCCGACTCGGGAAACCACAGCGTGTCATGGCCGGCCACTTCAAACGTGCCTAGCCCCACGATCACGGCGTCAACCGACGCGCGCAGCAAGCCCATCGTGAATTGATCGGCCTCGTTCGATCCGCTGATCTGTGCTCCCTGCGATTGGCCGGGAAGGTTGAAGCTCACTACTCCGTCCAGTGTCGATACAAAATTGGCGATGGTATGGGGACGGTCGGCGCGCGGGGCCGGGAAACAGATGTTCCCGTCGTAGAGGGTTCGCAGTTCGTCCTGAAGGCGGCAGCCCGACTCGGTTTCGGGTGCAGCGAATAGCTTGCGGATGGTTTCCATTTTCGAATTGCCTCTGCTTTTCCAGGGTTTCGCCCGATACTGCCGGCGGGTCCCAATCGTCACAATTTTGCCCTGAATCGTTCGCTTGCGCACCTTCCAACGAAAACCGCTTACCTGCTATTCTTCTTGCTCTATGCTGGATCTCGGATTCGTACGCGAAAACGTTGAAGCCATCGAAAAGATGGGGCAAGACCGAGGAAAGCCCGTCGATATGGGACCGTTCCGCCAGATCGATACCGAGCGCCGCAAGGCGATCACCTCGACCGAACGCCTGAAGGCCGAACGCAACAAGGCAAACGAGGAAATCGCGAAGTTAAAGCGCACCGGTCAAGACGCTTCCGCGATCCTTGCGCGGATGAAGGAAGTCTCTGAACAGATCAAGCAGGACGATGCTCGGGTCGCCCGACTCGACGAGGCGCTCGAGCAATTTCTGCTGACGATTCCCAATATTCCCCATTCGAGCGTACCCATCGGTCACGGCGCCGAAGACAACGTCGAAGTTCGCCGCTGGGGCGCGCCGCCTCGGTTTGCTTTCACGCCGAAACCGCACTGGGAAATCGGCGAACAAGCCGGGATTCTCGACTTCGAATCGGCGATCAAAATTGCCGGCGCGCGATTTGCAGTCTATAACGGGCTCGGCGCACGCCTCGAACGCGCCATCGCGAATTTTTTCCTCGACGTGCACACGCGCGAACATGGCTATACCGAAATTCTGCCGCCTTTCATTGTGAATACCGCTTCGCTCACTGGCGTCGGGCAATTGCCGAAATTTGCGGCTGACATGTTCCATCTGGAAGGCACCGATCTCTGGCTTACCCCCACCTCGGAGGTCGAGCTCACGAGCCTTCATCGCGACGAAACGCTGGACGGCGATTGCTTGCCGCTGAAGGTCTGCGCGTGGACCGCGTGCTTCCGCTCAGAGGCGGGTGCCGCGGGGAAAGATACGCGCGGCATCAAGCGTCAGCACCAGTTTCAGAAAGTTGAGATGTTCAAATTCACGCGGCCCGAGCAGAGTTACGAGGAACTTGAATCGCTCGTCGGCAACGCTGAAACCGTCTTGCAGAAGCTCGGCCTCCACCACCGCACCGTGCAACTCTGCACGGGCGACATGGGATTTGCGTCGTCAAAAACCTACGACATCGAGGTGTGGCTCCCGTCGAGCGAAGAGTTCATGGAGATTTCTTCCTGCTCGAACACTGAAGCGTTTCAGGCGCGCCGCTCCGGAATTCGCTTCAAGCACAAGGGCGGAAAGAGCGAGTATGTGCACACGCTGAACGGGTCAGGATTGGCCGTCGGCCGCACGTGGATCGCGATTGTGGAGAACTACCAGCAGGCGGACGGTTCGGTCTTGATTCCGGAGGTCCTGCGGCCCTACATGGGTGTCGACAAAATTCCGGCGTCCGCCGCCTAGGACGCAGCGCCGAGAAGAACTTCCGGTCCAGTCGGTTGCGCCATGCCGCCCGCGGGCTCGATGGTCACGGCGAAGGCTTTTGGCACAAGCCCCTCCGGCATAGCCATCATCCAGTGGTCGGTTTGACCCGGGACCGGCTGAAAAACGCCCGCACTGACCGGGTTTCCATTCATCGGCACGACCCAGAGTTGATAGCTCTTTCCTGCGGGCGCGGCTTCCAGTTCACCGTCGTACATCAACATTTTCATTTTCATGTTGTACATCACGTGAGCCACGCCCTTTGGCATTCCCGGGCGCTGGGCAAGGTTCACCGTGACCGTGTCGCTTGAACCGATCAAGTTCGCCAATTTCGTTGAATTGCTCAGCTGTTCTTGCTCGGTCGTGACGGAATTGCGCAGAGCAGCGATCTGTTTATCAAGATCGTTCTTCTCTTGCCAGAGGACGACGGTGGCGATCGCGAGCACGGCCGTTGCCGGCACCAGGGCTGCGGCCCACCAGCCCGAAAACCCTACGCCGCGCTCCTCGCTGCGAACCGAGGCTTTGGCCGGCAACTGCGCCGCAGCCGCGTCGGCGTCGATTCTGGCCATCAGGCGCTGCTTGGCGCCCGAAGCAGGCGCAACGGACGCGGCAGCAAACGCAAGAAGTGCGATGCGCCCTTTCGCTTCGGTGAGCTTGGCAGCGCACTCGGGGCACGCGGCCAGGTGTTCCCCGAACGGGCCACACTCGTCAGCGTCGAGTGCGCCGAGGGCGTAGAGGTCGAAATCTTCTTCGCGACTGGGGTGCGCGCTCATGCGTTTAACGTTCGCTTCAAAGTCTGTATCGCGGTGCGAAGCCGCGTCTTCACCGTGCCCAGCGGGTCACCGGTTCGCGCGGCAATCTCGCTATGCGTCATTCCTTCAAAATATGCCAGCTCGACCGCTGCGCGCTGCTCGCCGGGCAGGGACTCGAGCGCACCGCGCACTCGCCCGAGCATCTGTTGCTGCGAGACTTCGGTTTCCAGATGAAAGCGGAGTGGAACCATGTCGTCGACCAGTTCGTCGCCGGCCGCCGGATTTTTCTTGCGCAAGCGGGAGATGGCGCGGTTGCGACAGATCACCACCAGCCAAGCCGGCAAAGATCCGCGTGAAGCGTCAAAACGTTCCGGCGCCCGCCAGAGCTGGTAGAAGACATCCTGCAAAATTTCCTCCGCCGCCTGCGCATCCCGCATGATCCGGTTCAGCACGGACGTGAGCATTCCGGCGTACCGGTCGTAAAGTTCAGCGAGAGCCGATTCATCTCGCTGCGAGATCCGTTCCATGAGAGCTGCGTCCGAGGCCCTCGCTTGCGCTGCGGTCTCTTCGCTCAATGCGCTGCGAACTCCCTTTACCGTTAGTACGCGCAGCGGCTCAAACTGGATTCGGCGCCGTGCGCAAGTCGAGCACCGACTGAGGCTATATCGTGTGTTTCAAGCGCGTCAACGCCGTTATTTTGCAACGAGATGACAAGCGTGGACACAAATGGTCAATAGCGCGGCCGGTCAGCGGAGTCTGTCCCTAAGTAGTTTGTCTTCAATCGATTGCGGCCCCTGCCGGCAGCTATGTTCGCTTTCTGGGCGTTGGTCGTTTGGCGTAACGGTACTGTCGGGTGGCTGGGTTTTCATTGACATCCCCTGCATCTCGAATAAACTTCGACTTTCGCAGGACTTACGCCCTTTTTGTTGCATTCGGCGCGAGCCAGGCCCCGCAGACACTCGAGGAGGTAGTAGATGGCGACAGTCGCCAAAGCGGCTCCCCAGCCGATTCCGCGGATTGCTCCGCGCGAGGACCTGAATCCGTTTCGAATCGCGCAAATCCAGTTTGATATGGCGGCCGAGTACCTGAAGCTTGACCAGGGACTGCGCCAAATCCTGCGCTCGCCCAAGCGCGTGCTGGAAGTTTCGATTCCCACCAAGATGGACAACGGTCAGGTGAAGGTCTTCACCGGCTACCGCGTGCAGCACAACGTAGCGCGCGGACCTGCCAAAGGCGGCATCCGCTACCATCCCAACGTTACGCTCGATGAAGTTCGCGCTTTGGCAGCCTGGATGACATGGAAGACCGCTGCGGTGAACATTCCCTACGGCGGGGGCAAAGGCGGCGTGATTTGCGACCCCAAGCGGATGAGCAAGGGTGAGCTCGAGCGGATGACGCGGCGATATACGTCCGAGATTTTGCCCTTGATCGGACCGGAACAGGATATTCCCGCGCCGGACGTCTACACCGATGCGCAGACGATGGCGTGGATCATGGATACCTATTCGATGACCAAGGGCTATTCGACGCTCGGTGTGGTAACGGGCAAGCCGATATCGATCGGTGGCAGCGAAGGGCGGATGGATGCGACAGCGCGCGGATGCGTGGTCGTGGTCGAGGAAGCCTGCAAGGTGAAGAAAATGTCGCTGCGCGGAGCAAGCGTGGCGATCCAGGGATTCGGACACACCGGCGCCTCCGCCGCCCGGCTATTTACCGAGAAAAAGGCGCGCGTGGTTGCGATCAGCGATTCGCGAGGCGGCGTGTTCAATTCGCGCGGGATCGATCCGCTCAAAGCCATGCGCTACAAAGAGCGCTCGGGAACCGTGGTTGGAATGCCCGGGACATCGCGGATTTCAAATGACGATCTGCTCACGATGAAATGCGACATCCTGATTCCCGCGGCTCTGGAAACCGTGATCACGTTGAACAACGCGGACCAGATCAAAGCAAAAATCATCGCGGAAATTGCGAACGGCCCGACCACGCCGCACGCCGACGAAGTCTTGGCGCGGCGCGGGATCACCGTGCTGCCAGACGTTCTGACCAACGCCGGCGGCGTGACCGCGAGTTACTTCGAATGGGTGCAGGATTTGCAGAGTTTCTTCTGGGCCGCGTCCGAAGTGAAGGAGCGGCTGGAAGCCGTCATGCGGCGCGCGTTCATGGAAGCTTACGAGACGATGCGCAAGCACCGGTCGTATCTGCGCACCGGCACCTACGTTCTGGCCGTGGGCCGGGTCGCCGACGCCACGCTCGTGCGAGGGCTTTTCCCCTGATCGGGTAAGAAATTGCCTTCTTTCCTCGAACAACTGATCGACCGCTTTCTTCTCTACTTAAAATTCGAGCGGCGCGCGTCCCCGGTGACCATCCAGGCTTACGAGCAGACGATCAGGGAATTTTCCGAGTTCATCACTCCGCCAGGCACCCCGACGCTGCCGCTTGAGCAGATCGATCACCGAGTCATCCGCGAGTACGTGAGCTGGAATTACGATCGCGCGCGCGAAAAAGCGACGGTTGCGCGCAAGCTCGCGACGCTGCGGACCTTCTTCAAATACTGCATGCGCGAGAATCTGATCCGCCAAAATCCCGCCCGATTGGTGAGCACGCCAAAGCTTGCAAAGCGCGTGCCGAACGTAGTGACCGTCGACGAGATGGGCGCGATGCTCGACCAATTGCTCACCGGAGTTCCCGCGCAGGCACAAGCGCGGCGGGGCAACCGCACGCCGCGCGAGGAAGAAGAGGCGCGACTGCTGGTGAAGCGCGACCGCGCGATTCTGGAGCTGATGTATGCGTCAGGACTGCGCGTGAGCGAATTGACCGGGCTCGATATCGGAAGCATCGATCGCCAGGGGAAAATGTTGCGCGTGCTGGGAAAAGGTTCGAAAGAGCGCGTGATTCCGTACGGATCAAAGGCGCAGGAAGCGCTCGAAGCCTATTGGCCGGTGCGCAGCAAGATCCTGGCGCACCCGAAGAGCAAGCCGGATCACGAAGCGATCTTTCTGAATCATCGTGGTGGCCGCCTCACGCCGCGAGCCGTGCACTCGATGGTGAGGAAGTACGGACGGCTGGCGAACATCGATTGGAATTTGCATCCTCACTCATTGCGGCATGCGTTTGCCACGCACTTGCTGGCGGACGGAGCGGATTTGCGGGCCATTCAGGAACTGCTCGGCCACGCGAATCTTTCGACCACGCAGCGATACACGCAGGCAAGCATCGAGCAATTGATGGCGATCTACGACAAGGCTCACCCTCACGCTTGAAACCGAACCGTCAGGGTTTCACGTCAAAGACAATCGAAGACTCGTTGTACAATGGCGCGCTATGTCGCGCGTGAAGGGGCACAACTTCGAAATGAAGCTTCCGAAAATCACGGTTCTCCGGGCTATTTTGCTGGCCGGAGCGTTGCTGGCGGTTTCAAGGACCTCGTTCGCGCAGACCGACGAAATCCAGGTCTATGACGCGGAGATCGAAGAGGTCGGAAAATTCAACGTGATGGTGCACAACAATTTCACTCCCATTGGCCGGAAGCAGGCCGGCTTTCCCGGCGGAATTATCCCCAACGACTCAGACAACGGCGCCGTCGAATGGGCCTACGGAGTGAAACCGTGGATGGAGCAGGGGCTCTATTTCCCCGTTTACTCGGCTTACTCGAAAGGGCGCGGCGGTTCGCTCAATGGATTCAAGATTCGCGAACTTTTCGTGCGGCCCGACGCCCACCAGCACGAATTTTTCTATGGCGTGAACTTCGAGTTCAGTGTGAATTACACCTATTGGGAGCCGCGGCACATCACGTCCGAGATTCGTCCGATCATCGGAACCCACCTCGGCAAATTCGACCTGATCTACAACCCGATCATGGACACCGAATATCGGGGAGGCTTTGGCGGGTTGGAATTCGTTCCAGCCGGCCGGATTGCCTACAATTTGAATGACAAGTGGGCGGTCGCTGCCGAAGAGTACGATGACTTCGGGACGTTTCACGACGTCGTGAAGGCCAACGAGCAGTTCCACGAAGTGTGGGCCGTCATGGACCACAACAGCAAGATCGTCAACATCGAAGCGGGCGTAGGCGTTGGCGTCACCGATGGAGCCGACAAGCTGACACTTAAGCTGATGCTTTCGCGCGACCTGAACTAGAATCCACAACACTTTCTCGCCGAGTTTTCGTTGTCGTACCGGGAAGCAAACCTCATTGAGAACAATGCCCTTGCCGGGATGCAACTCCGACCTTGGGGCGGCATCCAAGATAGGTAGTTTCTGCGGTAAATCCTATATCGAGGGGTAATCATAGAGGGCCATGTCTATCACTGAAACCACCAACCATCCGGCGGCGACATTGCAGCCCGCCGGCACGCTGCGCTTGTATCTGGAAACGCTCTCGTATAAAACACGCGAGCGCCTCGAGCTGATCAACATCACCCGAGACGTAAACGAGGCGATCCGCAGACAGGGTTTCCAAGCCGGGTTCGTGCTCATCCAGTCCCTGCACACCACCAGCGCCATTTTTATCAACGAGGTTCAACAAGCGCTGCTCAACGACATAAAGGCGTTCCTCGAAAAATGCGTTGGCCGGTTTGACTATTGGCAGCACAACGATCCGCGACTCTCCGATTGCGACCGGAAGAACGCTGATTCCCATCTGCGAGCCACGCTGCTTGGACACACGCTGGCAGTCCCGGTGCGAGATGGCGAGATGGCACTCGGAATCTGGCAATCGGTGATCCTGGCCGAACTCGACGGGCCGCGTGATCGCGACGTGCACGTGCAGATGCTGGGCGTTGCAGGCGAGTGCGCGGCGTAAGACGAACGTCCTTTTCAGACGTTCAGAGTGAGTGACGTTTCCGAGATCGATCCGTCTGCAGGCGGAGCGGGCTTCGAGACGGGAACAGGACCCGACCGGTCGACGCGGTTGTAGAGGGTGTCCCGCTCGACCGGGACGCGTCCAGCAGCGCGAATCAGGCGCTCAAGTTCGCCGCGGCTCATAAATTCCGGCGTGGTCGCGCCGGCATCGTGATAGATCTTCTCCTCAACGACGGTTCCATCCAGATCATCGGCGCCAAAACGCAACGCAACCTGCGCGATACGCGGCGTCAGCATGATCCAATACGCCTTGATGTGGTCGAAGTTGTCGAGCAGCAGGCGCGAGACGGCGATCGTCTTGAGATCATCCATTCCAGTCGGCCCGGGCAAGTGCGCGAGCGGCGTGTTGGCCGGGTGAAACGCAAGTGGAATGAACGTTTGGAAACCGCGGGTTTTGTCCTGCGTTTCGCGAAGGCGCAACAGGTGATCAACGCGCTCTTCGTGCGTTTCGACGTGGCCATAGAGCATTGTTGCGTTCGAGCGCATGCCGAGTTCGTGAGCGGTGCGCGCGATCTGGAGCCACATCTGGCCGCTTACTTTGTGATCGCAGATGATGCGGCGAACGCGCGGATGAAAAATTTCCGCTCCGCCACCGGGGAGCGAATCGACGCCGGCCTCCTTCATTTTCACCAGAACTTCGCGCAGCGTAATTTTCGCGAGCCGCGAATAATAGTGAACTTCCACCGCCGTGAAGGCCTTTAAATGCACGTGGGGAAAGCGCTGTTTGAGGCCGCGAACCAGGTCGAGGTAATACTCGAACGGAAGATCCGGGTGCAGTCCGCCGACGATGTGAAACTCGGTCGCTCCTTCCGAGACGCCGTGCGCGGCGCGCTCGAAGATTTCCTCCAGAGCGAACGTGTAGGCGCCCGCAGCGTCCGGGGATCGGCCGAAAGCGCAGAGCTTGCAGTGCGCAACGCACACGTTGGTCGGATTGATGTGCCGGTTGACGTTGTAATAGCAGAGATTGCCGTGGCGCTTTTCGCGGACATGGTTCGCAAGCCACCCGAGCGCCAGCAGGTCGTGGGATTCAAACAGCGCGAGACCGTCTTCGGCACAGAGCCGTTCTCCGGCAAGGACTTTTGGCGCGATCGGTTCGAGGCGCGCGTCGGTAATCTGCAGGGCTTCGTTCATCGGCGTTCGACGGTTCTCGCTTGGGCAGCGGCTACGGGTGCATCACGAAAGCCGCTGCGCCCCAAAAAAGAAGAAACAACAAACTAATATAGCCGTTTACCGTGAAAAATGCGGCGTTAATTTTGCTGAGATCATTCGCTCTTACAAGCGAATGCTCGTACGCCAGCAGGGCCGCAACCACAGCGATTCCCGCCCAGGCCGGCCAGGTGAGATGGAAGCTTTCGGCCAGCCAAGCGAGCAACGCGACCATCAAGATGTGCATGGCGCGCGCGATGGCGAGCGATCCGGCCACACCGAACTTTTTCGGGATCGAGTGCAGGCCTGCGGAGCGGTCGAAATCGATATCCTGGCAGGCGTAGAGAACGTCGAATCCGCCCACCCACAGCGTGACGGCCGCCGAAAGAATAAGCATGCGCAGGTCGAGCGAGCCGCGAATCGCGATCCAGGCGGCTGCGGGCGACATCCCCAGACAAAAACCAAGCACGACGTGCGAGAGAGACGTGAAGCGCTTGGTATAGGAATAGAAAAACAGGACGGCGAGCGCGACGGGCGAAAGTTCCAGAGCGAGACGATTCAGTTGCCACGCCGCAACTACCAGCAGCGCCGAAGCCGCCAGCGTAAAAACCCAAGCGAAGCCAACCGACAGTTGTCCGGCCGGGAGTGCGCGATTGGCCGTACGCGGGTTCCGCGCGTCGTAGGGGAGGTCGGCGATACGATTGATGGTCATCGCTGCGGATCGCGCGCCAACCATGGCCACGACAATCCAGAAAATCTCGAGCCACGAAGGCCAGTGGCCCTCGTCGCGCGCGGCAAGCAATGCGCCCACAAGAGCAAACGGCAGGGCGAAGACCGAGTGCTCGATTTTGATCATTTCAAAGACGGTCAGGATGCGGGACTTTGCCATGCGTTACGCTTTTCCGCCTTTCCAACGATACTGCTTCTCTTGCGGCAGGCCGAGCTGCGCGAGCACGCGAAAAGCGAACTGCCCGACCAAGTCGTCAATTGTCTCCGGGCCGTAGTAAAACGCGGGCATTGCGGGCATGAGCGTGGCGCCCGCATCGTGGACGCGCATCATGTTCTCGATATGAATGCGATTGAGTGGCGTTTCGCGCAGACAGAGAATCAGCGGCCGGCGCTCCTTGAGGCAGACGTCAGCGGCGCGGGTAAGCAGGTCGTTGGCGATCCCGGCGGCGATGGCCCCGAGCGCGCCCGCCGAGCACGGCACGATCGCCATGGCATCGACGTTCGCGCTGCCCGAGGCGATGCTGGCGCCGATGTCCTTATTGGGCAGATACTCGATACTTTTTGCGGCGGTCGCCGTCAAAAGTCCCGGGAGCTTGTTGCCATCGGCGGCGACCAGGCCGAGCTCGCCAGCGATCAGACGCAGCCCCGCGTCGCTGACCACCAGATAAACGCGCGAGACCCGGGGATCAGCGTCGAGAAGCCGCAAAACAGCCCTTGCGTATGCGGCTCCGCTCGCACCGGTAACGCCGATTGTGATCGTCTTGCCTTCGGATTTCGCCATGGGGGCAGTCGAACCAACAAGTCTATGGACCGGGTTTTGGGAAAGTCAAGGCGGGCGAATTGAAAGGCGCTGGTGATTAGGGGAAAATGTGGAGCACCTGGAGGTGGGTATGCAAAGAAAGCTGGTAGCCGCTGGCTTAGTTGTGCTGTGCGGCGTGTGCGGGCTGGTGTTGGGTTCGCGAAAAGTAGCAGCGGCGTCCGACGTCAAGGTGCCGCCTCTCGATCTGCAGGAATCAAAACTCTCCAACGGGCTGCGGGTGATTCTGGTGCCCGATCACACGGCTCCCGTCTATGCCATCAACGTCAGCTACAACGTGGGCAGCCGCAACGAACGGCCCGGCCGCACCGGTTTTGCGCATCTTTTCGAGCACATGATGTTTCAGGGATCGGACAACGTCGGCAAGGGCGAACATTTTCTGCTCGTGCTCAATAACGGCGGCGGGATGAACGGCAACACAACCGACGACCGCACGGTCTATTTCGAAGAGCTGCCCAAGAACCAGCTCGACCTCGGTTTGTATCTCGAATCCGACAGAATGCGTTCGCTCGCCATCACGCAGCCGAACCTGGATAACCAGCGCGCAGTCGTGCAGGAAGAGCGACGGCAGAGCGTCGATAATCAGCCGTACGGGCATGCGTACCTGGATATCGACAGCCTGGCGTTTGATAATTTCGCCTACAAGCATTCGACAATCGGGTCGATGGCGGACCTGAACGCGGCTTCGCTCGATGATGTGAAGGACTTTTTCCGGACGTATTACGCCCCGGACAACGCGGTGCTGGTAATTGTCGGCGACTTCGATCCGGCCGACGCGTTAGCGAAGGTGAAGAAATATTTCGAATCGATTCCCTCGCAGCCGGCGCCACCGAAAGTCGATCTTTCAGAAGAGGATCATTACGGCGAGCGCCGCGAGTCGATCTACGACCCGCTCGCGAGGTTGCCGCAGGTGATTCAGGCTTATCGAATCCCGGCAGGAGACACCCCCGACAATTTCGCGATGCAGATGCTGGCCACCATTCTCAGCTCGGGGCAGAGTTCGCGGTTTTATCAGCATCTGGTGAAGGAAAAGCAGTTGGCCGCCAGCGTAAGCGCCGAGCCGGACGAGCGGATCGGACCGAGTCTTTTCTATATTCTCGGCACGCCGCGGCCCGGCGTAAAGGTCGAGGACCTCGAGAAAGCCATTGATGAAGAAATCGCTGCGGTGGTGAAAGACGGCGTGACGCCCGAGGAACTGGCAAAGGCCCGCGCACAGGATCTGCGACGATTTATCGACACGAGGCGGTCGGTCCTGCAGACGGCGAACGACATCGGCGAAGACGCGGTGCTTTACAACGATCCCGAACTCATCAACACCTTGGCAGACAAGGAAGCGGCGGTCACCGTCGATCAAATTCACGCCGCGGCGAAGAAATATTTCGTTCGCGATCAGCTGGCCGTGGTGACGACGCTTCCATCTCCGAAGCAAGCAGCGGCCGCGGGAGGTGCGCAATGATCGGAACCGCGAAAATCGTGAAGGCATTGCGGCACGGGTTGGTCTTATCGGCGGCGGGCGCGCTCTTTATGTCGACCGGCGGCGCGTTGTTTGCTCAGGACAACAACAAGTCCTCGGACGTGAGCAAAGTCGTGCGGCTCAATCGCGCCCCTGTGAGCAAGGAAGTACTGCGCGTGAAGCTGCCGCGGCCGACGATCGTGAAATTGCCGAACGGAATGACGTTATTGCTGCTTGAGGATCACAAGCTGCCGACGATTTCGTTCAGCATGATGATCCGGCCGGGGCAACTGGCGGATCCCGATGGATTGCCCGGCCTGGCTTCGATGACGGCCGGCATGTTACGCGAGGGGACCGAAAAGCGCTCGAGCGTGCAGCTGGCGACTGAAGTCGATTCGCTGGGAGCGACGCTCGGTGCTTCATCCGCTTTCGGAGCCGGATTCACGTCGGTCAGCGCAACCGGGCTTTCCGGCGATGCCGATCATTTGCTCGACCTGATGAGCGACATCGTGTTGCATCCGACGTTCCCCGGGACCGAACTCGCGCAATTCAAGCAACGGGAGGAAGCCAACCTCGAGCAGCGTCGCGCGAACCCGAATTTCCTGGGGACCGAGGCGCTGCGCAAGGCGCTTTTCGTCGAACCACCGCTCGCGGTGGTTTCGGCCACCAAGGATTCGATTGAGAAAGTCACGGCCGACGATTTGAAGAAATTTCACGATCAGCATTACCGCGCGGGAAACACGCTGTTCGGAGTATCGGGCGACTTCAGGTCCGACGACATGAAAGCGCTCGTCACCAAGTATTTTGGCGCTTGGAGCGGTGCGTCCGAACCGGCGCTCGAAATGCCAAAATCAGGAACGGGCGGCCCGTCACGGATTACCCTGGTCGATCGTCCCGATTCGGTGCAGACCGTCATACTGGCAGGGACGCGCACGGTGAAGCGGACCGATCCTGACTATTTTCCGCTCGTTGTGATGAACCAGGTGCTCGGCGGCGGGCCCCAGGCGCGGCTCTTTCTGGATTTGCGCGAAGAACACAGCTACACCTATGGGGCCTACAGCAACGTGACAGCGAATCTCTATCCGGGTGACTGGATCGGGTCAGCGTCAGTACGCACACCGGTGACGGATGGCTCGATGGATCGCTTCGTTTACGAATACAAGCGCATCGCGAACGAACCGGTGCCGGAAAGCGAATTGGACGACGCGCGGCGATCGATCATCGCAAGCTTCGCTCTTTCGCTCGAGTCGCCCTCGCAGGTTTTGGGCGGTTGGATGAACGTCCAGTATTTCGGATTGCCCGCGGATTATTGGGATACGTATCCGGATCACATTTCTGCCGTCGATCCGACAGCGGTCGAAGCGGTCGCAAAAAAATACGTGGACCTCTCGCACATCGAATGGGTCGCTGTCGGGGACCGCAAGCAAATCGAGGACGTATTAAAAAAATACGGCCCGGTTAGCGTGGTTGATTCGAACGGGAACGCCGAGAAATAATTCCGCGGAAAAACGAAACGGCCGGCAGAGGGGGATCTGCCGGCCGTCGCGCGCGAGCTAGGGACGAAACCTACCTGCGGCCTCCGCCGTGGAACCCGCCGCCACCGTGGAAATTGCCACCGCCATGGAAGTTGCCGCCACCGTGGAAGTTGCCACCGCCGTGAAACTCAGCCCCTCCGTGAAATCCGCCTGCCGGGCCATGGAAGACCGGGCCGTGATAAACCGGTCCGCGGAAAGCCGGGCCGGGGCGGCCATAGAATCCGGGTCGACCGTAGAACCGCGGGCCATAATAGAGGCCGGGGTGATACCAATCGACGCGGCCCCAACCGTGATACCACGGGCCAGCTCCGATGAAGAATCCGCCCGCAAACCAGCTCGGTCCATAGTAGCCGTAGGGTGCGCAAGCGTACGGGTAGTAGCCGTAGTAGCCATAGGCGCAGACAGGCGCCGGGCCGACTGCCACGGCAGGTGCGCCAACTCCAACGCCGACCACGACTCTCTGCGCTTGGGCGTAGGAAGCGGGAATCAGCAAAACGCCGAGCACCGCAAGAATTCTGAAATATCGCATATTGAAGTCCTCCTGAGAGCCGCGCAACCTGCTTGAGCCTTGCTGCCTTGCTCGGGCGTCCTTGCTCTCGTCTGTGTATAGGGCAGGGCGCGTGCCAAACCCGACCTTTCCTTCTGAATGCCGATAAATCATTCTATGTCTATTAGTTACGGGATATCTCGCGCTTTCCTAGAAGCGGCCATTAGTCAGGGCTCGGTGGTTTTCGCGCGGCGGGTTGGTGGATTTCAACCACCTGCCAGTGCGGGATTGGCCTTGCCATTTGCGACAAAGGCGGCGACGGGTTGATTGACGCGAGAGGCTGGGCAATTTACCCTGAAATCTCACCTGTTCTACAAGATAGCCTATGTCCACAATCGACGAAGACTTGAACCAAATCGAGCGGGATATTCGCACGCTTAAGATTGAGTACGAGCAGTTCTTCGGCGGCGGACGCAAACGCCCGCCTGCAGATACGCAATGGCGGCTCGACAACCTCGTGCGCCGATGCAACGAAAAGTCCGGCGACCTGAATTTCGGGCAACGGTTCAAGCTGAACAACCTCACGCAGACCTACGCAAAATATCAGGATTTTTGGCGCAAGAAGACGATGCAGCGCGAAAGCGGCACGACGCAGCGTCACTTCGGAGTGGCGGCGAAAGCGATCGAAGCCGAACGCCAAAGCAAGCTGGCAGCAGAACAAACGGGCGGAAACGGGAACGGAAATCACGAACTCGCGGCCGGAGACATTGCGGTGCCCGGAAGGCGCGATCCGTTTGTGCTCTCGTTTTCGAACCCGGAAAAGGAACGCGAAAAGCTGGAGACGCTCTATAACAAGCTTATCGAAGCCCGAACCGAAACCGGCGAAAAATCCGGCGCGCCCAGCTTGCAGGATTTCGAGAAATTCGTCCGCAATAAAACCAAGGACCTGAAATCAAAGGGCGGCCATGAAGTCGAGTACACGGTAAGCATCGAAGGCGGCAAAGTAAAGCTGAAGGCCCGCGTTTCGAACTAGACTCTTCCCGCCTTACCTTCCCGGTTTCACTCTTCCGAAAAATTTCGCAAACACATACACTACCTGCTCTTATTTCGGCGAGGAGGTTTTGCTTTGGCCATCGAGCGGGCGGTGATCAGCGTCTTTGACAAGACAGGCATAGAAGATTTCGCGCGCGGCCTGGCGTCGCTGGGCGTGGAGATCGTATCCACGGGAGGAACGGCGCGGCTGCTGCGGGACGCGAAAATTGCTGTGCGCGACGTGTCAGATCTGACAGGATGGCCCGAGATGCTCGGCGGCCGCGTGAAGACGCTGCATCCCAAAGTGCACGGCGGTATCCTGTTTCAGCGCGCCAAAGAAGAAGACCGCAAGACCGTGGCGGAGCACCGAATCAGCGCAATCGATCTTGTGGTTGTGAATCTCTATCCCTTTGCCGCTACGGCCGCAAAGCCCGGGGTGACACCGGACGAACTGATCGAAAATATCGATATCGGTGGGCCGGCGATGATCCGTTCGGCCGCGAAAAATTTCCAGAGCGTGGGTGTCGTGACCGATCCGGCCGACTACGCAGCAGTGCTTGCTGAGCTGCGCGAGAAAAAGGAGCTCGCTCTGGCCACTCGGCTCGCCCTGGCGCGCAAAGCCTTTGCGCGGACGTCTGGTTACGACGGCGAAATCGCGACCGAGCTCGAGCGCCTGTCGGCAAATGGCTCGGTAAGCATGATCGAGTCCGAGAAATTGCCGCTGCGGATTCACGTGGCGCTTGAACGGCGCCAAGTGATGCGGTACGGGGAAAATCCGCACCAGAGCGCGGCGCTCTACGCGCCCGCCGGTGCCGCGCCCTCGGGACTTGCAGGGGCGACGCAGCTGCAGGGCAAGGAGCTTTCTTACAACAATCTGGTCGATCTGGATGCGGCTTGGGCGCTGGTTGAGGAATTCGACCAGCCAGGCGTGGCGATCATCAAGCACAACAATCCTTGCGGCGCGGCCGAGCAGGAGTCGCTGCGTGAGGCTTATTTGAAGGCCCTGGCTTGCGATCCGATATCTGCGTTTGGAGGAGTGCTGGCATTCAATCGACCCCTCGATGGGGCAGCGGCCGAAGAAGTGGCGAAGCTGTTTGTCGAGTGCATCGTCGCCCCCGCTTACCAAGCCGAAGCGCGCGAGAAATTCGCAGCCAAGAAAAATCTGCGGCTGCTGGAAATGCCTGCGGCTGCGCCGTGCACCCGGCTAGAACTGAAGCGCATTTCCGGCGGCGTCCTGGTGCAGGAACCGGACCGCCACAGACTCGATCCGGCGCGCCTGAAGGTCGTGACCAAGCGCCCTCCCAGCGAAGCCGAAATGAAATCGCTGCTGTTTGCCTGGAAAGTCTGCAAGCACGTGAAATCAAATGCCATCGTTTTCGCGCGCGACGGGCAAACGGTCGGCGTCGGCGCCGGACAAATGAGTCGCGTGGATGCCGCGAAAATCGCCGTAATGAAGGCAGCGACGGCCGGACTTTCCCTTGCCGGCAGCGTGATCGCGTCCGACGCGTTTTTCCCGTTTCCGGACAGCATTGAAGTGGCCGGCCAGGCAGGAGCGACGGCTGTGATTCAGCCGGGCGGATCGGTCCGCGACGCCGATTCGATCGCTGCCGCTGAAAAACTGGGGATGGCGATGGTTCTTACCGGTGTACGGCACTTCCGGCACTAGGCTTCTGGCGATGGAACGTGATCTCGGTCGATTGCGGATCGCCGTTCTCGGGAAGAATTTCGGAATGATCCACGTACGTATCGGGGTCGGTGCGCGTCAGGACGATTTGTTGTGGCTCTCCGTCGGATTGGTTCTGAAAGACGAATTTCTTCAAGTCCATGCTCATCAGGGCCAGAACCGCCGGTCCTGACTTTTCCCAGGGCGCAAGCGACGGGGTGAAATGCAACAGACGATATTCGATTCCCGCCGGTGTTTCGGTGATCGTCACGAATTCGACCACCAGCGTTTTATCGTTTTCGACGATCTGCAGCGTGCCGACCATCGTGCCTGCGCGCGGCACTGACCAGGTTTGCGTCGCAAGGCGAGGTCCCCAACTGCCGCTCCATTGCCCCTGCAACCAGGCCAAGTCGCTGAGGGTAATTTGCGGCGCGACCGCAGCTCCCAGGTCGCCTTCGACGGCCTTGGCGCTTGGCGCAGATACAGGGTCTGCCTGATTTGCGTATGCGGCTGTCAGAAACGCGCAGCCCAGGGCAATCAGCGCGCCGATGCGGAAGCCGAGCATATTCAGAGGCCTGCGAGACATTGTTTCCTTTTTCGCATATTTCGGGCGATTGCTCTACTGGTTTGACGCGAGCCGAATTTACCGATCGCGTGCACCCCGTTTTGAGTTTGACGCGTCCTATTACTTAGGATCACCGGTGCCGGTGGAACCTTGGTCGGGGTGGACGTTTGACGCGCCCCTGCCAACTGCTATCATAAACAGTGTGGGGCGCATGAGAAAAACTCTTTCGGCAGGAATTTTGGGCTTGGTTCTGATCTCCGGCGCGCAGGCGTTCGGGCAGGCTCCGGCCTCCACAACAACCCCGCCGCCGGCCGCTTCCGGTGCGACCAGCACGGCCAACCACGCACAAGCACTTTACTACTTCACGCTCGGACACATGCAGGAGCTTCAGTTCGAAGAGCAATACGAAGCGACCGGCAAAGTGGACCTTTCAAGCGACGCGATCGATTCCTACAAGAAGGCCTTGGCTCTTGAACCCAACTCTCCGGCCATCATGGAGCGGTTGGCCGAAGTCGAAGCCGCTTCACAACGCATTCGCGACGCGGTAATTCAGGCGCAGGAAGTTCTGAAGATCGATCCCGATAATCTCGACGCCCATCGGTTGCTTGCGCGCATTTACGTGCGCACCCTCGGCGACATCACCGACGCAAACGCGCAGGCCTCGCAAGTGCAGAAAGCAACGAGCGAATGGCAAGCCATTTTGAAAATCGCTCCGGACGATCCGGAGGCGGGCCTTTGGCTTTCGCGACTCTATCGGGCACAGAACCGGCCCGATGACGCTGAAAAGGTGTTGCGCAATGTGTTGCAGAAATCGCCCGATGATGGCGACGCGCTCGAGCAGCTCAGTCAGCTCTTGATCGACGAGGGCCGTTCGCAAGAGGCCATTGCTCTGCTCGCCCAGGTGGCGGACCAGTTTTCCTCGCCCGCCGTCTATGATCTGCTGGGAGACGCCTATTCACAGGCGAAGCAATATCCAAAGGCCGAAGATGCTTACAAGAAGGCCGTCGATATGGACCCGGAAGACCCCGGGCACCGGCACGGTCTTGCCGACACGCTGCTGACCGAAAACAAGTACTCGGACGCGCTTGAGCAATACAAAAAGCTCGCGCAACTTGAGCCCGGTACCTCGGAAAACTATCTGCGCATGTCCCAGCTTTATCGGCAACTCGGGAAATTCTCGGACGCCGAATCGAGTCTGATGCGCGCAAAGCAGCTCGCTCCGGGCAATTTGGAAATTCTGGATAACGAAGCGCTGCTCTACGAAGATCAGGGCCGCTACGACGACGCCGTGCGGGTTCTGAACGACGCCATCACGGGAATGAAAGATTCTGCGAATGGAACGCCCAGTCCCGGAGCGCTGGCGATTTTGTACGAGCAGCTTGGCGACGCATACCGCCATGCCAAAAACTATCCCGCGGCCCTTCAGGCCTACGCCGATCTTGCCAAGCAGAGTGACGCAGCACAAAAGCGCGCCGAATTGCTGACCATCGATACCTACCGGGACAGCCGCGACATCGACCGCGCCATCGCCGAAGCAAAGAAGGCGCTGGTTGATTCGCCAAACGATCCGAGCCTGACCGGTTCGCTTGCGACCCTCTATGGCGACAAGGGCGACGCCTCGACGGCGACCAAGATTTTGCAGGGATTGCTCAAAGGCACCGACAGCGATCAACAGGTCTACCTGGATATCGCCGAAGTTCAGGAACACGGCAAGAAGTACTCCGACGCCGAACTGTCGGCGCAAAAAGCCGAGCAGATGGCGCGCCAGGCCGAAGACAAACAGTCGGCTTGGTACATGCTCGGCGCGATTTACGAGCGCGAGAAGAAATACGATCAGGCCGCCGAAGAATTCCAGAAGGTTCTCGATGCCGATCCCAACAACGCTCCAACGCTGAACTATTACGGCTACATGCTGGCCGACCGCGGCGTGCGACTGGACGATGCCTCGGCGATGATTCAAAAGGCCGTGTCGCAGGATCCGAATAACGGCGCGTATCTGGACAGTCTGGGCTGGGTTTATTACAAGCAGAACAAGTTCACCGACGCCGAATCCTATTTGCGCAAAGCGATTGCGCTCGACGGCGACGACCCGACCATCCTCAGCCATCTCGGCAACGTCTATTTGAAACTCGGACAGGACGAAAAGGCCGCCGAGACACTGGAGAAATCGGCCGCCGAGTGGCAGAAGGTGCTGCCTGCCGATTACGAGGCCGACAAGGCAAACGAGGTCGACTCGCAGGTCAAAGCCTTAAAGAAGCATATGGCGCAGAAATCCTCGGTCGATTCGAACAAACCGCAGTAAGCTCTCCCGCATGAAAAAATCGATACGCCTTCCGGCGTTTGCAAAAGTAAATTTGTGTCTGCACGTGATAGGGCGCCGTCCTGACGGCTATCACGAACTACGCACCATCTTTCAGTCGATTTCCCTGCATGACACGCTCGAGATCGAGATCGCCTCGAGCGGCGGTAACGACCGGCAAGTCTATCTGTCGACCAACGACCCGGCTCTGCCCGTCGACCGCGAAAATCTGGTCATGCGCGCGATTGAGGCAGTCTCTAACGAGATCGGCTTCAGCGGAAGCATCACGGCTCATCTCGAAAAGAAGACGCCGGTCGCTCGCGGCCTCGGCGGCGGTTCAAGCGACGCTGCCGCGGCGATCATCGCAATGTTGCGGCTCACAAAGAAAAAAGTGCCGCTCGAACGGCTCACCGAAATCGCCGCTGGCCTTGGCGCCGACGTGCCATTTTTCCTCTTTGGCGGGCGTGCGGTGGCCGTTAACCGGGGAGACGAAATCTACCCGCTGCCGGACATGCCAGCCAGGACGATCCTGGTGGTTTCGCCGCGCGACATCGGCGTGAGCACCAAACAGGCCTATCAATGGGTGTCGGCGGAATTGACAAATCGCCCTAAACCCCCTAGTATTTGGGAGTTCTGCGCTCTGTGCTGGAGCCGGCAGCAAACAGGCATCTCCAACGATTTCGAGGCGCCCGTTTTCAGCCGCCATCCGCGACTCCGGGAAATCCGGGACGGATTGCTTCAGGGAGGAGCCGCAGCAGCCGCGCTGGCTGGTAGTGGTTCGGCGGTGTTCGGAGTCTTCCGAAACCCAGCGCAGGCGCGCCGAACCGCTCGTAAGTTTCCGGAAGACACCACGTTCGTTTGTGAAACCCTGACCAGGGAAAAGTATGGGCGTGCGCTCGGTTGGCGTGTGGCCCTCTGAGGGACTGGTTTGACCGACGACAAATTCAAGGTCTTTTGCGGCGCTGCCAACACGGCGCTCACCGATGCCATCTGCGCGCAACTCGGAGTGACGCGCGGCAAGGCCGAGCATACGCAATTTGCCGACGGAGAGACGCGTTACCAGATTCTCGAAAACGTGCGTGGCGCGGATGTGTTTCTGCTGCAGCCTTGCTCGAGCCCGGTCAACGACCACCTGATGAAGCTGCTCCTGATGATTGACGCCTTCAAGCGCGCGTCGGCGTGGCGCATTACCGCCGTGATTCCTTATTACCCCTACGCAAGGCAGGATCGCAAGGATCGTCCGCGTGTGCCGATTTCGGCCAAACTTGTGGCGGATTTGCTTGAAACTTCCGGGGCGAGCCGCGTACTTTCACTCGACTTGCACGCGCCCCAGATTCAGGGCTATTTCAACATCCCGGTGGACCATCTCTATGCCGCGCCGGTGCTGGTCGAATATTTCAAGAACAAGAAGCTCGGCCCGCTGACCGTCGTGTCGCCCGACGCAGGCGGCGTCGAGCGGGCGCGGCTGTTTGCAAAGCGCATCGATGCCCCCTTGGCGATCGTGGACAAGCGCCGCATCGACGTAAACGTCAGCGAAGTGATGCACCTGATCGGCGATGTCTCCGGGCGGCCGGCCATCGTGATCGATGACATGATTGACACGGCCGGGACACTGGTGAAAACGGCCGAGGCGCTGCTGATGAATGGCGCGACACGAGTATTTGCGGCGGCGACGCATCCGGTGCTTTCCGGCCCGGCCGTACAGCGCATCGCGGAATCGCAGATCGAAGAGGTCGTGGTGACCGATTCGATTCCCATGCGAGAAGCGGCCAAGAATCTTTCCAAGATCAAGACGTTGAGCGTTGCGCCGCTTCTGGCGCGCGGCATTCAATCGATTCACGAAGAAACCTCGATCAGCGAGCTCTTCATCTGAAGATTATTTGAGAACAAGGACGAGCAAATGGAAACATTCACAGTAGAAGGCAAGATTCGCGATACCCGAGGAAAAAATGCCGCACGGCGCACGCGCACCACGGGCATGGTGCCCGCCACGCTTTACGGCGGACGCAAGGATGCCGTGGCGCTTTCGGTGAACGCCAAGCAGGTGGCACGCATTCTGCGGTCTGAAACCGGACACAACACCATTTTCACGGTCAGCGTAGCTGGCGGCAGCGAAGAAAGAGCCATGGTGAAGGATTGGCAGGTCGATCCGCTCAAGGGCGCGCTGCTTCACGTGGATCTGTTGCGCATCGCGATGGACGTGAAGATGCGCGTGCGCGTACCGGTCCACACGTTCGGCGAGCCGCAGGGCGTGAAAATGCAAGGTGGGATCTTCGAAATGGTCACGCGCGAAGTCGAAGTCGAATGCTTGCCGGGCGACATTCCCGAAGAGTTCAAAGTGGACGTGAGCGAACTGATGATCGGCAAGCAGCTGCGCGCCGCCGATCTGCCGCTTGATCCGGAGAAGATCAAGCTGATCACTGATCCGACCCGCGTGCTGGCACACGTCGTAACACTCAAGAAGGAAGAAGAGCCGGTGGCCGAGGCGGCGGTGGCTGCAGAGACAGCGCCAGCTGAGCCCGAGGTCATCAAGAAGGGCAAGAAGGAAGAAGAGGGCGAGGCAGAAGGCGAAGTTGCGCCCAAGGCCGAGAAGTCCGAGAAGAAGAAGTAAGCTGCCAGCTGCGCGCCGAAATGGCGCATGCGTGAGACGCGTTCATGCGACTGATCGTCGGCCTCGGCAATCCCGGTGAGGAGTACGAGTGGACGCCGCACAACCTGGGCTTCCTCGCGATCGACGCGCTGGCTGAGCGGGCCAATATCCGGGTCACGCGGCCGGAGTCAAAGTCATACGTCGGACGTGGCGTGCTCGCTGGACACGAAGTCGTTCTGGCCAAGCCGCAGACGATGATGAATCTGAGCGGCGTGGCTGTAAGGATGCTGCTTGAGCGCTATGAAGGCACGGTGTCCGAGACGATCGTGCTGATCGACGAGGTGGATCTGCCCTGGGGCATGATCCGGATTCGCGAACGCGGCCGCAACAGTACGCATAACGGCCTGAAGTCGATCATTTCATCGCTCGGCACGGATGAATTTATTCGCGTGCGGCTCGGCGTTCAGCCCAAGCAGATGTGGGGCGACCGCAGGGATTACGTTCTCTGCCCGATGAGGCCGGATGAACGGCGCGTCGCACAGCAGATGGCGGGTGAAGCCGTCGACGCGGTCGAGCTGATCTTGACCGAGGACGTCGAGAAAGCAATGACGCGCTTCAATCGCCGCAACACGGGCGAGGAAGAGAATTCGTAGCGGGGAGTTGCTGTTGCCGTAAAGAAGACAAGAAACCGAGGACCTATGGAAGAGCGCCAGTACGACCTGATTTTTATCCTCCGGCCCGATACGCCGGAAACCGAGATCGATAAAGTGATCTCCACGCTCGATCACGCCGCGACCGAAAAAGGCGGCAAAATCGAGAAGACGGAAAAGTGGGGGCGCAAGCGCATGGCTTACCGCGTGCAGCGGCTGCGCGAGGGATTCTATGTCTACATGGTCGTGCGTTCGTCGCACGGCGAAGTGGTGAAGGAGCTTGAGCGCCGGTTGAAGGTTTCCGACGCCGTGATCAAGTACCTCACCGTGCGCCTCGACGAGGAATTGAAGCGGCAGGAAAAGTTCAAGCGGCACCGCGAAAAGCGCGCCGCGCGCCGGCCGAAGAAAACCGTTCCGGCGGGTGTGCCCGGACAGCCCGGCGAACAAGCCGCTGCACCGGTTGCCTGAGAGTTTGTAAGGGAGAATTCGAATGACAGATGCAAATGCACCACAGCAGCAAGCGCCCGCGGCTCCGGCCGCGACACAAGCGGCGTCCTCGGGCGGCGGAGCACCAGCCGGCGCGCCGCCGCAGAGCCAGGGGCCCGGCGGTTTTGGCGGACGCCCGGGAGGTCCGCGTCCACAGGGCGCGCGTCCGCCCGGCGGACCCAAGCGCGGCAAGCGCAACTTCGTGCGCAAGAAGAAGGTTTGCCGTTTCTGTGTCGATAAGATCGACCTGATCGATTACAAGAAGGCCGAAATTCTTTCGCCCTTCATTCAGGATCGCGGGCGGGTATTGCCACGCCGTATGACCGGCACCTGCGCGCGTCATCAGCGCTGGCTGACCGTGGCGATCAAGCGAGCGCAGAACATCGCTTTGCTGCCGTTCGCGGCCGAGCTCTAGGTTTCGACTGGCACAACTTAGCTTTCTATCGCAGGGGCGTTGCTTGCGGCGCTCCGTCCGGAAGGAAATTGAGGATTCGCATATGCAGATCATCTTGCAGGAAGACGTCGAGAAGCTTGGAAACCGCGGCGAGGTCGTGAATGTCGCGGAAGGATACGCACGCAACTATCTTTTGCCCCGCAAGCTGGCCTTGGAGGCCACCTCGGGCAACATGAAGCGCCTTGAGAAGATGCGCGCGACGTTTGCAAAGAAGGAAGCGGTCGAAAAGGGTGACGCGCAGAAGCTCGCGGAGATGCTCGCCGGTGTCGAGCTCGAAGTGGCGCGCAAATCTGGCGAAAACGATCAGCTCTTTGGTTCGGTCACGGCGTCTGATATTTCCGAGGGACTCGCCGCCAAGGGCTTCACCATCGACAAAAGGAAGATCACGCTCGCCGAGCCCATCAAAATCATCGGCGAATACCAGATCCCCATCAAGTTGCATCGCGACATCAGCGCCGGCGTCAAGCTCACTGTGAAGAAAGAAGAATAATTATTTTTTGCGAGAGCGCTGGTTCGCGGTGCTCTCGCAAGAACTTCCTCTCGGAAATCCTTCTGGTCAAGGTTTTCCTCGTTTTCAACAAAATCCACAGCCCTCCACAGGGTCGTGTCATTGACGCGTGCACGCGTGACGCTCAGAATGCCCACCGCTTCCAAACGTCACAGGGGAAATTTTCGAGCGACAACGGGCGGCCCGGAATTCCAGCGAAACAATTCTGTCAAACGGCTGGGTGAAACATCCCTCTTGCGCGCGCAAAAATACTAGGCGAAAATAAAGCGAATCAGTCATGGCCAGCAACGTCACGCTCGAACGTCCTCTTCCGCACAATCTCGATGCCGAACGCAGCATTCTCGGCGCGATCCTGCTCGATAACCACGCGCTCAATGCGGCGGTCGAACGCGTGCGCGCCGATGATTTCTTCCTGCCCCAGCACCGGCACATCTTCGAGCGGATGATCGACCTCGGCGAACACCAGCAAGGCATCGATTTCGTCACCGTAACCGAAGACCTGACGCGGATGGGCCAGCTGGAGGCGGCAGGCGGCGCCGCTTACGTGTCGCAGCTCACCGAAGGGATGCCGCGGGTTTCCAACGTCGAGCATTACGCGCGCATCGTCAAAGAGAAGGCCGTCCTCCGCAACCTGGCCTACCAGGCTTCCGCGATTCAGGAACGCGCTTTGGCCGCGGGCGACGACGCCGACATCATTCTTGATCAAGCCGAGTCGGCGATTTTCCAATTGGCCGAGGACCGCGTTCGCGCTGGATTGATCGGCGTCAAGGAACTTGTGCGCGATGGCTACGAGCGCCTGGAAAAAATCTTCAGCGAAGGACGGCGCATCACCGGCCTTTCAACAGGCTATTCGTTTCTCGATAACGAGACGGCCGGCCTGCAGCCTTCTGAGCTCGTGATTCTGGCCGCGCGCCCATCGATGGGCAAGACGGCGTTGGCGCTCAACATTGCCGAGAATGTGGCCGTGCGCAACCGCGAGCCGGTCGCGATCTTCAGCCTGGAAATGTCCAAGGAGTCGCTGCTGCTGCGCATGCTCGCCTCGCAGGCGCGCGTCGACGCCCATAAGTTCCGCACGGGCCACATGAATCGCGACGATTGGGGACGGATCACGGCGTCCCTTGGCGAACTCGGTGAGGCGCCGATCTGGATTGACGACTCGGCTTCTTCGACTGTGCTCGAAATGGGCGCGAAGGCGCGACGCCTCAAGCGCGATCGCGGCCTTTCGCTCATGATCGTCGACTATTTGCAGCTGGTGGTTCCGGCCACGTCTCGCCGCGCCTCCAACCGGCAGGAAGAAGTGTCCAGCATGTCGCGCGCTTTGAAGGGACTGGCGAAGGAATTGAAAGTTCCGGTTCTTGTTCTCAGCCAGCTCACGCGCGCGCCGGAGCGCGAAGAGCGCAAGCCGCAGCTGTCGGACTTGCGCGAATCGGGCGCGATCGAGCAGGACGCGGACGTGGTTCTCTTCATCAATCGCCCGAATTTCTACAAGAGCGATCTTCCCGACGAAGAGCGTGCGAAATCCGAAGTGATCATCGCCAAGCAGCGCAACGGCCCGACCGGCACGCTGAACTTCGTCTTCCTCGCACGCCACACGCGATTCGAAGAGGCTGCGCCCGATGCCTGGAGCGGCGGCGCCGACGAGTAGCGCGGGAATCGTTCGTTGCCCTTTGTTACTCGCCCGTAAAATTGCACGTCGGGCGCTGTAATTTCGCTCCGCATCGCACTACAATCTTGCCGAATCGGTGAATCATCTTTCGGGAGGGCCCATGAAAGACCGGTCTGGAAATCGCACTGGCTCGGCCGTGATGCTGACGCGCCGTCGTTTGCTAAAAGGCGCGGCGCAGGTTGCCGCTGCGGCTGCGGCCGGCGCGCTGATGCCTCCCAACGTTCGCAAAGTCCTGGCGCAGGGCGCGCCCAGAAATAGCTCCCTCTCGGATATCAAGCACATCGTGCTGCTCATGCAGGAGAATCGGTCCTTCGATCACTATTTCGGCACGCTCGCCGGCGTGCGCGGCTTTGATGACCCCAAGGCACTCGCGCTCTCCAACGGCAAATCGGTCTTTTATCAGCCTGACGTCGAGAATCCGAACCGATACCTGCTGCCCTTCCATTTGGATACGCGCGCCAGCAGCGCGCAAAAGATACCGTCCACGAGCCATGCTTGGGCCGTACAGCACGAAGCATGGAACGGCGGCAAGATGGACCAGTGGCTCCAGGCCCACCGCAAAGCCGACGGCCGCAACGGCCCCTATTGCATGGGGTACTACACGCGCGAAGACATTCCCTTCCAGTTCGCACTCGCCGAAGCTTTCACGATCTGCGACAACTACCACTGCTCGATGATGGGCCCAACCTGGCCGAATCGCATGTACTACATGACGGGTACGATCGATCCCGACGGCGCAGGCCGCGGCCCGATCATCAGCAACGTTGTGCCGGATGAAGGCTACGGCTGGAAGACCTATCCCGAGCGGCTCGAAGAAGCCGGGATCAGCTGGAAGATCTACCAGACGGAAAACAACTACGGCTGCAACATGCTCGAGAATTTCACCGTGTTCATGGACGCGCCCCGTCGCTCATCGCTTTATCTGAAAGGTGCGGCTTACGGAGCGGAGGGTCAGTTCGAATACGACGCGATCAATGACAAGCTTCCAGCTGTTTCGTGGATTATCTGCACCGACTTTCAATCCGAGCATCCCGACTACATGCCTGCCGATGGCGCTGCGTTCGTAGCGAGCAAGATCGACGCAATCGCGGCGAATCCGGACGTCTGGGCCAAGACGCTCTTCGTCCTCAACTACGATGAGAACGACGGAATATTCGACCACGTCGCGCCGCCAACTCCTCCGCCGGGCACCGCGCACGAATACATCAACGGGCTGCCCATTGGCGGAGGGTTCCGTGTGCCTTGCATCCTGATTTCGCCATGGACCACGGGCGGCTGGGTAAGCAGCGAGACGTACGACCACACGTCTGTGTTGCGGCTGCTCGAAGAGTTCACCGGCGTGCGCGAAACCAACGTCAGCGATTGGCGCCGAAGCACGTTTGGCAGCCTCAGCTCCGCCCTGCGCCTCAAGCAGACGCCCGGCGGAGCGCCGACGCTCCCCGATACCACCGGACTCCTCAAACTCGCGCAGTATGAAGCCAAATCCCTCCCGCGCGTCGCCTTGCCTGGCGCCGATCAGCACCCGCCGCAGCAGGAAAAGAAGCGACCGGGAGGCGGTCCAAACAAGACCTCCTAGGTTTTCCGGGGGACCTCGACGCTCCAATCCCCAACAATCCGCTTGACGGATACATGTACTTTGTAATACAAAGTACTCGAAGGGAGATTTATGAGCTCGCCTGACCGGCAACAAACGCCTCTTTGTGCTTCGCCGCTCCTTGCCTTCAGTGAATGGTTGATGGTGTTACCCGCTTCGGTTTTCCTGGCTGCCGCCGTGCTGCGTCTGCTGCAACCGCGCGAGTTTCAGCCGGCGCACCTGTGCCGGGAGATAGTTGAGTGGACTGTCTCTCACATCTCGCAATCTGGCGCTGCGATGATATTTCTGGTTCTGCCCGCTTCGGCTGTTGCGATTGGTTTTGGCGCCCTGCTTCAGGTTTGGAGTCGGAGCCCTTCATTCCGCCACGACGTCTATGACAGTCTCGGCATATTGCGCCGCAACGCCATCACCGTGATGGTCCTCGGCGCTACTCTGGTCGCCGGACTGATTTTTGCGGCCGTGGTCCTGCACCTGATTATGGGTTGAGGAAAACAGGAGGGAAGAGCCAGCGGCGGGCCTCGCTCGGCCGAGTTTGGCCCGCGCGTGTCTCTTAGTGCGGGCAACGGACGCGCGTCGGGCCGGGGAAAGCCATGCCCGAGGCGCGAACCGGTGCAAGATGAGTTCGTTTAGACCGAAGCGGTCGTCGTACTGCGGGAACGAGAGAACGACTTGTCGTCGCTATCTCCCTCGCCGGCCTTGTCGATCTCGATGGAGCCCTTGAAGTAGGCGCCGTCTTCGATCATGATCCGGGCCGTCGTCAAATCGCCCACTACCGAACCGTCCTTCTTGATTTCGATCCGGTCGCGCGCACGAAGATTGCCCTTCACGTTGCCATAAACCACGACTTCGCGGGCGATGACGTCCGCCGTCAGGCGGGCGCTCGCACCCACGGTAAGCTTGCGATCTTCCAGGTGAACCAGCCCTTCAACGCTGCCGTCGATGGCCAGGTCTTCGTTGCCGGTGATTTCACCCTTTACATGCAAG